>JAYQOO010000002.1:935-117549 GCA_038144855.1 Acidimicrobiia bacterium | reverse complement strand
GGTCGTCGTGGTCGTCGTGGTGGTGGCCGTTGTCGCAGTTGTCGTCGGAGCGGTCGGGGCCGAGGTCGACGCGGCAGCCTGGCTGCATGCCACGACGCCGGCGGCGACCAGTGCGATAGCGGTGAGGGCCAAGGGTTGGTTTCTCATTTCGTCCTCCTGACTAATGAGACTGCGCCGGTGTTAAGCGACCCTTCAGCCGATCCCGGAGATTTGTAAAGCAACGGTAAAAGTCGACACTTTTCGGTCCGCTCGAACTACATTTCGGCCTACAGGCGATGGAGTCCACTCGACTGCTGCTCGTCGAAGACGACGAAAAGTTCTGCCGGCTGCTGAGGGATTACCTGGCGCCGCTCGGATACGACGTGGAGGTCACGCATGACGGCCGTGACGGGCTGGTGCGCGCGCAGACCGGCGGTCATTCGGCCGTCATTCTTGACGTGATGCTGCCGGGGATGAGCGGCTTCGACATCCTGCGGGAACTGCGGCGCACGTCGCACGTTCCGGTCTTGATGCTGACGGCGCTCGGCGACGAGGTCGACCGCATCGCCGGTCTCGAGATCGGCGCAGACGACTACCTGCCCAAGACGTTTTCGACGCGCGAACTGCTGGCGCGCCTCAGGTCGGTGTTGCGGCGATCGGCGATTACAACCGCCGCCAGGCAGGAGTCCAAGGCCGCACCGGTGTCACTGGGCCCCCTCTGGATGGACGCAGCCGCAAGAACCGCCACGCTTGACGAATCGCCGCTGCCGCTGACGAAGGTGGAGTTCGATCTCTTGATGGCGCTGGCTGAAGCGCCAGGCCGGGTGCGCTCGCGCGAGCAGCTCCTGCTTGCGGCCGCCGACCGTGACTTCGAGGCGTTCGATCGCTCGATCGACGTACACATCTCCTCGCTGCGCAAGAAGCTCGGTGACGATCCGAAGGCCCCCCGGTGGATCGAAACGATTCGCGGCATCGGCTACCGCATGCTGCCGCCAGAGGCCCGGGCGTCCGGAGGCACGGCGTGATCGCGCAGCTGAGACGATCGCTCGGCGCGCGCATCCTGTTGCTCGCTGTCGTGAATCTGGTGCTGCTGGCCGGGATCGGGCTGGCCGCGTCCGGCGTTCGCGTCCCGCGCAGCCTTTCGGAAATCGTGATGCAGTCGGCGGAGCTGCGGCTGCAAGACGTTGCGCGCCGCATTGCCCTCGATCTCGAACGCACCACGCCTGAGGACGCGGGCGCGATCCTCGAGCGCTACGCCAACGAATACCGCACTCGCTTCATGCTGGTCAGAAACGACGGCACGCGCATCGCCGGAGCGGAGCTGGAGATTCCACATGATGTTCGCCTCGCGCTTTCGGGACCGCCACGCGGACCCGAGGATCGCGAGTTTCGCTTTGCGCCGCCCTCTGGACCGCCGCTCGGACGCTCGGGTCCTCCGGTGGGGCCACCGGACGCCCGCACCGGCTTGCGCATGCCGCAGACACCCGCACACCTGATCCCGACGCGCACGGGACCGCGATTCTGGGTTGTGCTCCGCCTCCCGATCAGGTTCGCCGGCGCGGCCGATATCACGCCCGGCAGCCTGCTGGTGATTCCCTACGGCTTCTTTACCGATCCGCTGTTGTTCCCAATGCGGGCGGTGTTGTGGGTGTTGTTCGCACTGTCGGTGACGGTGCTCTGCTGGTGGCCGGTCCTGCGGTCGATCACCAAGAGCCTGAGCCGCATCGAACACGCCACCAACGAGATCGCCCAGGGCAGATTCGATACGAAGATCGGTGTCTCGAGGTCCGACGAGATCGGCCGCCTGTCGTCGTCGATCGAACAGATGGCGGGCCGCCTGGGCGTCATGGTGTCAGGACAGAAGCGCTTTCTGGGTGACACCGCACATGAATTGCGCTCGCCGATCGGCCGCATGCAGATCGCCCTGGAGCTGCTCGAGCGCAAGGTGGGTGACGGCGAACGCGCCTATGTTGGCGACCTGAAAGAGGACGTCGAAGAGCTCCGCACCCTGACAGACGAGTTGCTGCAGTACGCCCGCGCCGAGCTGCGAGAGCGCGGCAAGGCGCTCGAGGCCGTGCCGCTGCTGCCCCTCGTCGAGCGCGTCATCGTCAAGGACGGCCAGGGTGCCACGATCACGTCAGCCATCGACGCCCGAATCGTCGTGAACGCCGATCCTGGCCTGCTGGAGCGAGCGCTCTCAAACGTGGTGCGCAACGCCGCCGCCTACGCCGGCGCTGCTGGCCCGATTCACATCAACGCCACGGAAGATCGCGGACAGGTGGTCGTGTCGATCGCCGATCAAGGGCCTGGGGTCGCACCCGAATCGCTGCAGCAGTTATTCGAACCCTTCTATCGCGAGGATGCCGCCCGCACTCGCAAGACCGGCGGCGTGGGACTGGGATTGGCGATCGTCAGAAGCGCGGTGGAAGCCTGCGGCGGATCAGTGAGCTGCCACCTGCGAGAGCCGCACGGCCTCGAAGTGCGGATCGTCCTGGTGTCCGCTCGATAGCTACTCGACGGGCCGTGGGCCCGCCTCTCGGCGTTATTCGATCTCGACGGGTTCGAGCTCGTCGCCGTTCTCGCTGCCGCTGTTGTCGGGCTCGGTGGTGCCGGCCGACGCCTTCTTGCGCCGTGGACGAATGTCGTAACGCTTGATCATTTCGTTCAACGTCGTCGGCTTGATGCGCAGCAGCTCGGCGGCGCGCTTTTGCACACCACAGGCGGCCTCGAGCGCCGATTCGATCCACTGCCGCTCGTATGCAACGGTGACATCCTTCAGCGAGATGCCGTCAGCCGGCATCACGACGTGGGGAATCTGGAACGCCGGATTGCGGCGGACGTGCTCAGGAATCAACTCCGTCCCGATCCGGGTGCCGGTGCAGAGCACGACGGCGCGTTCGATCACGTTCTCGAGTTCGCGGACGTTACCCGGCCAGTCGTATTCCATCAGCAGGTCGAGGGCCTCGGGCGCGATCTCGATGTTGCGGCGCTCGTTTTCCTCGCTGTACTTCTCAAGAAAGTGGTGCACCAGCAATGGGACGTCGTCGCGCCGCTCACGCAGCGCCGGCAGGGAAAGATTGACGACGTTGAGGCGGTAAAAGAGGTCTTCGCGGAAGCGCCCCTCCTCCATCTCCGTCTTCAGGTCGACGTTGGTGGCCGCGATGATGCGCACGTCAACCCTGATCGTCTCCATTCCGCCAAGGCGCATGAACTCGCGTTCCTGCATGACGCGCAGCAGCTTGGCTTGCGTCTCCATCGGGATGTTGCCGATTTCGTCGAAGAAGATGCTGCCCTTGTCGGCCAGGTCGAACATGCCTTTCTTCGGATACACCGCGCCGGTGAAGGCGCCTTTCACGTGGCCGAACAGCGTTGATTCGAGAAGATCGGGCGGCAGGTTGCCTGAATTGACGGCCACGAACGACTTCTCGCTCCTGGCGGAGTTGCTGTGAATGGCGCGCGCCACCAGCTCCTTGCCGGTGCCGCTTTCTCCGGTGATCAGGATCGTGCTGCGGCTCGGCGCGGCCTGGATGATCAGGTCGAACACCTGCTTCATGCGGCTGCTCTTGCCGATGATGCCTGAAAACTTGTGATAGCGCGCCTGCAGGTTCTGGCGCAGCGACACGTTCTCGGCCACCAACTGGCGCCGCTCGATCGCGTTTTGCAGCACGACCAGCACTTCGTCGTTCTTGAACGGCTTGGTGATGTAGTCGAACGCGCCCTTCTTCATCGCCGCGATCGCACTCTCCATCGACGCGTAGGCGGTGACCATCAGCACCGGCAGGTCTTCGTCGTGCTTCTTCAGCTCTTCGAGCACCTGCAGCCCGTCAATCCCGGGCATCATCACGTCGGTGATCACCGCGTCGAACGGCAGCGACCGGGCCAGGTCGAGGCCCTCCTGCCCTGTGGATGCCATGCGCACGCTGTAGCCTTCGCGCTCCAGCAGCGTGCCGAGGATGTCCCGCATGACCTCTTCGTCGTCGATGACGAGTACTGCCGCGTTGTTCTTACGCATTACACACCCGTGTTCTCGCCCGCCGCAACGCGCTGGGGCGGATCGCCTGTAACGCCGTGTTCCGGCCTTGCAAATCGCAGTTCAAAGCGCGTGCCCTTGCCGGGCGTGCTGTCGCACTGGATCGTCGCTTCGTGTTCGCGGACGATGCCGTAGGTGATCGACAGGCCGAGGCCGGTGCCCTGGCCCATCGGTTTCGTGGTGAAGAACGGATCGTAGATCCGCGCCAGATGTTCAGGCGGGATGCCGCTGCCGGTATCCGACACCTCGGCCACCACTTCGCCGCCGTCGACTCGCGTCGTGATCGTCAACCAGCCGCCGCTCGGCATGGCGTCTCTGGCGTTGAGGAACAGGTTCAGGAACACCTGTTGCAGCTTGAACTCGAAGCCGACGACGTTCACGGGCCCGTCACCCAGTTCGCGGCGGATCTTGACGCTGCCTTTCTCGAACTGGTGCTCGAGCAGCGACAGCACGTCACCAATCACCTGATTGAGATCGACGACGGCGCGCTCGGATTGTTCCGCAGGACTGGGGCGCGACAGGTTCAGCAGGCCGTTGACGATGCGGGCGGCGCGGAATGTCTGCTTTTCGATTTTCTCGAGGAGCGGCGTGCGCGGATCCGCCGGATCCGCGTTCTCCAGCAGCATCTGCGTGTAGCTGGAAATGCCGGTCAGCGGCGTGTTGACTTCGTGCGCCACGCCGGCGGCCAGCAAGCCAAGCGACGCCATCTTCTCGGAGATGCGCAGCTGCTCTTCCATCTGCGAGCGCTCGGTAATGTTTTCGAGAATCACGATCGTGCCGGCCGTCGATCCGCCGGCCACGCTCTGCAACGGCACGGTCGTGACGTTCACCAGCAGCCGCTGTCCGGCGAGCTCACCGCGCGCCACGACCGGGACGCGGAACACGGTGTGACCATCCGGGTGATCGTGACGAACCGCCGTGAGCAACTCGATCAGGTCCTGGTCGAAGAGCCGGTCGACGGTCTTGCCAAGCACCGCGGTCCTCGAGATGCCGTAGAGACGCTCGAGCGCCGCGTTCCAGCGAATCACCTGGTCGTTCGGCCCGATCACCAGCAAGCCATCATCGAGCGACTCGAGGATGTTTTCGTTGAACGCGTGCAGGCGATCCAGCTCGGATGCCTTGAGGTGCAATTGACGGTACAACCGGCCGTTCTCGATGGCGCTGGCCGCCTGTGCCGCAACGGCGGTGACCAGGGCGGTGTCTTCCGTGCTCAGCGGCTCGCCACTGGCGCGGCGGCCGAGGGCCAGCACCGCGATCGCGGTGTCCTTCGCCACGCACGGCACGAAGTAGTACAACCCGTGGTCGCGCCAGTATTCGATTTCCTCTGCCGTGAAGCGCGTGGCAGCCAGGGGATCATCCAGTCGAACCGTATGCGCACCGTGCAGGCGCGAACCAATCCCCGAGGCACCAGACAGCGCCGGCGGCGCCTGGTCGAAACCCTCGTGGCTCAACGATTCGAAGTCGCCGCTCTCGGTGGCAAGCAGGAACGCCATGCGATCGAGCTCGATGGTCTCGCGCACCCGGGTGACAAGGCGATCGGACAGGCGATTGAGATCAAGATCGCTATTCAGCTCCCGCGCAAATCCCACCAGGGCGCGGCGGTAGTCATAGCGATCGCGATAGAACGCGCGATCGATCGCCTTCTGGAGGCCATCCTTGACCGGCTTGGCCAGCAGAATGACGACGACCGTTGCGAGAAACGCGATGATCCAGCGGTGGTCGGTCTCGCCTTCGACGCTGAGGTATCCGCCGGACGCGCGCAGGATCATCACGTAAATCGCCACGATCGCGGCGACGGCAGAGGTGTAGATCAGCAGGCGCTTGAGGATGATCTCGACGTCCATCAGGCGGTAGCGAATGATCGCCGAGGCAAAGGCCAGCGGGATGAAGCCGAGCGGAATGGCGCTCAGTCCCATCGGGATCGACGGATCGGCGCCGAACGCGAACGGAATCGCATAGCCAAGCGCAAACGGCAACGCACCGAGCGCGGTGCCCCAGACGATCCAGCGCAATTGGCGCTTGACCGTCACCGACCGTGCGCGGGACAGGGCGCGCAGCAGAATCGCCAGCCCCGCCGCGAAAAATACCGCCAGATAGACGTACTCGAGGCGATCGAGCAGCGAGATCACGCGCACGAAATATTCGGGATCGAGACCGGAGCGCAGCACCGCCAGCGCGCGTGTCGACGCGAGGACCGCGCCGGGCAGATACAAGGCCGGCAGCCAGCGCGCCAGCAACGCCGAGTACCCCGGCATGTGCGGACGCTCGGGAAACACCAGGGTGAAGTGCAGGAACAGTGGCGGCAGCACCATCAACGCGAGCGTGTCGCCCCAGTAGAAGACCCAGTCAACACGGTCGAGCCGGCCGCTGAACGAGAAGGTGAACAAACCGAAGAACGCCACCGACAGCCAGAAGAAGTGCAACGTCGCCTGGTCGGTCGGACGACGCGCGCGCACGGCGGCACCGACCAGCAACGTGAAAATGCCAACGGCGGCCAGCACGTAGTAGAACAAGCCGGCGCCGCTTGGAATCGGCGCGAGCGACACGTTCGCGAGTTCGGACGATCCAAGGCGCACCAGCGAGTAGGTGTGTCGATCACCGGGGCGAGCCGCATGCTGGATCGCCAGGACATCGGCCCGGCTCTCAATCGGCTGGTTATCGATGGCGATCAGGATGTCGCCGGTGCGCACCCCCGCGCGGCTGGCCGCGGACGGCGTGGAGATTTCGGCCGCGACGACACCGACGGCGCGCTCAACCCAGAGGACTCCGTCCTCGACTTCCCACGACGTCGCCCGTGACACCACATTGGCCAGGCCAAGCGCCAACAGGCCAAGCGTCACCGCAACGGGCAGCGCCGTCTGCCTCCACTCGCGCCACCAGGAATCGGGCTCGTTCGCGGGCATCGAGGTCAGGGGTCCAGAATCAGTCAACAAGGCACAAGAGTCCGGTGGAAATAGAGCAAACGGTATACCGTCAGCCTTGTCGAGCCAGCTGACCTAAATACCATTAAAAACAATCACTTGGGTCTGAACGAGCGGTCGAAATGACGTTCGGATCCAAGGAACGGACCGATCTGATCCAATTTCTAGTATGTCAGGTTTTTGAGCGATTCAGCGGCGCGCCCGGACAGCCAGGCGCTCAGAACTTAACGGTGAGACCGCCGACCAGTCGCTTCGGCGGCCTGACTACGAGAAGTTCGTCGTAGACCGAGCTGTTGGCGAGCGACTCATGAAACAGGTTTCGAACGCCAACCAGCATTTCCCACTGCGACGCACGGAAGTTCATGAACGGCAGCGACTGGGTGACGCGCATGTCGAAGCGCGCACCAAACGCCGGCAGTTCTTCGGCGCGGGTCGCGGTGGCAAACGCGCTGTTCAACTTGTAGAGCACGACCACGCGTGTGGCGGTGTAGGGAATCTCGGTCTCGAGCGACGTGGTGACATCGTGGATGCGCTCGCGATTGCTGCGCACGGTCGAGGGCACCCACTTGGTCAGCACGGCGAACTCGACCGGCTCAGAGCGACCAGTCCAATCCGCAGTCGACACGGAGTAGTCCACCGAGCCGCGAATGAAATCGGCGAACGCATGGGTCACCGTGACGCCCACCCCGCGGACGACGGCATCTCCAGCGGCACCGACGTAGTAATGGCCGGCCGCCGACGGATTGCTGTCGTCGCTGCGCAGCCCGAACACGGTGACCGTCTGATCGTTGATGCGCTGCTCAAAGCTGCGCACGCCAAACGTCGCGCCGTTCATGACGCGCTGCAAACCCACCTCGTAATTCACCAGCGACTGCGGCCGTAAGGCGGACTTCGAGATCGGCGAGAACGTGCGCTGCGGCGGCAGATACGCGGCTGTCGCCGGCGGAATGAACTCTTCGGCACCCGGCGCGCTCGCCTCACGCGAGGCGCTGACGCGCAGGCTCCAGTCCTTCGACGGAGAAAACGTCGCGGCCAGCCGCGGGCTCAACATCGTCGCGCTGTCCAGGTAGTCGTAGCGCGCGTAATGAGCGCCGACATCAATCGCCACGTAACGGGAGATCCGCCACTCGTCGTAGGCAAACACGGAACCCACGTTGCGAGCGGTGTCGGTGACGGCACTGAGCGCGGCGGTGTTGCCGCCTTCGTAGCGCTGCAGGCTGTACGACATGCCGAACTGGTAGCGATGCGGCACCTGCGCCGTCACGACGTAATTGCCGGCAAGCATCCAGGAACTCAGATCACTGTTGTTGAGCGCGGCGCGAACGTTCCAGTCGCCGTGCGACCCGACCGGCGCCCCGACCGAGAAGAACGCGACGCTGTTGGTGCGATCCATCTGCAGCAGTTGCATCGGACTGTCGAACGCGCCGGTCGTCAGCAGGTTGACTTGCCCGCCCAGCGACAGGTCATTGAACAGCGCGCTCGCGGCGCGTGCCGAGGTGCCGACGGCGCTCCCGACCGCACGCCCGATGAACTGGAAGGAGTCGGTAATGAACCAGTCGTCATCCTTCGGCAGCCCGGCCAGCGGCTGCGCATCGCGCAACACGCCGCGCTTCAGGTGACGCAGGCGCCATGCCAACTCGCTCTCATCCCGCTCGCTGCCTTTCGCGGACACGGGCGTCGGCGCGGCGCTGATTGCGCCGACCGCGGCTTCGGTGACGCGCGGCGCGCTGGCCGTACCTTCTCTGCGCAAGGTGAACGATGAAGCGCTGCGCGTCGACGGCCTCACGTTCACCATCGCGCTGCGCGCGGCGAGGAACCCGGCCAGATGGACACGAACCAGATATGGTCCGGGAGGCAGTTGCTTCAGGGAGTACGCGCCGGTCTTGTCGGACACGGCAAACACGGATGCGCCGCCAAGAGCCGAGACTACTGCGCCGTCGAGCGGTTGGCCATGCTCGTCGGTCACGCGGCCTTCGATCAAGCCGGTTTCGGCGGCAGCGATTTTGGTGACGGGTTCGAGCTTCAGGCCCTGCGCGGAGACAGAGGTCGGCTGCATCGCCAGGAGGCAAAGCAGAATCGGTGCGACACAGCGACTGGGGGTGCCCACGTCGGCACCAGTCTACGCCTTTTTGGGAGGGGGAGGAACCTGGGTGCGGGAACCGGTTGGAAACCGGTTTCCGCCCCCAAATGCCAGAGCTGGCTAGCCCTTAACGGTGAACTTGATGTCCTGGGACAGGACCTTATTATTGCTGTTCGCCTTGTCGGTGATCTTGACGTTGAGGCGGTAGGAGCCTTCACCGAACGACGCCAGCGGAACTTCGATGCCGCCGGGAACCGGGAACTTCGCCGGGTCGAACTGCGGCGGCAGGTTGGTGCCGTTCACGTTCTGCGGGCTGGTCTTGTTGAAGAACTTCTCGCCCGTGCCCTCGGTCTTGTGGAACTCATACTCGAGCGTCAAGTTCGGCTTGCCGGTCGAGTCGAGACCCGAGTTGTAGACCTGGAAGAAGATCGACAGGGCTTCGCTCTTCTTGAACTCCATGTCGCCGGCGGGAATCATTTCCTGCATACCGAACGCGAAGGGACGCTCACGCGCTTCGTCGGCGCTGGGCGGCGCGCTCAGCATGTTGACCTTGTCGGCCACGAGGATCGAGCTGGTGGCCAGTTCGCCGTTGTAGAAGTCGGGAACGGTGACCGAGGTCTTGAGGACGCCGACCTTGGCGACGGTGTTCTTCGGCGCCTTCTCGGGAATGCGTTCCTTGAAGCCGATGTAGACGTCGTAGGTGCCGGCCGCAGCCATGAACACGCGATTCAGGCTGACCGCATCGCCAGCAAGCTGCGCGGACGGCACGAAGTGCACGTCGTCCCACGGATATTCGACCTTCTTGGCCTTCGGGTCGGGCTTGGCGGCGGGATTGACGACGCGCACGTAGAGCACGCTGTCGGCCTTCGGGGCGTTGGCCACGCCGAGCACGAACGGCACGAACGTGCGCTGATCCTGCGACTTCATGAAGAACGGCGTCAGCGTCATGGTGATGTCGGCGGGCGCCGGCTGTCCGGCCATGATGCCGTCGACCAGCTTCACCATCGTCTCGATTTCCTGCTGTTCCTGCTTGTTCCGCTTCTTGTTATCCGGTTTCGGAGCCGTCTGCGCCACCGCGAACGTTGCCGAAACCATCAGCGCGCCCACCAGGGCCACTGCACGCCGAATTGCCATCATCAAACTCCCCTTCAAGCTCTGTTAGCTACCGGCTGGCAGCGTTCGGCCTCCAGCCTTGATCCAGTGGATCATAGGGGGCGGGGCGACGCCAAGTCAAACAGTCTAAATAGTTGTAACAGCAGAGGCTTAGCGTTGTCTGGATCGTTACATGTGGTGATATCTTTCGTCTGAGCTCTTAGGGCCTGCTGGGGCTATAAGCTTCCGTACCATGCTTCGTGACGACGTCCTCGTAATCGTGCTGGCTGGTGGCGCCGGTGAACGGCTCGCGCCCCTGACGCGCGAGCGCGCGAAGCCGGCGGTGTACTTCGGCGGTCCGTACCGCATCATCGACTTCGTTCTCAGCAACTGCATCAATTCCGGCCTGCGCCACGTGTTCATCGCGACGCAGTACAAGTCCTTGTCGTTGAATCGGCACATCCGCCAGGGCTGGACGGTCGTGTCCGAGGAACTCGGCGAGTTCATCGAGATCCTGCCGCCACAGAAACGGGTCGGCGAACACTGGTATCAGGGCACCGCCGACGCGGTGTACCAGAACCTGTATTCGATCATCCGCGAGAACCCGAAGTACGTCGTGGTCCTCGCCGGCGATCACGTCTACAAGATGGACTACCAGAAGATGCTCCGCTTCCACATCGACATGGAAGCGGAAGTGACGCTGGCCGCCATCGAGGTCCCGATCGAGGACAGCAAGCGCTTCGGCATCGTCGCGGTCGACGAAACCGAGCGCGTCACCGGCTTCCTGGAGAAGCCGCAGAGCCCTCCGCCAATGCCCGGTCAACCCGGCCTGGCGCTCGCCTCGATGGGCATCTACGTCTTCGACAGCAAGGTCCTGATCGAGGCCCTGGAGCAGGACGCGGCCAAGACCGACAGCCATCACGATTTCGGCAAGAACATCATCCCGTCGCTGATCGGCCGCGGCCGCACCTACGCGTATCCGTTTTACGACGAGAACAAGAAGGCCGCGAAGTACTGGCGCGACATCGGCACGATCGACGCCTACTACGAAGCGCAGATGGACCTGTGCCAGGTCAATCCGGAATTCAACATGTACGACCCGGAGTGGCCGCTGCGCACCTACATGCCCCAGGCGCCGCCCGCCAAGTTCGTGTTCGCGGAAGACTGGCGGCGCGGCGACGCCCAGGACTCGCTGATCTCGCAAGGCTGCATCGTGTCCGGCAGCGAAATTCGCGGCAGCATCCTGTGCCCGAACGTGCGGGTGCACAGCTTCTGCTCGATCGAAGACTCGATCCTGATGCCGGGCGTGCGCGTCGGGCGTCATGCGCGCATCCGCAAGGCGATCATCGACCGCGACGTCGACATTCCGCGCGGCGCGCTGATCGGTTTCAACCCCGAAGAAGACCGCCGTCGGCACACCGTGTCGGAGAGCGGCGTCGTGGTGGTGGCGCCAGGGGATGAACCGTACGTCACCGCGATCAGCGAAGCGGCCTTGCATCTTGAAGGCGAAGCCGATCGGCGTGGATAATCCACACATCACATCATGAAAATTCTTGACGTTCGCGGCCGGGAGATCCTCGACTCTCGCGGGAATCCCACGGTGGAAGTTGATGTCACGCTCGACGGCGGCGCGTTTGGACGTGCCGGTGTGCCGTCCGGCGCGTCAACCGGAGAGCGCGAAGCGCTCGAGCTGAGGGACGGCGACAAGTCGCGTTACCTGGGCAAGGGCGTGCGCCACGCCGTCAACAACATCAACGGCGAAATTGCCGCGGCGATCACCGGCAAGGAGTTGTCCCAGCGGCAACTGGACGAAGCCATGATCGCGCTTGACGGGACCGCGACCAAGAGCCGCCTTGGCGCCAACGCCCTGCTGGGCGTGTCGCTGGCCGCCATGCGTGCCGAAGCGGCGCGGCAGCAGGCGCCCCTCTACGCCCACATCGGCCAGCTCGCCGGCAACACGTCGTACACGTTGCCGGTGCCGATGATGAACATCCTCAACGGTGGCGCGCATGCCGACTCGAACGTGGACTTCCAGGAGTTCATGGTCATGCCGGTGGGATTCTCGTCGTTCAGCGACGCGCTGCGGGCGGGCGCGGAAATCTTCCATGCGCTGCGATCGATCCTGAAGAGCAAGGGGTTGTCGACCGGTGTCGGCGACGAAGGCGGCTTTGCGCCCAGCCTGAAGTCGAACAAGGAAGCGCTCGAAGTCGTGCTCGAGGCGATCGGCAAGGCGGGCGCCAAGGCCGGCGACAACGTCTTTATTGCACTTGATGTTGCGGCCAGCGAGTTCTGGAAGACCGACCACTACGAGTTCCATAAGTCCGGAGAGCCCGCTCGGGACTCGCAGGGGATGGTCGATCTCTACGTCGACTGGTGCCGGCAGTACCCGATCATCTCGATCGAAGACGGCTGCGCCGAGCAGGACTGGAAGGGCTGGAAGATGCTGACCGACGCGCTCGGCAGCAAGGTCCAGCTGGTTGGAGATGATGTGTTTGTGACCAATCCAGGCATCCTCAAGGAAGGCATCGCCGCCGGCATCGGCAATGCGCTGCTGGTGAAGGTCAACCAGATCGGCACGATCACCGAAACGCTCGACGCGATGAAGATCGCGAAGCACGCCGGCTATCACTGCGTGTCGTCGCACCGCTCTGGCGAAACCGAGGACTCCACGATCGCCGATCTCGCCGTCGGCACCGCCGCCGGCCAGATCAAGACCGGCTCGGCGTCGCGCAGCGATCGCGTCGCCAAATACAACCAGCTGCTGCGCATCGAAGAACAACTCGGCGCCTCCGCCAAGTACGCCGGTCGCTCCGCACTCAAGCAGCTGGCCAATGTATAAGGTCGTCCTGCTCCGTCACGGCGAATCGACCTGGAACAAGGAAAACCGGTTCACGGGCTGGACCGACGTCAGCCTGAGCGACAAGGGCCGGGACGAGGCGCGTGCGGCGGGCCGCCTGCTCAAAGCGGAGGGGTTGGCGTTCGACTTCGTCTACACGTCGCTGCTGAAGCGCGCGATCTGGACGAGCATTCTCGCGCTCGACGAACTCGATCAGCTGTGGCTGCCGGTCGAGCGCAGCTGGCGCTTGAACGAGCGTCACTACGGCGCGCTGCAGGGACTGAACAAGGCGGAAACCGCCGCCAAGCACGGCGACGACCAGGTCAAGATCTGGCGGCGTGCCTTCGCGATTGCGCCACCGCCTTTGACCGTCGATGACGACCGTCATCCGGCAAAGGACCCGCGCTACGCGCACCTCTCGGCAGACGAACTGCCGATGACTGAGTCACTCAAAGACACCATCGCGCGGTTCCTGCCGTACTGGCACGACGCGATCGCCCCGCGCATCCGGTCTGGCGCACGCGTCCTGATTGCCGCCCACGGCAATTCACTACGCGCCCTGGTGAAATTTCTCGACGGCGTCTCCGACGATGCGATCGTCGAGTTGAACATCCCGACCGGCATCCCGCTGGTCTATGAGCTCGATGCGGATCTCAAACCGATCAAGAGCTACTACCTGGGCGATCCCGAAGCGGCAAAGCTGGCCGCCGCGGCCGTTGCCAAACAGGGAAAGAGTGGGTAGACGGCCGATCCAGCGACGACCGTCGATCCCACCTCTGTCATCCGCCCAAGTTACAGAAAAAGCACAACTTATAGCGTTCGATCCTTGACACAACCCCAAGGACTTCCTAAAATAGCGTCGATTTTCCCAAAAGATTTGCCCGCCTGATGACGATTCGCGCCGATGTGCTGCCAACCGCCCGGGGGGTGTTGCATCGGCCGCTGCCGAGGGTCCCAGCCGCTTGGCGCAAATTGCCCCGCCGGAGCGAGGCAACTAGCTATTCGGGTACCTGCAAAGTGTGCCCATCCCGGTCCGCAGCAGCGTACCGGGACAAACGGAGGGAGCCGTCCTATGGATGACGTCGTAAACCGGTTCGCGCGCGAGCTGGCCGACTCCATTGCCGCCGCCGTGTCAGGGAGTGCGGAAGTCGAGGCGTGCCGCGAACGCGCACGCGCCGCCGGCTACGAGATGAAAGTCAATCTCGAGGCGGTCGTCGGTTTCGTCAATCGCGGACAGCAGGGCGATACCACGGAGGCCAAGGCCGCCGTGTCCAAGGCGCTCGTGCCCCGCAAAGCATTCGAAATGACCGTCAACGATCGCCGGTTCCTGCGATCGCTGCGCATTGCGGCCGAAGAAGCCAAGGTCGAAGAAAGTAGCCAGTAGCCGGCAGCCGGCCGCGCGGTATTTCTGGATACCGGCGACTGGCGACTGGCTACTAAAATCGGGCCATGAAGTCTTTCGTTGGGCCCGAGGACGTGACCGCGTTCGATCCTGAACGCGACCTTGCGTTCCCCGGTGAGTTCCCCTTCACGCGTGGCATCCAGCCGACGATGTATCGTGGCCGGCTGTGGACCATGCGTCAGTACGCCGGCTTCGGCACGGCGGCCGAATCCAACCAGCGCTATCGCTACCTGCTGTCGCAGGGCGTCAGCGGCCTGAGCGTCGCGTTCGACCTGCCGACCCAGATCGGCTACGACAGCGATCACTCGCTGGCGGCGGGTGAGGTCGGTCGCGTCGGGGTGGCGATCGACTCGATCGAGGACATGGCCGTGCTGTTCGACGGCATCCCGCTCGACAAGGTGTCGACGTCGATGACGATCAACGCGACGGCGATCATCCTGCTGGCGTTGTACGTCGCGGTCGGGCGGCGCCAGAGCGTGACACCGAAGCAGCTCTCCGGCACGATCCAGAACGACATCCTCAAGGAATACATCGCGCGCGGCACTTACATCTATCCGCCGCAGGCTTCGCTGCGCATCGTGACCGACGTGTTCGCCTACTGCGAGCGTGAGGTTCCGCAGTGGAACACGATCTCGATCAGCGGGTATCACATTCGCGAAGCCGGCTCGACGGCCGTCCAGGAAGTGGCCTTCACGTTCGCGAACGCCATTGCCTACGTTGATGCGGCGATCAAGGCCGGCCTTGACGTCAACTCGTTCGGGCAACGGCTGTCGTTCTTCTTCAACGCGCACAACGACTTCCTCGAAGAGGTCGCGAAGTTCCGCGCCGCGCGGCGGCTCTGGGCGCGCATCATGAAGGACCGCTTCGGCGCCACCCATCCACGCGCCCAGCAGCTGCGCTTTCATACCCAGACAGCGGGCAGCACGCTGACGGCGCAGCAGCCCGACAACAACATCGTCCGCGTGGCCGTGCAGGCCATGGCCGCGGTGATCGGCGGCACGCAGTCGCTGCACACCAACAGCCGGGACGAGGCGCTGGCCCTGCCGACCGAAGATGCGGCGCGGATCGCGCTTCGCACGCAGCAGATCATTGGCTACGAATCCGGGGTGGCCAATACCATCGATCCGTTTGCCGGCTCGTATCACATCGAAAAGCTGACCAGCGAGATCGAACACGGCGCGCGCGAGCTGCTAACACGCATCGAGGCCGCCGGCGGCACGCTGGCCGCGATCGAGGCCGGCTACATCCAGCGCCAGGTCCAGGAGTCGGCCTATAAGGCCCAGCTCGCCATTGACGCCGGCGAGGCCACCGTGGTCGGGGTCAACAAATACGTGACCGATGAGAACGCGTCGATCGAAGTGTTCCAGGTCGATCCGCAACTGGAAGTGCAACAGGTGCAGCGGGTGCAGGACGTGCGACGGGGCCGGGACGCCGGCGCCTGGAAGGCCGCCCTCGAGGCGGTCCGAGGCGCGGCAACCTCGACCGACAACCTGGTGCCGACCATTGTCGCAGCCGTTGAGGCGAAGGCCACGGTCGGCGAAATCGCTGATACGCTTCGCAGCGTGTTCGGCGAGTACCGGGAAGTCAGCCTTGACTAGCGCTCTCATGGTCCGCCTGAAGGCGGACACCGCAGGGATGGACCTCGTCATTCCTGCGGACACCGCCCTCGCCGTTCCTCAGGGCACCGACCTCACCGTTCCTGCGGCGTCCGGCTTCAGCCGGACTGTTCCACGTCATGGCTGAACCCCTGCTCAGCGTCCGCAATCTCAAAACGACGTTCGGGCCGCTCGTCGCGGTCAACGACGTGTCGTTCGAGATCCGGAAAGGCGAGACCCTCGGCCTTGTCGGTGAATCCGGCAGCGGCAAGTCAGTGACCGCGTTCTCGATCATTCGCCTCGTCCAGGAACCGGGACAAGTCGTCGGTGGCAGCGTGCACTTTCAGGGCACGGACCTGCTCGCGCTCCCCGAAGACGAGATGCGCAAGGTGCGCGGCGCCGGTATTGGCTTCGTGTTCCAGGAACCCATGGCGGCGCTCAATCCCGTGATGCGGGTCGGCGCCCACATCGCCGAAGCGCTGGTCGTTCACGGACTGGCCTCGCGATCCGAGGCGCGGGGGCGCGCGATCGAACTGCTGCGCGCCGTCCGCATCGTCGATGCCGAGAAGCGTGTCGACGATTACCCGCACCAGCTGTCCGGCGGGATGCGGCAGCGCGTGATGATGGCGATCGCCCTGGCGTGCAAACCGCCGTTGGTGATTGCCGACGAACCCACGACCGCGCTCGACGTGACGGTGCAGGCGCAGGTGCTGGAACTGCTGCGCGACATGAAGCGCCAGTTCGACCTGTCGCTGCTGTTGATCACGCACGACTTCGGCGTGATCGCCGAGATGGCCGACCGGGTCGCGGTCATGCATCGCGGCAAGATCGTCGAGGAAGCACCGGTGCGCGACATCTTCCGCAACCCGCAGCATCCCTACACGAAGGGGCTGCTGGCCTCGATTCCTGGTGGCGAACCGGGCACGCGCCTGAAGGGCGTGACGACGGAGGCCAATTGGTAGCGCCGCTGGTCGAGGTCAAGCACCTCGTCAAACACTTCGAGCGCGGTGGCGGCCTGTTCCGCGAGAAGACCGTCGTGCGCGCGGTGGACGACGTCAGCTTCAGCGTGAACGAAGGCGAGACGTTTGCCCTGGTCGGCGAATCCGGTAGCGGCAAGAGCACGACCGGCCGGTGCATGCTCCGCCTGATCGAGCCGACCTCAGGTTCCGTGACGTTCCGCGGCGAAGACGTGCTCGCGTTCTCGAGCGCGCGCATGCGCGCTGCCAGGCGCGACATGCAGATGGTGTTTCAGGATCCCTATTCATCGCTGAATCCGCGCATGCGCGCCTCGACGATCGTTGAAGAACCGTTGGTCATCCACAACATCGGCGCCAAGTCCGAACGGCGCGATCGCGTGGCTGACCTGTTCAAGCTGGTCGGTCTCGATCCCGCACACCTGGATCGCTACCCCCACGAGTTTAGCGGCGGCCAGCGGCAGCGCATCGGCCTGGCGCGGGCGTTGGCGTTGAACCCCTCGTTCATCATCGCGGACGAGCCGGTGTCGGCGCTCGACGTGTCGATCCAGGCGCAGGTCATCAACCTGCTGATGGACCTGCAGGATCAGCTCAAGCTCACCTATCTGTTCATCGCACACGACCTGCGCCTGGTCCGTCATATTTCCAGCCGCGTCGCTGTGATGTACCTCGGCAAGATCGTCGAGATGGGTCGCACCGCGGAGATTTTCGACACCCCGCAACATGCGTATACTCGGGCGTTACTGTCGGCCGTGCCCGCGACCGACCCCGACGCGCCGCGCGCCCGCATCGAGCTCGATCCGACGCAGGTGAACCGCGCGGCGCCGCTGAGGCAGATCTCGGAAGGGCATTTCGCGGCCGTCTAGGTCCGGCCGCAGAAGGCCACAGAAGCTTGCGATGATGAAGACCCTCCTCGCCACCTTGGTCGGTACCGCGCTGCTGGCGTCGCAGCCTGCGGATGCTGATGCGATTCGAAATCGCCTCGACAAGTACCTGGTCGACTACGAGAAGCAGCTGAGCACGCTGGTCGCCGACGAGCGCATGACGCAGCGCGACGGCGCGAATCGCAACGCCAACGAGACCGCGGAGCCCACCAAAAATCGCGAGATCATTTCGGAGGTGGCCTTTGTCGGCCTGCCCGGCGACGTCGGCTGGCTTGGCTTCCGTCGGGTGGTGAAGGTCAACGGCAAGGCGCTGGCGGATGCCGGACCGTCCCTGGCGCTGGTGCTGAGTGACGGCGCCAAGGACGACTACGATCAGGCGCGGCTGCTACTCGGGCAGAGCGCCGAGCACAATCTCGGTTTCCCGCGCACGACCAACCTGCCCAACCTGCCGCTCGAATTCCTGCATCCTCGCAATCGCCACCGCCTGCACCATCGCGTGGACGGCATGGAGAAGATCCGGGGTACGCAGACGGCGCGCATGGTGTTCGATGAGATCTCGACGCCGACGATCATTCAACGGCCTGATGGGGGCGAGATGCGCAGCCTCGTCACGGCGTGGATCGAGCCCGAGACCGGTCGTCTGCTGCGGGCACAGGTGAAGACCCGTGACGCGCGCATCGGCACGCAAGGTATCGACAACATGATCTGGGTCGATTTCCGGGCCGACCAACAACTTGGCATGCTCGTGCCGTACGAGATGAAGGAAGACTTTTTCGCGGGGCGCTTCCGTGATGGCAGTGGAACGGCGCGCTACACGAACTACCGGCGGTTCACGACGTCAGCGCGGATCGTGCCGCAGTAGGCCTTGGGGCATAATGCGCGGCATGCGCACGTTACTGCTGGCCGTCATCGCCCTGTTCTCCGCTGCTGCGCCACCACATGCCCAGGAATCGGCCGCGCAACGCCTCGTCGGCTCCTGGGAGCTGATTACCTACGAGATCATCGCGGCTGGCGGCGCCAGGCGCCCGGGCGCGTACGATCAAGGCCAGATCAGTTACGACCGCTCGGGCCGAATGTCGGCTCACCTGATGCATTCCGCGAACAAGGCGGACCAGGCGCCGCAGACCGACGACCTTCGCGCGGCGGCGTATCGCCGCTATCTCGGATATTACGGGCCGTTCGTCGTCGAGGAAGCCAAAGGGATCGTGACGCACATCGTCGATGGCTCGTCGAATCCAAGCTGGGTGGGAACGCGTCAGGTGCGCTACTACGAGTTATCGAAGGACAACGCGCAGTTGACGTTGATGCTGAAGGACGCCAGCGGCCGCGTCACGCAGTCGCTGGTCTGGAAACGCTCAGTGGGCCGCTAAGGTCGCCTGCGGTTCCTGTCGCACATCACGCTCAACCTGGCCGTCGCGAATCGCGATGACGCGGTGCGCGTAGGCCGCAATGTCGGGCTCGTGCGTCACCAGAATGATGGTGTTGCCGCCCTGATGAAGACGCGCAAACAGACCCATGATTTCCACGCCGGTCTTTGAATCGAGGTTGCCGGTCGGTTCGTCGGCAAGCAGGATCGACGGGTTGTTGACGAGCGCGCGGGCAATCGCGACGCGCTGCCGCTGACCGCCGGACAGTTCGTTCGGCTTGTGCGACATGCGGTGCGTGAGTTCGACTTTCTCAATCGCGGCCTTCGCCTGGGCGATGCGATCGGCCTTGCCGATGCCGGCATAGACCAGCGGCAGTTCGACGTTGTGCAGCGCGGTGGCGCGCGGCAGCAGGTTGAAGGTCTGAAAGACGAATCCGATTTCTTCGTTGCGGATTCGGGCCAGCTCGTTGTCGTTCATCTGGCTGACCTCCTTGTTGTTGAGCAGGTAGGTGCCCTTGCTCGGCGTATCGAGGCAGCCGATGAGATTCATCAACGTGGACTTGCCGGAGCCCGACGGCCCCATGATCGCCACGTATTCGCCGCGCTCGATCGAGATCGACACACCTTTCAGGGCGTGAATGGTCTCGTCGCCCATTTGGTAGGTCTTCCAGAGGTCGCGGGTCTCAATCAGCGGCATATCTCAAGTTTACGACGATGTTGGTTCAGGGGTTCAACACGTCACGATTGAACCGCTCAGGCGCAGATCTGGGCAGCCAGTTTGTGCACAACCGACGAGGAATTGGGCGGTAATCGGCAGGACCAGTCCGCGATATCAACCGCGACCACCGCCACTTCGGCGGGGCCGTCCGGCGCCTCCCGCGGGGGGGCCTGCGAATCGACGGCGCGCGACAGCTCGCCCTGGGGCGCGATGACCCTGGACAGCAGGAGCACCACCACGGGTGACTTGCCGGCGTGCACCCGCGCGCGCGAGGCGGCTGAGTGCGCCTCGGTGACCGCGGCGCCGTCGGCGGCGTCCACGAGCTTGACCAGCACGCGCGGCGGCATGGCACCGAGGAACCTCGGCTTGGCGACCGGCACCATGGCCAGGTCGAAGCCGCGTACCGGGGGAGTGTCAGCCTTGCCGTACAGCGATTCGACGATGCCGAGCACCCGGCCGGCAATGGCGCGTTTGAGGATCAGGTCACGGTCGGCGCGCTCGGCCGCGAAACGCACCTTGCCGCTCGACTGGGGCGGTGGCTCGAAGGTCTCCTCCACCCGCGGCGCTTCAGACGGCGCATCGGCGCGGGGCGGCGCGGCCGGGGCGCCGGCGGGATGCGCCAGCGGCATCGCGCCGGTAATGCCCGCGTCGTACTCGTCGCGCAGCGCCGGATCGGTCAGCGTCTTATAGGCAACGGTGAGTTCGGAGGCACGCGTCGCGGCCATCTCCTGGAACTCGGCGCCGAGGTGAATGACCTTGTCGGGGTGATAGCGGGCAATCTCGCGCCGGAACGCCTTCTTGATGGCGTCGGCGTCAGCGGTCGGTTCGAGGCCCAGCAGTTCGTAGTGCGTCTTCACGGAGTACCGTGAATTTTACGTCGCGCCCTTCTTGAACTCTGTGACATTCGATACGTTGGCTGCCGGCAGCTCCCGCGCGACGCGGCGTTCCCGCAGCCGCCGCTCCGAACGCGGCTCGGTGCCCCGCGCGCAGTACGGGCAGAACATCCAGCCTGGTTGCAGGCTGCGACCGCACCCTGGGCACGCGCCGCTCAGCCGCCGGCCGCAGGCCGGGCACGCCACGAAATCAAGCGCCACCGGTCCGCTGCATCCCGGGCAGACGCTGCGCATCTCGCGCACCTCGGTCACGACGCGCAACAGCTCTTCGGCAGTCGTCACTCCGGCCTTGACCTTGGCCAGCGCGTCGTCGCCCAGCGTCAACATGCCGGTGCTCTGCGCGACCTCGCGAATGGCATCCTCGGACGCCTTTTGCGTGATCATGCGGCGCAGTCGGTCGGTGATCTTCATCACCTCGTAGATGCCGATGCGGCCCTTGTAGCCGGTCTGATGGCACGCGTCGCAGCCAACCGGCCGGTAGAACGGAATCGACGCGGCGTCTTCGTCCGAAATGTTCAGCGCCCGCAGCGTGTCTGACGTCGGCGTGTACTGACGGCGGCACGACGCGCACAAGCGGCGCACGAGGCGCTGCGCGACGACGCCGATGGTCGCCGACGCGATCACGTACGGCTCGACGCCGATGTCGCTCAAGCGCGTCATGACCGAAGGCGCGTCGTCGGTGTGCAGCGTCGACAACACCAGGTGACCGGTCTGCGCGGCCTGCATGGCAATGCGCGCGGTCTCCTGGTCGCGGATCTCGCCCACTAGGATGACGTCGGGGTCCTGGCGCAGGATCGAGCGCAGCGCGCTGGCAAACGTCAGCTTGATCTTCTCGTTGGTCTGGGTCTGGTTGATGCCGGGCAGCTGGTACTCGATCGGGTCTTCGATCGTGATGATGTTGGTGCGCTCCGACTGCATCGACATCAGGGCCGAGCAGAGCGTGGTGGTCTTGCCGCTGCCGGTCGGTCCGACGACGAGGATCATGCCGTGCTGGAACTTGAGGAATCCCTTGAGATCGCTGAACGCCGCCGCGGAAAAGCCCAGTTCCTCGAGCGGCGGCACGCCGCGGTTCTGGTCGAGGACGCGCAGCACCATCTTCTCGCCGTGCAGCGTGCGCAGCGTCGAGGCTCGGAAGTCGACATCCTTGCCTTCTTCGTTGGCGACGCGGACGCGGCCGTCCTGCGGCAGCCGCTTCTCGGCGATATCCATGCCCGCCATGATTTTCAAGCGGGCGATCAGTGCTTCGTGGACCCACTTGGGCAGGTCCATGACTTCCTTCAACAGGCCGTCAAGGCGATGGCGGATGAGGACGCCCTTTTCCATCGGCTCGACGTGCACGTCGGAGGCGCCGGCCTTGATGGCGCTCTTCACGACGAGATCCACGAGGTCGATGATCGGCGCCGCCTCGCTGCGTTCCTTGAGACCGGCGATCGGCTCGGTGGCCGCGTCCTCCTCGGGACGCCGCATCAACGCTTCGTTGACCGTGCGTTCGTCAGTGGCGCGCGCGCGCCGCGCCAGCACGCCGCTGCCGGCCGTCGCCGGGGACGCCTTGATCAGCGCCTTGTCGGGATATCCGGCGGCGATCGCTTCGAGAATGTCGGCGCGCGTGGCGACAACCTGCTTGATGCGATAGCCGGTCTGGAATTCGAGATCCTGCACCAGGCTGAACAGCAGCGGATCGGCCATGGCCACCGTCAGCAGGTTCTTGTCGAGACGAATCGCGACGCACGACCGCTTGAGCGCCACCTCTTTCGAGATGAGGGTCACGACGGTGGCGTCCGGCGGATTTTCGGCGAGATTGAGGTACGGGAAACCGAGCTGGTAGGCCAGCGCCTTTGCGATCTGCCGTTCCGAGGCAAGGTTCAGCCGCACGAGCACCGCGCCAAGGCGTTCGCCCGTGCGTTTGTGCTCCGTCAACGCGGACTGCAGATCGTCTTCCGTGATGAGGCCTGCCTGGATCAGGCACTCACCGAGCTTCTTGCGCATATCCTCGAACTGTTCCCGTCACACTTCGTCGTAAACGTCTGATGATAGGTATTGGCGGCGGACCTGAGCAAACTCGTCCGCTGCGCCAATCCCGGCAATCCTGTGCAGTTTCGTCCACGGGATCACTGGTCACGCTGTAAGTATTTCGGCCCGACGGCAAGCGCACGATATGGAGTTACCCTTGCGGACGGCCGAAACACTTGGACGATCTGATGAAGCCCGCTTCTGAACTCGGAGTCGACCTCGAATTGCGGCGCCACGTGGCGCACCATTTCGACGACCGCGGCGATGTGATCGTGGCGGACACGGTCGCCACGTTCCCCCTGTCGGCAGAATCGCGGCGGCTCGACGCCAACTACTGCATGCGACTTGGCAACCAGGTCACGCGGCTGTTTGGGGAAGCCATCCTCGGAGGACGGGTTGACGCCCGCGCCGCGGGCATCAGCGAACTCACCGCCATCGTGTCGGAACGCGAGGTCACACCGGACCAGCTGTTTACCTTCACGCACATCGTGATGAGCACGGCCATCGATGAACTCTCGCTCGACCCGAGGGTCGGCGCCAACACCGATCCCTGGCCGCAGGCCTGCCAGATCATCCGGCGAGCCGCCTTCGATGTGCTCGGCGCGTTTACGACCCGGATGGTGTATTCGCCACAGGCGTCGGCGATCGAGGATCCGCTGACGAACCTGCATTCGCGGCCGGTGCTGGACGCGGTGCTGCCCAAGGAATGCTGCCGCGCCGAGCGTTTCGAGCACTGGCTGTCGATGATGCTGATCGACATCGACAACCTGTCGGCGATCAACAAGGCCCACGGCTATGGCGTGGGCGATCGCATTCTCGAACGCATGGGCATCCTGCTGCGCGCCTATTTCCGCCAGCACGATTGGGTCTTCCGTCATGACGAAGACACCATCGCGGTGCTGCTGCCGGAGACCAACCCGGCAGACGCGATGACGCTGGCGGAACGCACCCGCGCGATGGTCGAAGAGCGACTGACCTTCCGCGATTACCGCACCGAACAGCGCGCGGTTGTGACGGTTAGCGTGGCGGTGACGAGCGCGCGCGCGCTCGAAGGCGAACCGATCGACCATGAGAAATTTTCGTCGGAGGCAGAGGCCGCCCTCGAACGCGCCAAGGTCGGCGGGCGCAACCGCGTCGAGCACGTCGAACTGCTGCCGCGGCTGATCTCCATCGACGAAGCTACCCGGCTGCTCAAGACCGATATTGAAGGCATCGAGCGCTTCGTGGCGGAGGGGCTGCTCGACCCGGTCAACGCCGGCCGCCACGTGCGCCTCGAACGGCTCGCCGTCGAGGCGCTCGCCCGCGACCATTCGTCCCAGCAGTAACCAGGGACGAACAACGGCGGCCGGGCATGTCTCTTGATAGGCCTGCCGCCATGAGACCGATTTCCCTTCGAACTGTCCTCTTTCTCGTCCTCTGGTGCATGCCGTCACTGGCGCATGCGCAAACCTTCAACGATCCGCTGCTCGGAGTCGAGATCGGACAGCAACATCTGATCGGCGGCTCGCTGGTCAACGGCGTCGGCACACTGCAGGATGACGCGCGGCTGGTGGTCAGCGGTTTCGCCGGAGCGAGGCTGCACCGCAGGGGATTCGTCATCGGCAGCGAGGTCGGCGCGGGCCGCACCAACGGCGACCTGCACCTGGGCGAGACCAATCTCACCGTCGACTACCGCAATCAGTCGCAATGGCATTGGCAGCTGCACGCCGGGCCGACCATCGGATCGCGCACGCTGCTGTTTGCGTATCTCTCCGAAGTGACACGGCAATTCGAGGTCACCGTTACCCAGCCTTCCGGGGTGACGCCGCAAGAGGACGAGCAAGGCCTTCTGCGCTTCGGCGTGGGAGTGGAGACGAAAGTTCGCGGGCCGGTCAACGGCCGCATCTCGGCCGGCACCTCGCGTGCGGACTTCGGTGATCGTCCGCTCAACAAGACGATCGGCCGCCGCTTCGAAGTTGCGGCGGCCGTCGTGGTGCAGTTCTAACCCGGAGGGCGACGATCGAGCGGCTGCGTGGTGATCGAGAAGCTCACCGGAATGCGCTCGGGGTTGTAGCAGACCTTGTCGTCGCACGCCTGGTATTCGAGCGCGCCGCTGATCGTGATCGACGACGTGGCGCCAAGCAGCTTTTGCGCCTCGGGCGTCGCCAGCAGCGTCACGTCTCGCCGCAGCCGGAACGGTTTGATGAAGACCTCGACCCGCTCGTTGAGCGGCTTGAAATGGTAGATCTCCGACGCCGGGTAGACCGGCTCGTGGACTTTCAGCCACGGCTGCGGATCCAGTTCCAGCTTCACCACCTGGTAGGTGTGCTTGCCTGGCGCATACACGTGCATGCCGCGATTGGGCGACAGGTCCGCAAGAATCGACAGCCGTTTGCCGGGCGCGGCCGCCGTATCGCTGATCGACATCACCATCGACAGGTGGCGAGTGGATGCCTTGATACCGCCGGCCGGGGTGTTCCGATTGAGCGTCGACAAGACGGCCGACGTTGTGACTCGCTCCTGATACGCGTCCTCGAAGAAGCGCGACACGACAGCGCCCTTGCGATCGAGAATGAACGTCCCAGGGTGTGGAATCCCATAGGTGCGGTTCTTCGGGTCGACTGTTTCGTTCAGCAGCCCGTACTTGCGGATGATCTGCGAGCCGGCGTCGGAGATCATCGGGAACGTAATGCCACGCGAGTCGGAGAACTTCTTGAGCGTCTCCGGCGAGTCGTAGCTCACCGCGATCAGGCCGAGGCCCTGTCGCTTGATGTCGTTATAGCGGCCTTGCAGCTCCACGAGCTGCGTTTTGCAGTACGGTCACCAGTCGGCCGACCGGAAGAACACCAGCATGGTGCCCTTGGGGCCGGATGCCGACGCCAGCGACTGTCGTTTACCGAACTGATCGGTGCCTTCGAATGCCGGGACGACGGCACCCACCTGAGGGCCGATCTTCGACGTGTCGACGGTTGCCGGAGCCTGCGCGCCGAGGAGTGGCATCGTGAGCACGATGGCCGCGGCGATTCGGGCGAATTGCGGGGTCATGGTGGGTCAGATGCCGGCGGCCGGGTTCGGTTACGGCTGCCGCCGGTTCGCACAGATTTGGGCGGTAACAGATGTCGGGACCGTTCAGTCCGGGGATTGTCACGTGACTCGGCGGGCTTGTAACAAGTCTCGGTCATTCATGCTATTTACTGGTTTCCGATTCCGATGACGCGCCTGATCTGCGCCGCCGCGCTCCTGACCGTTGCGGTCGTGGCGTCTTGTCCATCCACGACGCAGGCGTCTGCGCCGGAGGTGCCCGCTGAGATGGTGCGGACGCTGCAGGATCGCATCGACCTGTGGGCGCAGCGAGACACCCACCACGGCGTGAGCGCATCCGTCGTCCTGGCCGACGGTGCGCAGTGGGCCGGCACCGCCGGTGAGTCGGCGCCCGGTGTACCACTCGACGCTGGTGACCTGACCCAAATCGCCAGCATCACCAAGACCATGACGGCGGCCGTAATCCTGCAGCTGGTCGACGAGGGTGTATTGCGTCTCGAGGATACGGTCAGCCGCTGGCTCGCACCGATCGCCAACGTCAATGGCGCCATCACGCTGCGCCAGTTGCTGAACCACACCAGCGGCGTCGCCAACTACACCGGTGCCGGTCTCGCGCTCGGCCAGGCGATCGCCGACGATCCGTCGCACGTTTTCACACCTCACGAACTGCTGCGCTTCGCGGGTGCCGCGTCCTTCGCCCCCGGCGCGTCGACGCAGTACACCAACACGGCATTTTTGTTACTCGGCATGGTCGCTGAACAGGCCACCGGACGGGCGATCACCGAGCTGTATCGCCAGCGCCTGTTCGGGCCGCTGGGCCTTGATGCGATCTTGATGCCCGGACTCGAGGAGCCGACGCGGCCGGTTGCAGTCGCGTATCCGTCCGGCAGCGCGATCAACCCGATGGACCATCTGTCGCTGCTGTCGATTGGCCACAGCGCGTTCGGCCTGCTGTCGAACGCCTCGACCGTCGCGCGATGGGGGCATGCGCTGTTCAGTGGCAGCGTGATCTCCGAACGATCGCAGCAGGAGATGCGCACGATGGTTGCGGCGGCCGGCAACATCCAGGGTGAAACAGGGTCGGGCCTCGGCATTCGTGGATACGAATACCTGGACCGCAAGCAGTTCGGACACAGCGGCGGCGCGACGTTTGGCAGCAGCCTGCTGTTGTTCGATCCGCAGCCCGGCGTGACGGTGGCCGTGGTGATGAACCAGGGCGCGGGCGCCGATCACTTCTCCCTGGCGCCGGTGTTTCGCGGCGCTCCGCGGGTCGGTCAGGTCTCCGTCGACTCGTACTGATCCTTCAGCTTCGCCACAACGGTGGGGTCCGCCAGGGTCGTCGTGTCGCCGAGCGCCTTGCCTTCAGCGATGTCTCGCAGCAGCCGGCGCATGATTTTGCCGGACCGCGTCTTGGGCAGGTCGGCCGCGAAGATGATGTCGTCTGGTTTGGCGATGGCGCCGATCTTGGCGGCGACGTGCTTCTTCAGTTCGTCTGCCAGCGATTCCGACGGCGAGACGCCTTCCTTGACGGTCACAAACGCGGCAAGCGCCTGGCCCTTGATCTCGTGGGTGCGGCCGACCACCGCCGACTCGGCGACCTTCGGATGGTCGACCAGCGCGCTCTCCACTTCCATGGTGCCGATGCGATGTCCGGCCACGTTGAGCACGTCATCGACTCGGCCGAGCAGCCAGTAGTAACTCTCGTCGTCCAGCTTCGCGCCGTCGCCCGTGAAGTAGATGCCGTTGTGCCAGCGGCTCCAATACTGCTTCACGTAGCGATCGTGATCGCCATAGATGGTGCGCAACATCGAGGGCCATGGCCTGGTGATCGCGAGCAGGCCGCCACCCACGGGCACGCGCTCACCCTTGTCGTTCAGGATCTCGGCGCTGATCCCCGGGAAGGCCTGCGTCGCTGAACCCGGCTTGGTGCGGGTGATCCCTGGCAGCGGCGTGATGGCGATCGCACCGGTTTCGGTTTGCCACCACGTGTCGACGATCGGGCACCGGCTGCCGCCGATGTGCAGGTGATACCAGATCCAGGCTTCAGGATTGATCGGCTCGCCGACCGAACCCATCAGGCGCAACGATGAGAGATCGCGCTTGGCGGGCCACTCGGTCCCCCACTTCATGAACGCGCGAATGGCCGTCGGCGCCGTGTAGAAGATCGTGACGCCATAGCGCTCCACGATCTCCCAGAATCGATCCTTCTGCGGCCAGTCCGGCGCGCCTTCATACATCACGACCGTGGCGCCATTGGCGAGCGGCCCATAGACGACGTAGCTGTGGCCGGTCACCCAGCCGATATCAGCTGTGCACCAGTAGACATCGTCGTTCTTCAGGTCGAACACCCACTTCGTGGTGGCGTAGACACCGGTGAGGTAGCCGCCGGTCGTGTGCACGATGCCCTTGGGTTTGCCGGTGGTGCCCGACGTGTAGAGGATGTAGAGCATGTCCTCGGCGTCCATCGCCTCGGGAGCGCAGTCGTAGGGCGCGTCCATCATCAGGCGGTGATACCAGTGATCGCGGCCTTCGACGACGTGTACGGGGATCGGTGAGCCGTGCAGGCGCTGCACGATGACGACGTGCTCGATTGACGGGGTGTCCTTCAACGCCTCGTCAGCCGTCTGCTTCAGCGGCACGATCGATCCTCGCCGCCAGCCGCCGTCGGCCGTGACCAGAACCTTGCACGACGAATCGTTGATGCGGTCGCGAAGCGATTCCGCACTGAATCCGCCAAACACCACGGAGTGCACGGCGCCGATGCGGGCGCACGCGAGCATGGCAATGGCCAGCTCGGGAATCAGCGGCAGGTAGAGAGCCACGCGATCGCCCTTGCGCACGCCGAGTTTCTTCAGGACGTTGGCGAATTGGCAGACCTGGCGATACAGGTCGAAGTAGGTCAGCGTCCGCCGATCACCGGGTTCACCCTCCCAGATGAAGGCCGCCTTGTTGCGATGCGCGGTGCGGACGTGGCGATCGAGACAATTCGACGCGATGTTGAGTTTGCCGCCGACAAACCACTTGGCGTCGGGAGGATTCCAGTCGAGCACCTTCGACCACGGCTGCATCCACTCGAGCTCGGAGGCAAACCCCGCCCAGAACGCTTCGGGGTCGGCGGCCGCTTTTTCGTAGATCGACACGTCGCTGACGTGCGCCTTTGACTGAAACTCGGATGACGGCGAGAAGCTGCGATCCTCCTTGAGGAGAGCCTCAATCTCGGGAGAAACCCTGTCGGACATGAGCGGCAGTATATCTGCCGGAACTGTCAGGCTAAAGCCGGATGCCGCAGCATCCGCCTTGAAGTGGCGTTGCTACCTGGACCCGTACCAACGAAACCGCCTGGGCTTCAGTCGAATCAGGTCGAGGGCCGATGCCGCCGAGCGGACCATGCCCGCCTCGACCACCGTCGCGCGTGCTTCCGTGGCTTCCTGAAGACCGCGCTCGCAGAGCAGGTTCACCAGCCGCGGCACGCCGCCTGACAACGAATAGATCACCTCGACGGTGTCGGCCGCAAACTGCACGGCACGGTCGCCGGCCACCGCCAGGCGATGCGCGATGTAGCGTTCGCATTCGTCGCGCTCGAGTGGCAGCAGGCGCGCGCGCACGCCGCGACGATCGCCGTCCAGTTCCGGGAACAGCGCGCCGCCGCCAATCGCCGGCTGGCCGGCCAGCAGGAACTGCAGCACCCGGTCGCGATTGGACTCGAGCGATGCGATGGCGATGATCTGTTCCTTGGTCGCGTGCGGCAGGCTGTGCGCTTCGTCGATGATCATGACCGCGCCGCTGCTGGTCGCGCGGAGATGCCCGAGGAAGCGATCGAACATCTCGACGAGGTCGGCTCGGGGCATACCGGTCAACCGACCCTGCTTGGCTTCTTCCCTGGTGATCGCACCGAGGTCCTGCAGTATGAGGCGCAACAGATCTTCCGGGGACAGCAGGGCGTTGCCGGCAAGTGCGGCGCGCGCCTTGCGCTCCTGGGACTCAAGCAGCGTCTTGCAGAGCGTGGTCTTGCCGACGCCAAGATCGCCCATCACCAGCATCAGGTTCTCGCGCCGGTTGATGGCAGCCGACAGCGCGTCGAACACACGACCGTGCGAGCGGCTCCGGAAGTAGAACCGTGGATCGGGAGTGAGGCTGAACGGCGACACCATTTGCCGTTCGTCCTATCGGACGGAACGCTACTGCGGAATAGGCGGCGGGATCACCGGAGCGGGCTTCTTCTTGAACATCAGCGCCCCGAACAGGCCGCCGAGCATGCCGAAGGTGGTCGACACCACCAGCATCACGAAGAAGCCGAACAGCAGCCCGATGCCGATCTGCGGGGCTCCCGACATGCCTTCGAAGATCTGGCGAACTTCTGGAGACAGGTTCGATGTATCGCGCAGGAAGCCTTGCACCAGACGCGACTGGAACGGCGCCATCGCCATGTTGATCGGGATCGACAGGATCAACCAGGCGAAGGCGCCGGTCAGGCCGGCCATCAAGCCGACGATCGCTCCGTCGCCGATGTGGATCGGCTCCGGATGATTGGCCTGCATCAGGTAGGACGCGAGGGCACCGCCAAACAGGATCCACGCGCAGCAGCAGTTGGCGATGCTGATGACCGGCAGCGCTGACAGCACGCCGATCACCACTCCGCCAAGCAACGCTGGCTGCAGTCTGGCCGGTTGCATGTTCGAGGACCTACGCGTTCACGCCGCCGGGCTAGTCGTAGTACTCGCGCCCGAGGTGCGTGATCAACTCTTCGCCCATCATGTGGCGAAGGGTGTTCTTCAGCTTCATCAACTGGATGAACAGATCGTGCTCGGGATAGAGATCCTTCGCGTGCATCGGCGCCTTGAAGTAGAACGACAGCCATTCCTGGATGCCGGACATCCCCGAGCGCTTCGCCAGATCCAGGAACAATGCCGAGTCAATGACGATCGGCGCGGCCAGGATCGAGTCGCGGCACAGGAAGTTGATCTTCAACTGCATCGGGTAGCCGAGCCAGCCGACGATGTCGATGTTGTCCCAGCCTTCCTTGTTGTCGCCGCGCGGCGGATAGTAGTTGATGCGCACGACGTGGGACAGATCCTTGTAGAGATCCGGGTAGAGGTGCGGCTGGAAGATGTAGTCGAGCGCCGACTTCTTGCTCTCTTCCTTGGTCTTGAACGACTCCGGATCGTCCAGCACTTCGCCGTCGCGGTTGCCGAGGATGTTGGTGGAGTACCAACCCTTGACGCCGATCAGGCGCGCCTTGAGGCCGGGCGCGATGATCGTCTTGATCAACGTCTGTCCGGTCTTCATGTCGTTGCCGGCCAGCGGTGAACCGGTCTGCGCCGCGAGTTCGAGCATCGCCGGAATGTCGGCGGTCAGGTTCGGCGCCGCGTTGGCGAACGGCAGGCCTTCCTTCAACGCCGCGTAGGCGTAAATCATGCTCGACGGGATCGAGTCATCCGACAGTTCCAGCCCCTTCTCGAACGCGGCGAGCGACTGGTGCACGGGGCCTTCCTTCATGAAGACTTCCGTGCTGCCGCACCACACCATCACCATGCGCGAGCAGTTGTGCTTTTGCTTGAAGTTGCGGATGTCGGCGATCAACTGATCGGCAAGGTCCTTCTTGTTCTTGCCCTTCTTGACGTTCGGACCCGAGAGGCGCTTGACGTAGCGCTGATCGAACACCGCCGGCATCGGCTTGATGGCCTCGAGCTCGGGGCGGATCGAATCGAGCAGCGAGCGCTCGAGCACGCCGGCCGTGCAGGCCGCGGCGTAGCAGTCCTCTTCGAAGATGTCCCAGCCGCCAAACACGACGTCGTCCAGCGACGCCAGCGGCACGAATTCGTTGATTTTCGGGGAACGGTTGTCGGTGCGCTTCCCGAGGCGGATCGTGCCCATCTGGGTGAGCGATCCAATGGGTTTGGCCAGGCCCTTGCGGATGGCGATGACGCCCGCGATGGTGGTGGTGCTGACCGCGCCGAGGCCGACGAGGAGAATGCCCAACTTACCCTGGGCAGGAGCGATTTCTGAGGCTGATTTCACCTTGGAAATATATCACTTCGCAGGTTCCCGGCCCCCGATGTCCGGGATCCGGGTTCTAATGGCTACAGATGATGTTTTTGCTCCGGCTCCTGACGCGAAACAAGGGCGGTCCGGCCATGGATCCGCTCCACGTGTCGATGACCGGCGTCCGCATGGGCGAACGCTTCCTGCAGATTGGCTGCAACAACAAGGCCCTGCTCTCGGGGCTGGCCGCCAAGGTTGGTTTGAGCGGTGCCTGCGCGGTTGCCGCCACCGGCCCAGGCCAGGTCAAACTCGCGGAATCGATCGGCCGGAAGGTCGGCGCCCTGATCGACATCCAGGACATCCAGGGGGGGCGCGAATGGCCTTTCGAAGACGCGGCCTACGACCTCGTTGTGATTGACGATACCGACGATGGCTTCCGGGCCTTCGAGCGATCGAGTGACATTCTGCGCAAGGCGTTCAGCGCCGCGCGCCAGGGCGGGCGCATCGAGATCATCACCCTCGAGAAGTCGCCCAAAGGGCCGATCGACTTCGTGCCCCTGCTGATCGCCGCCGGCTTCAAGCCGGTGCGGGTGCTGGCCGAGCGCGACGGGCTGCGCTTTGTCGAAGGGTTGCGAACGACCTGATCAGCCGATCGTGACCGTTGACGGCGTCGGATCCCAGATCTCGATCGTCGTCTCCACGGTGCCGAACGTCAAGGTGTCGCCATTCACCAGGCGCTTGGCCTGCTTGATACGTTTGCCGTTCAGGCAGGTGCCGTTCTTGCTCTCCAGATCCTCGACCGTGACGGTGCCGGCCTCGACCGTCAGCCGCGCATGCCGGCGCGAAACGTCGGGGTGATTCAGGAACACTTCGCAGTCCGGCTCTCGGCCAACCGGGTACTCGCCGGTCGCGAGGCGCTGCCGCTCCCCTTCAACAACCAGAAAGATTCGATCGCGGCTGATCGGCCGCGCCGCCCGTCCGGCCGGCAATTCCTCGACCTCGGCGGCAAAGCTGTAGCCGATACCGTGATGTGTCTTGATCACGCCGCCGCGCGTCTTTTCGCCGAGGGCGTCGCGAAGCTCACCGATCAGGACCGGGAGGTTGGCCTCGACCACGAAGGTGCCGGGCCAGAGCCCGTTCATCAATTCCTGTTTGTTCAGGACCCGAGGCCGCTGCTCCAGCAACCATCTTTTGACGCTGCCGAATTCGATCTCGTCCCCGTCGTGCAGCGGCGTCGGGCCGGTGATGGGTTGCCCCATCACCTGGGTGCCGTTCTTGCTGTTGAGATCCTGCAGCTGGGCGGAATCGCCTTCGATGGTGATGCACGCGTGCACGCGCGACACGCTCGCGTCGTTGACGCAGACCGTTGAACCGGGATCGCGCCCGATCGTGTTGGCGCCTTGCGCCAGCACGAACCGGCGGTGGCCGATTCGGAGGGATCTGACCGTTGGCGCGGGGGCACGCATGGGCTGCATCATAGATTGGACGGACCGTCCTTAAACCACCACAGATTGCTGGGACCAGCGGGCCAAAGATTTAGGCTTTTCCGGCCGAAAAGCCCAATGATGGACTCCATTCCCGGCCTGCCAGTGACGGCAAGGAAATTGCGATAAGGGTCAGCACTGCCATGTCTGCTTCCCTTCCGCCGGACGTCTACACCGCCCGGGATATCGCGACAGCGGCTGGGGTCAGCGAGCCCCGGGTCCTGCAGCTGATCGCACGCGGCGAGATCCGCTCCGTCGCCGCGCAACTCCCCATCGCCGTCGATCCGGCGCTTGCCGCCTACGTCGCGCAGGGTGAAGCCATCCGCGCCGTCCGCGCGCTGAAAAAGGGATCGACCGTTGGCGTGGCCGGCACGCTCGGCCTCGGGCGCGAGTTGTTTGCCCAGGCGGCCCGCGCGGAGCGATCGACGGCGGTGCCGCTGCTGTTGTCGACGAGCCTGCACGGGTTGGCCGTCGCCGCGATCCTCTTCGTCGCGAGCCTCGGCTTTGCCGTCGCGGACGAACGCACCGAACCGCTCAAGGAACCCGAGCCGATCCGCATGGTGTTTCTCGTCGCGCCCGGCCCAGGCGGTGGCGGTGGTGGAGGTGGACTGAAGTTCAAGACACCGCCTCCCAAAGCCATGCGCAAGGGCCCCGAGAAAGTCAGTAGTCCGCTGCCCGCGCGCAAGCTGCCTCCGCCGATGCGGCCGGAGCCCAAACCGCCAGAGCCTCCCAAGCCGCTCGAGGCCAAGGTGCTCACGCCGGTGATGGCGCCGATTCCCACGAAGAAGGCGGAAGTCGAGGACCGCGAAGGCGTGCTGGCGAAGGCACCCGAAGCGCCGCCGACACAAGGCACCGGCACTGGCGGAGGAACCGGATCGGGCCAGGGCACCGGTCTCGGACAAGGTGACGGCAGCGGCGTTGGAGAAGGAACCGGCGGCGGCTACGGCGGCGGCCCCTTCCGTCCCGGCAGCGGCGTCGAACCGCCGCGACTGCTGCGCGAAGTGCGCGCCGACTACACCGACGAGGCGCGCCGCGGAAACATCGAAGGCGAAGTCGAACTCGAGATCGTGGTGCGGCGCGACGGCACGGTCGGCGAGGTGAAGATCGTGCGCGGACTGCGTGGCGGCCTCAACGATCGCGCGGTGCAGGCCGTGCGGCAATGGCGCTTCGCGCCAGGCCGCATGAAGGGCGTCGCCGTCGATGTGATCGTTGAAGTGGGCGTTGAATTCAGGTTGCGATAGCCATGGACATCATCCTGTTAGCCATTACCGTCGTGTCGCTGATCGTCGCATTCGTGATGAGCGTGACCGCGTCGCGACTGCTGCGCGAAGAAAAGCAACGCTCGTCAGCGCGGGTTGCGGCGCTGTCGCTCGCGGCGGACGCTGACGCGGTCAACCCACCGAGGCTCGCTCAGGACCTTCCGCTGGCCGCGCCGACACTTTCCAAAGCGCCGTGGTCGTCGCCGCGAGTGACAGCGGCGTCACTCGTGTCACCCTCGGCGCCCGCTGCGCCGTCTTCACCGTCGCTCGGCCATGCCACGGGGTTTCTGGGAGCGGCTGAGTCGCAGCGCACCACCGGCAGCGGGCAAACAACGCTCGCGTTTGCCGCCGTCGTGCTGTTTGTCGTCTTGTCTGGCGGACTAGCCTGGATGATGTCTGAGCCACGCGGGACGTCGGCCGCCGCCGTTGGACCACACGCGCCGCTCGAACTCGTATCGCTGACGCACCAGCGCCAGGATCAGAAAATCGCCGTCTCAGGATTGGTACGCAATCCGGTCGCGGGGCATCCCGTTGAGCGCCTCTCGGCCGTCGTGTTCCTGTTCGATCGCGCCGGCACGTTCATCACCAGCTCGAAGGCCAATGTCGATTTCCTGAAGCTTGGCGCCGGCGACGAATCGCCGTTCGTGGTCTCGCTCGACGCGCCCGCTACGGTGTCGCGCTATCGCGTCAGCTTCCGCACCGACGAGGGCATCGTGCCGCACATCGACCGGCGTGAGGCGTCGCCCGAGCCGGCGGCAGGCGACCAACCCGTCAACGTGGCCGCAAAGTGAGGACCGCCATGGTGAAACGAACTGGGCTCTCGGTCGTGACCATCGCGCTGGCATGCGCGACGCTGGCCGCTCAGCAGGAGCAAGGCTTCAAGTTCAAGAGCGGCGTCGAGCTGATCAACGTGACGGCCACCGTCACCGATCGGAGCGGGCGCTTCTACGGCAAGCTTCGCAAGGAAGACTTTCTCGTCTACGAAGACAACAAGCCGGTTGAGGTGACACACTTCAACGCCGAACGCACGCCGGTCAGCCTCGGCATTGTCGTCGACACCAGCGGCAGCATGTCTGGCGAAAAATGGTCGGCAGCGGTGAACTCGATCGACCGCTTCTTCCGGATGATGTCGAACGAGTTCGACGAGTTCTTCCTCTACCGCTTCAGCGGCAACGCGGACCTGGTGGCGGATTGGACCAACGATCGGGATCGGCTGGCGGTGGCCATCGGCCGCGTGCATCCCAACGGTGGCACCGCGATGTATGACGCGGTCTCGGAAGCCGTGCCAATGGCGCAGGGCGGCCAGAATCGCAAGAAGGCCGTCGTCATCATTTCCGACGGCAACGACACCAGCAGCCGCGTCGGCGTCTCCGACGTGAGGCAGGTGGTGCGCGAAACCGAAGTGCTGGTCTACGCCGTCGGCATCGACGGCCAGGGCACACCCACGTTTACGCGTCAGCAGCCACCGGTGATTCAACAGCCGCCGCCTCGCCTGCCGATTCCGCTGCCGTTTCCCGGCGGCGGTCGCGGCGGGTCGGGACGCGGCGGCGGTGCCCGTATTCCTCCGGGAACAGGAGGCGTTGGTGGATATCCGCCGAGCACCGGCGGCCGCGGCACCTACTCGGTCGGCAATGACGATCGCGTCAACGTGATGGCGCTGCGCGAGATGACCGACGACAGCGGCGGCCGCACCGAGATCGTGCGCGACACGCGCGACCTGGATCCGGCCATCGGCAGCATTGCCGATGAACTGAGTCAGCAGTACTACCTGGGGTACCCGAGCCTCGGCTTGAAGGACGGACGCTGGCACACGATTCGTGTGGAGCTGCGCGATCCCAACCTCAAGGTGCGCGCGCGGAAAGGCTACGTCGCCACTCCGTAAACGAGGACAGAACAGGCTGGCATAACTATCGCAGTAGCGAATGGCGTCGGAGGTTTCACATGAGAACGCTATTCGCTACTGTCTTGGTCTCGGTCCTGTCTCTCTCCCAGGCGTCGGCGCAAGTCCCGCAACCCGAACGCAAGGATCTGCAGGTCTCCAACGACGTCGCCGATCAAGTCAATCGCTACACGCAGCTCACCATCTTCGACAGCATCTCTGCGTCGGTGACCGACGGCAAGGTGGTGCTGAGCGGATGGGTGACGATGCCGTTCAAGAAGGACGACATCGAGAAGCGCGTCCGCAAGGTCGAAAGCGTGACGGATGTCGACAACAAGATCGGCGTGCTGCCGGCGTCGACCTGGGATGATCAACTACGCTTCAGGATCGCCCGTGCGATCTACGGCCACTCGTCGTTCTGGCAATACGCCTCGATGGCCAACCCGCCGATCCGGATCGTGGTCAACGGCGGGCACGTGTCGCTCGAGGGCGTGGTGCAGAGCAACGTCGAGCGGATGCTGGCGCGATCGCTGGCGTCCGGCTTCGGTGAGTTCGACGTCAAAAACGCGCTGAAGACCGACGCCGAGGTGCGCGAGTCGATGGAGCCGCGGAAGAGCAACTAGGCGGGCTTGCGCGATCGCACGAACCAGATCGCGCCGATGAACGTCAGGATGACGAGCACGCCCATCGCGGCAAACAGCGCGAGTGTGCGGATCAGGATTGAGTCCTTTTCCAACGTGGCCTGGATGTCGAGGGGCGTGCTCTTCAGCCGTTCGGCGAGCGGTTGCTCCCAGGTCACGATGTTGCCGCGCTCGGTGGTTCGTGACGGCGCGTTATGGAACGTGATCACGCTGGGCAGGTGCATGCGCACGGCGACGAGTTCGTCACCCTCCCACCCGGCGTTGCCCACCGCCGTGCCGGCCGCGTCGTTCATCTTCTGGCTGAACTCGAACGACGCGTCGCTTTCGACGTAGCGGTAGGTCGACCATGCAAACGGCGGCGCCTCGCCAAGCCTGCGGACGTCCGGGACGTTGAGGCGCAGGTGCACGTAGCGCCGGCCTTCACGGCGCGAGGTCGTGACGCTTTCAACCTGCGTGACCGGCGTCTGGTAGAGATCGCGAACCGCGATCCGGTCGAGGCGCGCCGCCGGATCGAGCGGCAGCGAGACGCCGCGCAGCGCCACTAGCGCCGGCACGGACGCGTTCACGTAGACGGTCGCCGATCCGTCGAGACGCAGGAAAATCTCTTCTTCGTATTCGTATTTCCTGGCAATGACGTTGCTGCACGCCATCGACGTGAGCACCGTAATCAGCACTAGCGCAAAAGCAAGACGCACTATCGAATAATATCGTTGGATGGCCGCCGGCCCCACCCTGTTTCTCATTGACGGCAGCAACCAGATGTATCGCGCCTACCACGCGATCCGTGGGCTGACGCGGTCTGACGGCAAGTCCACCAACGCCACCTACGGCTTCATCACGATGCTGCGCAAGCTGCTGGCCGACCACCAGCCGCAGTACATCCTCGCGTCGTTCGACCTGCGCGGCAAGACGTTCCGGTCGGACGTGGCTGCCGACTACAAGGCCAACCGGGCACCCATGCCCGGCGACTTGGCCGAACAGGTGCCATGGGTCCACGAGGCGTGCGAGGGGATGGGCGTCCCGATCCTGACGCTCGAAGGCTTTGAGGCCGACGACGTGATCGGCACGCTGGCGACGAAGGCCAAGGCCCACGGCCTGCATGCCGCCATCGTCACCGGCGACAAGGACTTCTTCCAGCTGGTGGGAGACGGCATCCGCGTCTACAACCCGAAGGACGACGGCACCTGGTACGACGCACAGGGCGTGAAGGAGAAGTGGGGCGTCGAACCGTCGCAAGTGTGTGATGTCCTGGCGCTGATGGGCGACTCGATCGACAACGTCGCGGGCGTCCCTGGCATCGGTGAAAAAGGCGCGGTTGGCCTGATCAACGAGTACGGGACGCTCGAGTCGCTGCTCGCTCACGCGTCGGAAGTCAAGAACAAGCGCCAGCGCGAGGGTCTTGTGACCTATGCCGACCAGGCGCGCCAGAGCCGCGAGCTGGTGACGATCCGCACGGAACTGGACGTGCCGTTCGATCTGGAGAAGTTCCGCTTCAAGGGCGCGGATCGCGAACGCTGCTACCAGTTGTTTTCGAAGATGGAGTTCCGGACGCTGGTCCCGGAATACGCGCCAACCGCCGCGTCGGTGCAGAAGGACTACGCGCTGATCGGATCGACGGACGAACTGAAGGCGCTGGCCGGGGAGATGAAGGCGGCCGGGCGCTTCAGCATGAAGGTGATTACCGACGGAACCGCGCCGGTGCGCGCGACGCTGGTCGGCATTGCAATCTCGATCACCGGAGCAAAGGCCCGCTACGTGCCGCTCGGCCACGAAGGCTTTGGCAGCGGTGTGTCGATGGCCAAGTCCGAGGCGCTGGCGATCCTCGCGCCGCTGCTGACCGATCCGGCGATCGAAAAAATCGGCCACGACCTCAAGGCCGACCTGATCGTGCTCGGCCGCCATGGCGTCGACGTCGTCAATCCGAACGGGTTCGACACGATGATTGCCAGCTACCTGGTCGACGCGAATCGCTCGAGCCAGGACCTGGAGCCGCTCGCGCTCGAGCAGCTCGGCTACAAGGCCCTCACCGACGAGGACGTGCGCGGCAAGGGCGTCAAGGCGGTGCCCTTCGCGCAGGTGCCCGTGGACAGCGTGCTTGACTACGCCGGGGAACGCGCCGACATCGCGCTGCAACTCGCCGACAAGGTGAAGCCGGTCCTGATCAAGGACGAACTCGAAGCGGTCTACCGTGACCTCGAGTTGCCACTGGTGCCGATCCTCGCCGCCATCGAACGCATCGGTGTCCGCGTTGACTTCAGGTCGCTGGCGTCGCAGTCGGTCGTGCTCGATCGCGAAATGAGCGACCTCAGTCGCCTGATCTTCGAGCAGGCGGGTGGGGAATTCAACATCGGCTCGCCAAAGCAACTGGCGGAGGTGCTGTTCGAGAAGATGCAACTGCCGGTGTTGAAGCGCACCGGCACCTCGCGCGCGCCGTCAACGGCGGTCGAAGTGCTCGAGGAGCTGGCCGCCCAGCACGAGATCTGCCGCCACATCCTCGATTGGCGCGGCCTGTCGAAGCTGAAGGGCACGTACATCGACGCGCTGCCGACGCTGGTGAATCCCGAGACCGGCCGTGTCCATACGCAGATCAGCCAGGCGGTTGCGGCGACGGGGCGCTTGAGCAGCAGCGATCCGAACCTGCAGAACATCCCGATCCGCACGGAGATCGGCCGCCAGATCCGCAGCGCGTTCATTGCCGATCCCGGCCACGTGCTGATCTCCGCGGACTACTCGCAGATCGAGCTGCGCGTGCTGGCGCACCTGTCTGGCGACGAAACGCTCACCGAAGCCTTCGTGCGCGGCGACGACATCCACGACCAGACCGCGACCAGGGTGTTCGGGGCGGACAGCACGCTCGATCCGTACGAACTGCGGCGGCGCGCCAAGATCATCAACTACGCCCTGCTTTACGGGAAGACGGCGTTCACGCTTTCGAAAGACATCGGCGTGTCGCAGCAGGCCGCGCAGCAGTTCATCGATGCCTACTTCGCTGGATTCCCGCGCGTGCGCGCGTTTATCGACAACACGCTCGAGGACGCGCAAGCCAGCGGCGTCGTGAAGACGATGTTCGGCAGGCGGCGTCCTGTGCCGGAGCTCTCCAGCCGCAACTTCCAGATTCGCGCCGGCGCCGAACGCATTGCCGTCAACATGCCGATCCAGGGCACGGCGGCCGACATCCTCAAGCGCGCCATGATCGATGTGTCGTCGGCGCTGGCGAGCGCGCATCCGCAGGCGAAGATGATCCTCACCGTGCACGACGAGCTGCTGTTCGAATCGCCGAAGGATCAGGCCGATGATGTCGCGGCGCTGGTGAAAGACAAGATGTCGAACGCGGTGAAGCTCAGCGTGCCGCTCGATGTCGATGCGGGGATTGGCGAGAACTGGACGGCAGCCAAGGGGTGATTCGCGCTACCGGCTCCCGCCGCTCTTCACTTCCACCGCTCCTTCACCACGGCCCATTCGCCGCGCAGTTCTGATTCGGTCTGTGCGCGCTTGTCGGCCGCAACGGCGCGAACACGATCCGGGATGATGCCTTCCAGGACCAACTTGTCGAGATCGGCGCGCAATGTCGCCGATCGCGCGCCGGCCATGCGCGCGCGGACCCATCCGGCAATCGCCGCCTCCCACGCATCGACCGGCTGATCGGTCCCGCGAATCGCCACCACCAGAAAGTACGCCGCGGCCGCTGAACCCGGATTGCGCGACAACTCCTTCGCCATGCGCTCGCGAAGTCGCCCGAAAGCAGACCGCCGCGCCTCGCGCTCAAGGGCGTCGGCATGGCGTTCGCTCGCGCTTCCCCACCATTCCAGCATCGCCTCGCCGGTCTGCACACCCTGCGCCACGGCCACGTCAATGCCGCTCTCAAACAACGTCGCCGCGGCGCCATAGTCGTCTTCAAAGAACAGCGCCTCGCCGAGCGCCATCAGGTAGTCGACGTTGTCGCGCGGCTCCAGGTTGGAGACGCGCACGGTGCCGAGGGCAAGGCGGGCCGCTGACAGATCGTCCGGATTGGCGCGCTCGCGATATCGCTCGAGATGCGCGCGCGCCAGCACAACGGCCGCCGCGTCGGCCGTGGCCTGGACTTTCTGCGCCACTCCAGCGGCTTCAATCGCCACGTCGAACTGGCGCTGGTTGTAGGCCGTCCTGGCGCGAGCGAGGTCGGCGCGTTGCGCCGAGGCAGAAAGCGCAGAGACCAAAACCAGAGCCAGGGCCACAGAAGGCACAGATTTCACAGACAGCTTTGATAACACGAAAACCCGCCCTCCTTTCTCTACAATTGGGGAGGCAATGGTGGCCAAGATCGCGGCAACGCTCGCGCTATTGATGACGCTGACGGCTTCCCAGGACACGGGCGTACTTCGCATCCGCGTGGCCATGCCCGATGGTTCAGGCGGCCTGATACCGATGCCGCGCGTGGTGTTGCTGGTGAGCGACAACCCGTCCACTTCAGAGCCTCGCCGGGTACGGACGTCAAACGACGGCACGATTGAATTGAGGCTTCGGGCAGGCTCTTACACGGTCGAGTCGGACCAGCCGGTCTCGCTTGGCGGGCGGCTGTTTGCGTGGACGCAGACACTGGATGTGATCGCCGGTAAGGAGGTCACCCTTGACCTCGGCGCGGTCAACGCCAGCGAGGATGTCGACGCCGGCGCGGCTCCCGCGACCAGCGGCGACGCCGCCAAAGTCTTCGCCCTGTGGCGCGACAGTGTCGTCGAGATCTGGACGCCGACCTCGCATGCGTCGGGATTCGTCATTGATGCCAGGGGGCTGATCGCCACCAGCCATCGAGCACTGAACGGCGCCACGGCCGTCGACGTGCAGATCACCGCGGGTCGCGAGCGGCTCAAGGTGCCCGGCACCGTGCTGCTCTCTGAGCGGCTCACGGGCGCGGCCATCATCTGGATCGACCCCTCGGTCGCCGGACGCCCGATCGCGCCGGCGTGCACTCCTCGTGCGCGCGCGGCCGCCTTCAAGGACCCGATCATGGCGATCGCGGCGCCAATGCTGGCACCGAAAAGCCTCAGCGACGGCTCGGTCACGCGGGTCACCGAGCAGGCGATCTATGCCGACCTGCGGTTGGCGCGAGACAGCGGCGGCGCACCGGTCTTCGACGAGCGCGGCGAGTTGATCGGCCTCGGCGCCTTCGAAGAACGGCGCGAGGATCAGAAGCGGTGGACCGACGCCTGGGTCGTGCCCATCGACAAGGTCTGTGCCGGCGTCGACATCGCCACGTCGAAGATGACGGGCAATCCGCCGCGACCCGTCCACCTGCCCATGGAGCCGGTACAAGGCAGCACCCGCGTGGAGGTGCTGACGCCGAAGAAGGCGGCCGAACAGAAACGCCTGCCGGTGTCGTTGACGGCGGCGGACTTCGACCTCACGCTGTTGACGCCCTGGCACCTACAGTCAGGGTCGACGGGTTCCACCGCGAAAACCGACTTTGCCAACTGGAACGACTACCTGGCCGACGCGCCCCCGCTGATGGTGATCCGGGTCACGCCGAAGTTCGAGGAAAGCGTGTGGCGGACGATCGCGCGCGGCGCCGCCATGACGCAGGGCGTGGCGCTGCCCCCGCTGCCAAGCTTTCGGGCGAATTTCGCGCGCATGCGGACCTTCTGCGGCGACACGGAGGTGACGCCGATCCAACGGGCGATGATCGAGCGGCCGATTGACGAGCAGAAGACCATCAAAGAAGGGATGTACGTCTTCGCGCTCAACGCGCTCGGCGCGCACTGCGCGTCGATCCGGCTGGAAATCTTCTCGGAAAAGGATCCCAAGCGGCCCGACATCAGGCCGATCGATCCGAAACTGTTCGAGCAGGTCGCGCAGTCTCCCATACAATGATTGGCTGGAATGACCGAACCGGTGATCGTCCCGCGGGCTGAGCACCCGATCTCACGCCGGGACATCGACTCAGACGCGCTGAAGGTCCTGTATCGCCTGCACGAGTCCGGAAACGTCGCCTACCTAGTTGGCGGCAGCGTGCGAGACCTGCTCCTCAGCCGCCGTCCCAAAGACTTCGACATCGGCACGTCGGCGCACCCCTATCAAGTCAAGAAGCTGTTCCGGAACTGCTGGATCATAGGCCGCCGCTTTCGCCTGGCCCACGTCCGCTTCGGGCTGAAGACCATCGAGGTTGCCACCTTCCGCCGAAACGTGCCGGCCGGGAGCGAGGGTGAACCCGCCGAGCCGGAGGTTGGGCAAGAGGACGCCGTGCCGCTGCTCGATCCCGTCGCACAGGGCCGCGCCGACGCGCAGGCGCTCCTCAACCCGAAACAGCCGCTCGATAACACCTTCGGCACCCCCGAAGAGGACGCCTTCCGGCGCGACTTCACGATCAACGCGCTGTTTTACGACATTGCGACCTACTCGATCATCGATTACGTCGGCGGTCTGCAGGATCTCAAGGACGGCGTCATCCGCTGCATCGGCGATCCAAACGAGCGCTTCCAGGAAGATCCGGTCCGGATGCTGCGAGCGATCGTGTTCGCGTCCCGGCTCGGTTTCAAGCTGGACGCGCCGATTGTCGACGCCATTGCGACGCATCGCGACCTGATCGCCACCGCGTCGCCGGCGCGGATGATCGAGGAGTACTACAAGATTCTCCGCTCGGGCTATGCGGAGCAGACCTTCCGTCTGCTGGCCGAGCATCGCCTGCTCGAACCGGTGACGCCAGAGATCCAGCGCGGCTCCCGGAACGACGGCCTGTGGAGCAGCCTGGCTGCGCTCGACAGCTATCGCCGCAAGTTCGACAGCGCCCCGGCCACTCTGCGAAACCCGGTGCTGCTCGGCACGATGCTGATTCCGCTTGGCCTGATGCCTCGCCAGGAGCGCCAGCGCTGGGAGCCGGAGCCTGACGAGGAACAGGACGACGACAACATCGGCAACCTGGTCCAGCCCAAAGCGCGGCCGAAGTTCCGCCGCCCGCCAAAGGAACCGATCCTCAAGATCGGCATGCTGCCGATCGCGCGTGGCGATACGGAGCGGCTGCGCCAGATGCTGTCGCTGCAATCACGGCTTGCCGACGTCGAGATGTCGCCGCGCGCGAAGCGCTCGCTGATGCATCGCGGACCGTTCGAGGATTCGCTGACGTGGTTCGAGATCCACGGCAATGCCGCCGCCGTCGTCGAGCATTGGAAGGGCTTCATCGAGGCGATCAAGGCTGAACCCCCGCAGGAGCCGTCGGCGGATGGCGAGCGCGCCCCTGGAGACGGGCGGCGAAAACGACGCCGGCGGCGCGGACGCCGCCGACGTGGTGGACCCGGACAGAAGACGCCCGACTAGCCGTTCTTCTTCTCGAACTCCTGCATGAACGAGACGAGCGCGTCGATGCCGGCCTCGGGGAACGCGTTGTAGATCGACGCGCGCATGCCGCCCACCGAGCGGTGCCCCTTCAGGCCGTCGAGACCGGCCGCCGTCGACTCCTTCACGAACTTGTTCTCGAGCTCTTCGCTGGGAAGGCGGAAGGTGATGTTCATGCGCGAACGGCTGTTCTTGTCGGCCGTGCCGCGATAGAAGCCGCTGCGATCGATCTCCGCGTACAGCTTCGACGCCTTGCGCTCGTTGTGCTTGCCGATGGCGTCCAAACCGCCCTCGGCGAGCGCCCACTTCATTACCAGGCCCATCAGGTAGATGCCGAAGCACGGCGGCGTGTTGTACATCGAGCCGTTCTCCGCATGCGTCGCGTAGTTCAACATCGTGTGGAGGGACTTCTGTGAGCGAGCCAGCAGGTCTTCGCGGATGATCACCAGCGTGACGCCGGAGGGGCCAAGGTTCTTCTGGGCGCCGGCGTAGATCAGCCCGTACTTCGACACATCGATCGGACGGCTGAACATGTCGGAAGACGTGTCGGCCACCAGCGGAGCGTCACCGACCGCCGGTTCGGCCGCCCACTCCGTGCCGAACAGCGTGTTGTTGGTCGTCATGTGCACGTAGGCGGCGCCCGGCGTCAGCTTCAATTCGTCCTGGCGGGGAATGCGGTTGAAGTTCTCGCTTTCGGTGGAGCCGGCAATGTTCACCGTGCCCACGCGCTGCGCTTCCTTCACCGCTTTCTGCGACCAGCCGCCGGTTACGATGTAGTCGGCGGTCGAGCTGGCCGTCAGCAGGTTCAACGGCACCATCGAGAACTGCATCGACGCGCCGCCCTGGAGGAACAGCACCTTGTAGTTCGCCGGCACGTTGCCGAGCGCGCGCAGATCCTGCTCGGTCTTGGCGAGAATCGCCTCGAACGTCTTGGAGCGGTGGCTGATCTCGAGGACGGACATGCCGACCCCCGGCAGGGAGACCAGGTCGCGCTGCGCCTCTTCGAGGACGGGAACGGGCAGGACGGCGGGACCGGCTGAGAAGTTATGAACGCGATGTGTCGTGGTGGCCATATGCGATTTGTGATTTACGAAAGCTTGACGAGTTGAAGGTCGAGGATGTCCGCGTTACCAGATTGCATGGCGTCGAGCGCGCGCGCCGACGGAGCGCCGTCGAGATTGATGCGCGCGACGGCGGCCTGCGCGCCGTCGAAAATGATGTTTTCGGTTTCCTGAACGTTGAGGTGGGCGACGCGCAAGTACTCGAACACGTGCGCGAGCACGCCCGGCTTGTCGCGATGCCGTACCACCAGCATGTGTGTGGCCGGGGTCTGCTTGGCGAGATTGACGACGTTCGGCACCTTGCCGGTGTCCTTGTAGGTGCGGATGATGCGAACCGTTTCCTCGGCGATCGCTTCCTGCGCCTGGTCGGTGGACGCCCCGATGTGGTGGGTCCCGTACACACTGTCGTGGCCGGCCAGCGCATCAACAAAATCCGCCGTGGCGCTTGAGGGTTCGTTTTCAAACACGTCCAGGCCGACGCGCAGACCCTTGGTCTTCACGGCCTCGGCAAGCGCTGCGTAATCCATCACCTCGGCGCGAGCGGTGTTGATGATCGTCGCGCCTTGCCTGGCGTTGGCCAGCAGGGCGGCGTTCACGAAACCGCGGGTCTCCTTCGTCAATGCGACGTGCACGCTGACGAAGCCGGATTGGGCCATCAGCTCTTCAGGCGTCGAGACGACGTGGATCCCGAGCTCTTCCTGCGCCGCCTCGCGCGCCGCGGCATCCGCGCTGAAACGACGCGTCCACACCAGTACCGGCATGCCGAATGCCCGGGCGCGCTTTGCGACCTCGCGGCCAATGTGACCAAAGCCAAGCAGGCCCAGCGTCTGGCCCATCAGGCCCTTCGCCTTCGAGTATTCCTTCTTGTTCCACTTGCCCGCCTTGAGCTCGGCGACGTTGGCAGGAATACGGCGATCGAGCGCGAGGATCAGGCCCATCGTCAATTCGGCCACCGCGACCGAATTCTTGCCGGGGCAATTCGAGACGTAGATGCCGCGTTGCGACGCCGCGGCCACATCGATGGTGTTGACGCCCGCGCCGGCGCGGACGATCAGCGACAGCGTGCCGGCATCCATCATCTGCCCGGTGACCTGGGTCGACCGCACCACGAGCACCGCGGCCTCGGTCGATCGAATGGCCTCCACCAGCGCGTCGCCGGACGCATCCGGCTGGAAGACCACATCGCAGCCCGCGGCCTTCAGCGCCTCGAGACCCGACTTCTCAAACTTGTCCGCTACCAGAACCTTCATGCCGTGATCCCCGATTCCTCGCCCTTAAATGAGGTGCGACAGCAGGCCGTCGCGCAGCTTTGGCTCGAACCACGTCGACTTTGGCGGCATGATGCCACCGGCGTCCGACACGCGCATCAAGTCGGTAACCGAGACGGGATAGAGCGAAAACGCGACGGCGTAGGTGCCGGCGTTCACCGCTTGTTCGAGCTCCGACGTGCCGCGGATGCCGCCGACAAAATCAATGCGCTTGTCGGTGCGCACGTCCTTGATGCCCAGGATCGGTTCCAGGATGGCGGTTTGCAGCACGTCGACATCCAGCGCGTCGCTGGCGGTCTTCAGCTCGATCGAATACCACTGGCCAGCAAGGAACATCGCGACCGTCCCCTTCGCGGCCGGGGTTTCGGGACCGCCCGATCGAACCGCGAAGCGTTGGTCGATCGCCGCCCTGAGCGCTTCCGGGGTAAGCCCGTTCAGATCGCGTACCACGCGGTTGTAGGGCAGCACCTGCATCTGGCCGCCTGCAACCGCTACCGCCAGCACGCCATCGTGCGCGCCGGCGCCCTTGGCCGCCAGCGCGCGGCGGGTGCGCGCCGCTGAGGCTGCGCGGTGGTGGCCATCGGCGATATACAGCGCGTCGACCTTGGCAAAGGCGTCCACCATCGCTGCATTCTCGGTTGGCGGCACCTGCCACACTTCATGACGCACGCCGTCCGGCGCGGTGATGTCAAACAGCCGTGCGCCGCCGACAACGCGGCCGACAACGGCGTCGACGGCTTTCGAGGCGCGATAGGTCAGAAAGACCGGCCCGGTCTGCGCGCCGATCGCCATCATGTGACGCGTACGGTCGTCTTCTTTGTCCGGTCGCGTCTTCTCGTGCTTCTTGATGAGGTCGTTGTCGTATTCGTCGATCGAGTAGCACGCCGCCACACCGGCCTGCACGTGTGCGCCCATCGTCAATCGATAGACATAGAAGCTGGGCGTGTCTTCGACCACCAGCGGAGCGTCCGACTTGAGGGCGGCAAAGGCGCGTGTGGCCTGCTGGTAGGCCGCGTCGGAGTGCGGATCCGCGCCGGCACCCATGTCGATCTCCGGGCGTGACACGTGAAGGAAGCTCAGCGGGTTGCCGGACGCCAACGCTCGAGCTTCGTCGGCGTTCACAACGTCGTATGGCACGGAGGCCACGGCGGCCGCGGACTTTGGAGTCGGCCGAAGCGCGGCGAACGGATAAATCGCAGACATTGAACCGTTGAGTATAAGCCCTGCCCTCGCGCACGCATGGCCGGAAGGCGAACGGCAGGCGTCTTGCACTACAGCCTGTAGCTGGAGGCATGCATGAGCCAATTTGTGACTCGTTGGGTGACAGGTTTGTTGTTTTTACTCGGGGTCGTGCTGTTTGCGACGCCGGCTGCGGCGCAAGACGCGGGTATCCGTGGCGGTCTTTCGATCGACCCTGATCAGTTCTATGTCGGCGCGCACCTTGAAACGTCGCCGCTGGTCGATCGTTTCCACTTCCGGCCAAACGTCGAAGTCGGATTTGGCGACGACCTGACGGTGATTGCCGCGAACATGGAATTCATCTACAAGTTCACCGCGCGCCGTCCGTGGAATTTCTACGCGGGTGCCGGCCCGGCGTTGAACGTTTACATGTTTGACGGACCCGGCGACAACGACGCGGAGACAGAAGGCGGACTGAACGCGCTGATCGGACTGGAGTCGTCGCGCGGGTTGTTCTTTGAATTCAAGGTCGGCGCGATCGATTCGCCGGAATTCAAATTCGGCGTCGGGTATACGTGGAGATAGAAGCCAGGACTGCCGGCTAGTTGTTGTTATTCGCCGCGCGTGACGCGGTGGGGTTGAACAGCAGCGTGAAGTAGCGGTCGCGATCGGACATGAAGGCGTTGATCAGCGTCGGTGCGACCGGTTCGCCAGGCGGCATGTTGCGATGCTCGATCACGGGGTTGACGTAGGCGCCGTTGCGCTTCAGCCCGTAGTGCAGGTGCACGCCGGTGGCCAGACCGGTCTTGCCGACGCGGCCGACCAGTTCGCCCTGTCCGACGCGGGCGCCGGCCCGGACGGTGATCGCCGACAGATGGAGGTATTCGGTCTCGTAGCCGTTGGGATGGCGGACCTTCACGGTGCGTCCGCCGCCATTCGTCCACCCGGCAAGGGTCACGACGCCTGGCGCCACCGAACCGACAGGCGCGCCGGCCGGGGCGTAGTAGTCGACGCCGTTGTGGGCGCGCGCATAGCCGAGGATCGGGTGCTTGCGTGAGCTCGAGAACCGCGACGTGATGCGCGGCTCGAACTTCAACGGCGACTTCAGGAAAAAGCGCTTCAGCGAATTGCCGTTCTCGTCGTAGTAGCCCGGCGAGCCGCCTTCCGGGGTAAACCGGATCGCCTTCAGCTTGCGATTGTCGTTGATGAATTCAGCGGCGAGGATCGGGCCATAGCCGGCCAGCTTGCCCTCACGCGTCTGCCGTTCAACCAGCACGCGGAAGCTGTCGCCGGGCTGAAGGTCGGAGCTGAAATCGATCTCGCCGGCGAAGACATCCGCCATGCCGAGCGCGAGGTCGATGCGCTCGCCGGCCTTGTCGATGGCCGCCGACAGCGAGTTGGTCTCGCGATTGATACTGCCCTCGATCGCCACAACCGTGGACTGCTTCGGGATGCGCTCGACGGCAGTAATGAAGCGCGGCGCACCGTCGTACGAAGCGCGCGTCAGGGTGATGCGCTTGTCGCCGTCGACTTCGTACTCGAAGCGGCGGACACGGCCGTCCAGCAGGCGATCGATCGCGTACGGCTGCCCGGCGCGGAGGCGGCGAAGATCCATCGCCGATCCAAGCGACGACACCAGGACCGGAGTATCCGCGTTCTGCACCATATGGTTCTCGAACAGGTGCGCAATGGTGGTGCGGGCCGGGACGTAACCGGTCAGGTAATCGGAATCTTTTTCAAGCGGGACGTCGTACGCGCGCACGGTTTCAGCCGGATCCGCGGCTGAAACCAGCCAAAAGGCGGACGACAGGCAGACTCCGAGCAGGCCGATGGGCGGAATGACGAGCGACTTGCGCATGAAAAGTTGGTAAATCCTAACAAATACGGCGTTGAAATAGGATGCAAAACGTCTCAACGGCGCGGCAGCGGTACCACCAACTGCGCGGTACTTCCCGCGACGATCCTGACGGTCTGGGTGGCTTTTCGGCCACCGGCCTCGACCACAACAGTGTGGTCACCGGCCGTGAGGTCGCGAAGGGTTGCCGGAGTGGTGCCGCGGGGCTGGCCATCGACCGTCACCCGAGCGCCCGAAGGTTCGCTCCGCACTTCGAGCGTGCCGGTCCCGGTCACGCCCTGCAGTTCGATGTACTGCGACGTCTGGACGCCGGCCTGGATGTTCAAGGGAATCACGCGAGGCTCTGATTTGCCGACCTGCACTTCGAGCACGTGCGCCCCGGCGTTGAGGCGAACCGTGAGCGGTGTCACGCCCTGCTCCTTGCCGTCGACGACCACGAGGGCACCCTGGGGACGCGACTGCACAGCCAGCTCGCCCTCGCCCTCCCGCATGCCGCCGCTGTCGCGGGTCACCAGGAGCCAGCCCACGATCGCCACGAGCAACACCACCGCGCCCGCCATGAGATAGACCATCGGGCTTCGTGATGACGCTGCGGCCACCGGTGCGGGCGCCACGCTGACGGGTTCAACCGGCGGGGCCAGCGGTGCGGGCGGCGCGGCCTCAACGCGCGGCGCGGCCTCGTCGAGCGCGACCGGCGTCGCAACGCTGGCCAGCTCCAATGCGCGAGCGCGCTCACGCTCCCGCTCCAATTCCAGCTCGCGCTCCCGATCCTGCTCGCGAAGACGTTCGACTTCACGCGCGGTCTGGCGCTCCTGCTCGCGCAGCCGCTCGAGCTCCTCCGCGCGGTGTCGCTCGAGCTCGCGCTGCCGATCCAGCTCGCGTTGACGCTCTTCCTCCTGCTGCCGCTCGAGTTCGCGCGCGCGTTCCTCTTCCTGCCGGCGCAGAACCTCGGGATCCGGCTTCGGCGCCTTCTTCTCGTCGATGGCTGCGCCGAGCGCGGACAACCACTCCTCGAGCCTGGCCGACGACGTCACGTACGAGCGATCGCTGGCCAACACTGCTTCGAAGGCAAGCTGGGCGTCCGACGGCGCCTGAAATGCCGTACGCACGTCGGCAACATCGACAAGCCGACGATGCCGACGGCGTGGGCGTCGGCGCGCTGATTGGCGCGCGGCAAGCCGGCAGACGGCGGCATCGCCACCCGAAGCTGCCGCCACAGTTTTTCGCGTCCGAGGTTGAGCTTTTCGAGCGCGGGGCCAAACGCATGTTCGGCAATCACCAGGCGCCCCTGCCGCGTGACGATCAGTCGCTCGACGGCAAGCGCGCAGATCGCGGCGTCGCGATTGTGGCGGCCGTAGAGCGCGACGGCCGGCAGCAACTGCCGCATCAGGCCGATCACGATCGTGATGTCGACGGGAACACCGGCCGCGTGCGACTCACTCAGTAACTCGGAGAGGCGCCACCCCGGAGCGTGATCCGACACGAGTTCGAGTCGATCGGCGTCGGGGCGATCCAGGCGTCGCAGGTTCGCGTACGACGCGTGTCGCACGGCGGCAAATCGCGCGACGCGTTCGCCAAGCGCGGTGACAAATCCGGGGTGCTCGAGCAGTTCGGCGGACAGCGCGAGCACCTCGACTTCGTCTCCGGAATCGGAGTCGATGCCGACCGTCCGGACGCCAAACCCGTCGTGGGCCGTGGGCACGGGCGCGTTTTGAGCGGGGAGCACTCGGGTCATCGGTGCAACGGGCTTTCCAGTCGCAATTGCCGCCTTCGCCGCTATGGTAAACCGAAGCGAGCCAAGCAGTTACGCAATTCTCTCAGCCCCCGGTCCGGGCGGGGCGATGACGCGTTTGGCGGGTCGGTGACGAATCAGTAATCGGCCGATCAGCGCGGCGTCGCGCGGCGGTCGAGCTGCGCCAGCAGCGTCTTCACGGCGGCCTCGATCTGGCTGTCGCGGCCTTGCGGGCCCTCTCCCAACGCGCGCGTCACCGGCACATCGACCGCTCGCGGCTTCATCTCCATGTCGGCGCCGTCGGTGGCGGTGATGCGCATCCGCGGCAGCCGCAGGACGGAGCCGTCCATCATGGGCGTGTTCCAGGTGAAGATGATCCACCCGGCCGTTGGTTCGCCCACCACCGATCCAAGCTTGAGCGAGCGGTAGCCTTCGGTGAAGTCCTCCGCGTCGGAAAGCGAGTGCTGGTTGGTCACGAGCACCGTGGGCCGCTCGAGCGCACGCTGGCCGAGGACCGACCGCGACGGCACGCGCCCGGAGCCACGGAGGGTCATGTCGAAATAGCTGCGGCGTGCCAGCATGTCGATGGCGTAGACGTTGACGAAGCCGCCGTTGTTGTTGCGCACGTCGATCACCACACCGTCCTTGCCGTGATTGTCCGCGTCGAGATCCACGTACAACTGATCGAGTGACTGCTGGCTCATGTCGGGCATGTGCGCGTAGCCGAGGCGGTTGTTGCTCAACTTCGCCACCAGCGCGCGGGTTTCTTCCACCCAGCCGCGGTACATCAGGCCTTTCTCGGTCGCGAGATTTACGGGCCGTACCACCACCTCCCGCTCCGCGCTGCCGCTGCTGACACCGAGCGACACGCGTGTGCCGATGGTGTGCTGCAGGCGATCGTCCAGATTTGTGGCGGCGGTGAGGCGGGTACCGTTGACGGCCACGATCACGTCGCCGGTCTTGATCCCGGCGACGGCCGCCGGCCCCAGCGGCAGTACCTCAGACACGCGCAATCGGCCGCTGGACGCGTACTCGACCGGATCGAAACGCACGCCGAGCCGTCCCGTGAATGGTGGCGTTGTTGCGCCAGCCGGCGCGGAGAATCCGAGATGCGACGCGTTCAGCTCGCCGATCATCAACTGCGTGACGCGGCGCATTTCGTCGGGGGTGCGTGCCTGCTGCACGCGCACGCCATAGGCCTCGCGCGCGCCCGCCCAGTTGGTGCCATTGTGTTTCGCATCGAAGAAGTGGTCGTTGAGCATCCGCCAAGCTTGCTGGAACACCGACGCCTTCTCGCGCGCGAAGTCGACGTCCATCTCGGCGGTCACTTCGAGCGGCCGCACGCGCCGCTCCTCGATCGCGATCGAGAGCGGGCGGCCGGCCTCGAGGTAGTAGACCTCCTTGCTGTCAGGGGAGAACTGAGGGCTGGACTTCCCTCCGGACGTCGACGTCAACTGCCGTGCCACCGGGGTCTCGCGCGCGAGTTCGTCGATCGTGTAGGTGTAGAGGTTCGTCTGGCCCGCAGCGTTGGCGGTGATCAGCAGCAGCTTGCCGTCGGGGCTGATCGTTTGATCCTGCACGTCCACGCCGACCGGAACCAGGCTCAGGCGCTGGCGGATTCCCTCAAAGACGATCACGGGAGCGACCGGCGCGGCAGGTGTGACGGGTGCGGGAGGCGCAGCGGAGGCGGGCGGCGTACCGGGCGCGGGTTTTGGCGTCTCTTGATCGAACAACGATCGGAACCGGTCTTCGCGAAACTTCGGCGTCCTCAGCACAAGATCAACCCGGGCCACCTGTCCGGGCTCAGTACGCTGGCCGGTCGCAAACGTCAGGAACGTGCCATCCGGAGACCACGCGATGGAGTCCGTGTTGAGGTTCGCGAGGAAGCTGACTGGCTGCGCCGGCCCTGGTGTTGCGGACGCGGCCGCCACCACGCTGATGTTGTAGAAGCCGCGCGTGCCGCGTGACAGATAGGCGATCCACTGGCTGTTGGGCGACCATTCGACGGGGTTGCTGGCTTCGAATCCGGCGAGAAATTCTCCGGTCGCCACCGTGCGCGACTGCTTTGAATCGATCGTCAGCACGCGCAGTTCGCGCCGCGCCACCACATAGGCGACTGACTTGCCGTCAGGCGACACTACCGGTGACCCGAACTCGTCGGCTCCCGTCGCCAGCACCGTCTCAGCGCGAGTCGCAAAATCGAACGCGATCAGGCTGCTGAGCGCATCGCGCTCGGAGATGTACAGCAGGCGGCGACTGTCGGGCGCCCACGTCACGCCGAATTCCCGTGCCGGCGATGACGTCACGCGTTCGGCGTCGCCGGCCTCCTTCGCGTTGCCGGCAAACACTTCACCCCGAATCACCAACGCGACCTTCCTGCCGTCCGGGGAGAGATCGAGTTCGGTGAACTGATTGGTGAATCGCTGGTGCTCAACCGCCGGCACCGCGGCGGTGCCGCGCAACTCCACCCTCAGCTCGGTCGTCCGGCCGCTCGCGGTGTCGACGGTCCAGATGCCGAAGTCGCGCTCGAACGCGATGGTCCTGCCGTCGGTCGTGATGCTTGGCCACAGCACGCGGCCCCTGGGAAACGCGGTCACGGCCCTGGCCGGGCCGTCGATCGACGTCTGCCACACATTCTCGCTACCGCTGCGATCGGACATGAAGAACAGCGACTTGCCGTCCGCCGCCCACATCGGCCAAAGCGCCTTGGCGCCGCGATCGACGATCTTCCGGTAGCGCGACGCGGCCGGGGCGCCCGCTGTGGCCAGCCAGATCTCCGATTGATCGAGATGGCTGTGGCCATTTCGCCACCACTGGCCTGACGCGGTGCCGCGCGCGCTGAAGGCCAACGTCTTCCCATCGGGAGACATCGCGCCCTGAAACTCGTTGGTGTAGCGCTCGTTGGTGACCGGCATCGGGGTGCCGCCGGAGGCCGAGACCTGAAACACGTCGTTCATGCCGGCGATGTCCCGTGTCGTCATCGAGAAGAACAACGACGAGCCGTCGCGTGACCATCCGTCCAGCGCTTCCGCGGCGTCGTCGAAGGTGATGCGGGTCAGCGACGCATCCGTGAACCGCAGCACGTAGATATCTCCATTGCCGGTGCGCGTCGAGACAAACGCCAGGGCGTCACCGCGTGGCGAATAGAGCGGGCGGGACTCGGTCGCCGGATGCGACACCAACAGGCGCGCCACCGCCGGACTCGCGCCAAGCGGCGCCGTCCAGATGTCGCCGCCGGACACGAATGCGACCTCTCGCCCATCCGGTGAGATGCCGGGCTCGGCGAGCGGCGGCGCGACCGGTATTTGCGTCGAGATCGACGTCGTGGCCAGCACCACCAGCAACACACCGAGCAACGCGTGACGGCGAGCGTGATTTGGCATCCGCGAAGACTCTCACAGCGCCTGTGCCGGGTTCAATCCCTGCTACTATCACGCTATTGGAACTTGCTGTTGCAGCCGTCGTCTCGCTGATCGCTGGCTTTACCGCCGGATGGCTGCTCGCGTCGCGTAATCGCGCTTCGCAGGACGACCAGCTCCGCAACGCCTTCCAGGCGCTCGCCGCCACCACGCTCAAAGCCAGCACTGACGAGTTTCTCAAGCTCGCCGACCAGAAAATCGGCAACGTGCATCGCGAGGCGGCCATTGACCTGACGCGCCGGCAGCAGGAACTCGGCACGCTGGTCACGCCGATCAAGGACACGCTCGTGCAGGTCGACGCGAAGCTGAAGGAAGTCGAGCGCACGCGCATCGACGACAGCGCGAGCATGAAGTCGCTGCTCAACCTGGTCGGTCACACGCAACAACAACTGCAGCACGAAACCCAGAACCTGGTCCGCGCCTTGCGCTCCCCAGGCGTGCGCGGCCAATGGGGCGAAGTGCAGCTTCGCAAGGTGGTCGAGCTGGCCGGCATGCTCGAGCACTGCGACTTCGATCAACAGCCGACGATCTTCACGGAGGGCGGTCGTCTCCGCCCGGACATGACGATCAACCTTCCGGGTGGCCGCACGATCGTGGTCGATGCAAAGGCGCCGCTCGAGGCGTTCCTCGACGCACAGGGAACCACGGAGGACGGCATCCGCAGCGGCAAGCTGGCGGATCACGTGCGGCAGGTGAAAGATCACGTCACCAAGCTGGGCGCCAAGTCCTACTGGGACGCGCTGCCATCATCACCGGAACTGGTCGTCCTGTTCCTTCCGGCGGAGGCGATTTACATGGCCGCGCTCGAGCGTGACGCGTCGCTGATCGACTACGGCGTCAAGCAGAACGTGCTGATTGCCAGCCCGCTGACCTTGATTGCGCTGCTCAGGGCCGCCTCGTTTGGCTGGCGCCAGGAGCGGCTGACGCTCAATGCCGAGGAGATCAGCCGGCTTGGCCGCTCGCTGCACGAGAGCGTCGGCACGCTCGCTGAACACCTTGAAGACCTGCGCCGCCGTATGGACGGCACCTTCTCGACCTTCAACAAGGTGATCGGCTCGTTCGAAAACAACGTGCTGGTGAAGGCGCGCCGGTTCCGCGACCTTGGCGCCGGCAGCGCCAAGGAAATTCCCATCATCGATCCACTCGAGACCGTCGCGCGCAAGCTCGATGTGCCGCAGCAGCGCGGCTTGCTCGACGGACAGGACGACGCAGAGACGCCCTTCGACTACGCGCAGGGCAAGGACACCCGTTCAGGAGATCACCCATGACCCGACTTGCACTGGCCGCCGCGCTGATCGTTTCGACCGCAGCGGTCGCGATGGCACAGAGGCCCGAAGCCACGTCCCTTTCCGGCAAGCCGCTGATGATTCCGGCGACGATCCCGAATCAGCAGAAGCTGGAGGGCGACCTCGCACAGGCGCAGAAGACGCTGGCGGCCAATCCGAAGGATGCCGAAGCCATCATCTGGGTCGGACGCCGCTACGGCTACCTGTGGCGCTTCAACGATGCGATCGCGACCTTCACGAAAGGCATCGAGCTGTATCCCGACAACCCGAAGTTCTACCGCCATCGCGGCCATCGGTATTTGAGCATCCGGCAGTTCGCGAAGGCACAGGCGGATTTCGAAAAGGCCGTGACGTTGATCAAAGGCAAGCCGGATGAAATCGAGCCAGACGGCGCGCCGAACCCGGCAGGTGTGCCCCGCAGCACACTGCAGTTCAACATCTGGTACCACCTGGCGCTGTCGCACTACCTGCAAGGCAATTACGCGAAGGCCTACGACGCGTGGGTGGAGTGCATGAAGGTCTCGACCAACGACGACTCCAGGGTGGCAAACAGCGACTGGATGTGGATGTCATTGATGCGCCTCAACCGCAAGGCCGAAGCGGCGAAAGTGCTGGAGCCGATCACGCCGAAGATGGACATCCTCGAGAACACCGCGTATCACCGCCGGTTGCTGATGTACAAGGGCCTCGAAAAGCCGGACGCCCTGCTGAACACGGCCACGCCGGATCCGACGCAGCTTGCCACGCAAGGTTACGGCGTGGCGAACTACTACTTCGTCACCGGCAACATTGCCCAGGCACGAACAGTGTTCGAGACCATCGTTTCTGGTAGTGGGTGGAATGCATTCGGGTTCATTGCCGCCGAAGCCGACCTGCACCGCATGAAATGAGCTGTCAGCCGCAGCGAGTCAACGAGCGCTCGGGCGCAGTGGTGCCGCGGCCCGACCCCGCCCCGTTCAGGCGCGCTTGATGACGTTGCCGCCGAACTGGTGGATCCAGATGCTGCCGATCAACGCCAGCGCGGCGCTGCCCATCATCATGTAGGCGGGCGAGGTGTTGAGACCGGTATCCCTGATCAGCGTCGTGGCAATCAGCGGCGCGGTCCCGCTGAATAGCGTGAAGCTGACGTTGAACACCAGCGCCACGCCGGTGAAGCGCACCCGCGTCGGGAACAAGTCGGTCAACAGCACCGCGAACGATCCGTTCGTCAGCCCGGCGGCCAGGCCGGCCAGCACGCAGATCAGCGTCAGATCCATCGATCGCGATTCGAGCGCTCCGTAGAACGGGAACGCAAACGCCAGTAGCATCGCGACGCCAGCGCGCAGCAGGTAGCGCGGCGGAATGCGATCGCCGAGCCAGCCCGTCACGAGGATGCCGATCGCCGACGCGATCACGCCAACGGTCTGTGACAACACCGCCTGCCGCGGATCGTATTGCAGCACGCCGGAGAGGTACGCCGGCAGGTGCGAGAAGAACAACCCGTTGAAGCAGCCGGTGCCGGCGAGGATCAAGCACCCCACCAGCACGTGCTTGGGATTCGCTTTCAGGAGCTCCTTGAAGGGCTGGCGTGCCGCCAGGCTCTTCATACGTTCGAATTCGGGAGACTCCTCAAGCGAACGGCGCAGGACGAAGCTGAGCACGCCGCCCAGGCCACCGAGCACGAAGGCAATGCGCCAGCCGTACGCCGGCACCATCGCCGGATCCATGAAGGTGCGCACCGACAAGCTCACGCCGGTTGCCACCGCCACGCCCATGGTCACGCACGAAAACACCACGCCGCAGACAAACGGCGCGATCTTCGGAGCGGTTTCGACGACGTAGGTGAGGGCGCCGGGGAGTTCTCCACCCAGACAAAAACCCTGGATCAGGCGCAGCGTGACCATCAGCAGCGCGGCCGCGACGCCGATCGTTGCGTAATCAGGGACCAGGCCCATCCCCAGGGTGGCCGCCGACATGATGAACACCGACCAGAGGAACACCGCGCGGCGGCCGTAGCGATCACCGTAGTGCGCCAGCACAATGCCGCCGATCGGGCGGGCGAGGTAGCCGACCGCAAACGTCGCAAACGACAAGATCAACGAGACCAGTGGATCGGTCGTGGGGAACACGGCCTGCGCGATGTCACGGGCGAACACGCCGAAGATCACGAAGTCGTAAAACTCGAGGGTGCCACCCAGGCTGGCGAGCAGGACAATTTTCCAGCCGGCAGCGGTAATGCGGTCCGAAGAAGTCATGGGTTAGCGCAGCATATCGCGGGTTGCGGCCGGATCGCCGTCGTTCTTGGCCGGCTGCAATCGAAGAATTTCGCACATCAACTCGTAGATGTGCAGGTTGTCGAACGGCTTCACGCTGATCCCCGCCTTGAGGCGGGGGCCTGTTGCGATGAACAGCCCTTGCATTGATTGATCGGTGATCTCGTAGCCATGCGCACCACCCGGAGGACGGCGATCATGCTGCTGCCAGCGGCCCACGTCGACCTTCGACGCAATCTGCCATCCATCCCTGGCGACACCAAACACGGCCGGCACACGCGGATGATTTGCCAGGCCATAGCGCGCCGGGATTTCGCTGCGGCGATAGACGGTCAGTGACGGATGCTTGTCCTTGAGGGCCAGGTACAGCTTCTCGTTGTCGCCGTCGAGCGCGTTGATGCCGAGCATCGGCGACCAGTCGATCACGTCGACCCTCGGGACATCGATGTAGTCATCCAGCACGATCGTTCGCTCGGTACTCACCGCCGACATCCCGTGATCGCTGACGATCACGTAGTTGACGCGATCGGTGAGGCCGAGCCGTTCGACTCCGGCCACCAGCTCCCCCATCGACTGATCGACCTTGGCAATCGCGGCTCGCGTCTCCTCGGCTTCGGGGCCGTAACGATGCCCGGAGTTGTCGACGTCGCTGAAATAGAGCGTGAGGAATGACGGTCGCTCGCCTTCCGGCAACTGCAGCCAGCCGAGAATGCGATTCAGCCGCTCTTGATGCGGCATGCCGTCTTCATACGGCGTCCAGTAAGTGCCGCGACGCCCGCCGATCAGGAACTCTGAACCCGGCCAGAACATGGCCGCCGACTTCAGCCCCTGGCGTTCGGCCGTGTTCCAGATCGGCTCTCCACCCCACCATCGCGGGTCGCTCTGGACTTCGCGATTGGAGAGCGTGAACTCCCCTGGAATGTCCGGCGCCTTCATGTTGTTCGAAACGATGCCGTGATGCGCAAGCGTCAGGCCGGTCACGATGGTGTAGTGATTGGGGAACGTCTTGGACGGAAACTGCGGAATCAGGCCCTCGGCACGCACACCAGCGTTTGCAAGTTTGAGCAGGTTGGCCGGGCGGTAGCGGTCGAGATAGTCCCACCGAAAACCATCGATGGAAACCAGGATCAGGATCGGTTGCGCGGCCGTCGCCGCCTGCTGCGCCGGTACGCGGCACGCGGCCGTTGCCGCCAGCAACGCAAGCGCAAGCACGAAGCGCCGCGACATCCTCTTCATTGGAATCCAGCCGCGCGCCACAAGCCGGCGGGCTCCATCACCCGGCCATTGGCCACGACCCAACGCAGTTTGCGGATGTTGCGAATGTCGGCCAGGGGGTCGGCGTTGAGGACGATCAGGTCGGCACGCTTGCCGGCTTCGATCGTGCCGGTGTCTTTCGACAGGCCCATGGCGCCGGCCGGCACGCTCGTCGCTGATTGAATCGCCTGCATCGGTGACATGCCGGCATCAACATACATCTCGATTGAACGCAGCAGGCTGTAGCCGGGCAGACCGCCGTCGGTGCCGGCGACAATCGGGACCCCGGCATCGAAGAGGGCCTTCATGGTCCGGCCGGAATCGACGATCCGCCGTCTCGCCGTAGCCGGATCGGTCGTGTTCGACACGGATTGGTAGTTGGCGCGCATGGCCGGTGGCGCATGCGCAAAACCGGGCTCAAGGCTCTCGAGAGCGGTCTGGGGCGCACGGCCAAGAATCTCGTTCCAGGGCATCGTCGGATCGAACACTGTCTTGCGGCTCGCCAGGAACCCGATCATCGCTTTGGTCTCGGGCGAGGCGGGATCGCCGTTCACGGGCATGTGCGCGATGTGATCCATCCCAGCCTCAACGGCCCGGCGCAGGCCAAGCGACGTGGGCACGTGACCAGTCACCGACATGCCCAACTCGTGCGCGCGCCCAGTGATCGCCTGCACCACGTCCGGCTGCAGTAGCGAGTACAGCTTCATCTGATCGAAGCCGGCCGCCCGGTAGCGCTCCACGATCGCCCGGCCCTGGTCCGGCGTGGATGCCACCACCGCTCCGAAGGCGCCGTCAGCATCACCATCGACCAGGCCGGCGAGAAGCACGCGCGGGCCGAGGCCTTTCCCACTGGCCACCGCATCGCGAATCGCGACGAGGAACGGTTGCTCACCGCCCATGTCGCGGAATGTCGTGACGCCGGAGGCGAGATAGGCTGGCAGCCATTCGATCTGGGCCGCGTGGGCATGCATGTCCCACAGCCCGGGCGCGATGGTCGCGCCCCTCACGTCAATCACCCGGAGACCCGGCGGGATCTTCACGGTCGATCGCGGGCCGGCTGCCTCGATGCGCCGGTCGCGCACCACGATCACCGCATCGTCGACGGCGGCTCGACCCGTGCCATCTATCAGCCGCGCGCCCGCCAGCGCGTACGATCGATCGGCTACGGCAGGGATGTCCTTCAACTGCTGCGCGAGATCAGCAACGCGATCGGCAGTGGCGTGCGACTGCAAGACCGGCAACTGGCCGACGAGATCCTCGCGGACCGCTTCGAGCGGCAGGATGTGAATCCGCGACACGATCGCGGCCAGACGATCTTCTTCGTCGAGCCACACCGTCTCACGGCCCCACACGACACCATCGACGTCGAAACGGCGGAACGTGAGCGGCACGCCGCGCACGATGACCGGGTCGCTGCCGCGGAAGGTGATACGGACATCACGAGGCCCTGGCAGTACTGGAATGACGGCAGGACGGCCATGACGTTCCCAGTAACGAACCAGCAATGCTCGCGCCGACAGCGGTGAATAGCTCTCGGCCGTGAAGAATCGCCGCGGTGCTTCAAAGGTTCGCGTCTCGCCAAGGTTCGTGACCGTGGCCATGCCGCCGCTCACGCGTACGGTCGCGTCGACATTCACGAACCGGTACGACTTCCCCTTGACGTCGAACGACAGCGGCGTCAGGTCGTCTGCCAGCTTGAGGGAAGACGCCACCTGCAGACGTCCGCCTCGCTCCGTGAGATCGAGTGCGCCCGAGTAGACCGTCGAGTCGCCGTCGCGTGTTTCGGTGAACGTCTCTCTGCCCACCAGCCGGTTGATCAGCGACACGATCAGGGTCGTTTCACCCGGCTTCGCTTGCGACGATCCCGCCAGCTGGGCGCCGCCCTCGAGCGTGGCCAGCAGGGCGATCGCGGCGGCGACCATCGCGCGCGTGGTCATCGGCCGGCAGCCCTTGTCCAGGCCTTCAGTTGGTCGGCATGAGCCACGGTGTCCTCGCGATCGAGCCACGTGTCCACCGGCCATGGCAGGCGCCACGTCCAGTTGATCTCGCCAACCACTGCCGGCGTGTTGATGCGATCGGTCCACCCAAACACGTCCTGCACCGGCATCAGCGTCAGGAATGATCCGGACGCCAGCAGCGATTGCACGATGCCCTGCCGCTTGGCCTCGGTGTCGCCTTCCGGCGTCGCGGCAAGCGGTTCGATGTCGTGCGTGCCGGTCGTGGCGACGGAGCGAGCCGGGAAGGTTGCAGGGTCGATGGACGGCCGCCCGGGCTGATCCCAGTGCCGCTCCCAGCGCAACACCTTCAGCCCAGGAAGATCGAGCTGTGCCATCGACTCGCGCACGAATGGCGGGATGGAGCCGAGGTCTTCCGCGATCACGCCCGGCTTCGACGCCGCGCTGGTGAAGATCGTAACGAGCGTTTCGCCGAGCCGGCGTTGATCGGCTTCGTCGGCTGGGTCAAAGAACGCCGGGACCGACTTGTCGATGGGCCTCACGTAGGTGCGGTACAGGCCAACGAGATGATCGATGCGATAGCCGTCGTAGAGATCGGCGTAGCGCCGGGCGCGAGCGCGCATCCACGCGTAGTCGGTTTGCGCCATCACGCTTGCGCGCCACGGCGGCAAACCCCAGTCCTGCCCGGTCTCGCTGAACGCATCCGGCGGAACGCCGATCGTGGCATCGAACCGGAACTCGTGCTGCCGTGCCCACACGTCTGGGCTATCGGACGAGATCATGAACGGCAGGTCGCCGTAAATGCGGATCGGCCACGACAGCCGCTTTGCGTCGGCCCACTGTTCAGCGGCCAGCCACTGCAGATACTGGCGATACGTGAGTTCGACGTGCAATGCGCCGCGTGCCTGGGACAGCGTTGTCGGATCGGCCTGCGCCAGCAGATCAGGCCACTTCGTCCAGGGCAACTCTTCGTGCAGCGCGTGCAGCGCGCGGAACAACGCGTAGTCGTCGAGCCACCAGCGCTGCTCGCGGACGAAGCCGTCAAACCTGATCGCGCGCGGTGAGCCGCGCGCGACTTCGAGCTTGAGGAACCGATCGTACGACCGGCGAAGCCACCGGTCCTTCAGCCGCCGGATCGACGCGTAGTCCACACTCGGCAATTGCCGTAGTCTCGCAATCTCCGACACTTCGGCGCCATCGAGTGCCAGGTCGCCGCCCTGGCCGGTGTAGTCGGGGACATTGGCGAGCGTGATGTAGATCGGATCAAGCGCCATCGCCGTCATGGCCGAGTACGGCGAGGTCTCGATCGGCGGCATTTCGTGAATCGGCAGGATCTGGACGATCGACTGCCCCGCCTCCAGCAGCCAGCGCGCAAACGCCGGCACATCGCCAAACTCGCCGATGCCCCAGCCGTGTCTCGAGGCCAGCGAGAACAGCGGCACGCTGATGCCGCTCGCGCGCGGTGTCATGCCGACGCTCGCTTCAGCAGTCGCGCAACCGCGGTGTCGAACGCCACCGGCTCGACGAGGAGGCTGACGACGACGAATGCCTCACGGGAGAAGTCAAAAAAGTAGCCGGGATGCACCAGCACGTCGTCCTGGTCGAGCAGCTCGAGCACGAGCGCCTCTTCGGATCGAATCTGCGGCACCTGGATCACGGCCGACCACCCGCCTTCCACGCGCAGTACGTCGATTGCGGGATGGGCTGAGGCCGCCGTGCGCAACCGATCGAGATTGCGACGCGCGCGCGCGAGGATCTGCGCGCGAATCCCGGCACCGGCCTCGATCAGCTCGGCGGCGGCGGTTTGCACCGCCGTCGACACCGACAGATACGTATCGGCCACCACTTCGTAGGCAGCCAGCGCGCGATCGACGACGTCGGGCGGACCGCCCACGCCGATCCATCCGAGTTTCAGTTGCGGAAGGCCAGACGACTTTGACAGGCCGCCGAGGCTGAAGGTCAACACCTCCGCACCCGGCAGCACCGAAACCGCATCGGGCGCGGCATCGAGCGGGTAGTCCGCAAACACTTCGTCGCCGATGATCGCCCAGCCCCGCTCGGCCGCAAGTGTGGCAATGGCCGCGAAGTCATCGCGATGGAGGAACGACCCCGTCGGATTGTTCGGCGATACCACGAGGATGGCCTTCACGCGGTCGGTCGCGGCCCGCGCGATCGAATCGATGTCGATTCGCCAACTGCCGTGGTACTCGAGCAAGTACGGAATCGCGGTCACGCACTCGAGTTGCGTCAGGTGTTCGAACAGCGGATAGCTCGGCTGCGGCACCAGGACGGCATCGCCGGCATCGCACAACAGCTTGAAGAGCAGCGCGTAGGCTTCGCTGGTGCTCGAGGTCAACACCACACGATCGGCGGAGATGATGCAGCCACGGCGTCGGAAGTCGGCGGCCACGGCCGCGCGGGCCGGCCACAGCCCGAGGGCCTGAGGTTCGTAATCCAGCGCGCGCGGATCGGCAAGCGGCTGCAGCAGGTCTGCCGGATAGGAAAAGCCGGCGCTGGTTGGATTGGTGGCGGTGAGGTCGATGATCGGCCGCCCGTGGCGGCGCGCGGCAAGCGCGCGTGCCACGGCGTTCGGCTCGAGGCTCTTCGGAAGACGCGACGAAATCATCGATTGACGACTTCGACCCGCTCGATCACGTCGCCCTCGATCGTGTCGTCAACCACATCCATGCCGGCGACAACCGTGCCGAACACCGTATAGATGTGATCCAGGCGCGGTGAGTCGACCAGGTTGACGAAGATCTGCGCGTCGCCGGTATCGCGGCCACGCGTCGAGATGCCGACGGTGCCGCGCAGGTGCAGGCCCGGTTCATCGCGCATGTAGTGCGGCTCGCCCATGTATTCGTTGGCGCCAGGGCTGCCACCCTGGATCACGAAGTTCGGGGCGATGCGATGGAACGTCAGGCCGTTGTAGTAGCCCTCGCCAGCGCGGCGGGCGATGCGGATGGCGGTGAGCGGCGCGGCATCGACATCGAGCCCGATGTCGAAGTGGCCACGGCCGGCCATGTGAAAGCGCAGCGACTTGCCCCGTAGCGCCGCCACCATCGCCATCGTCACGCCGGGCGGCGTCAGCGGCTGCGGCGCTGCGGTGCGCGCCCGGCCGGTCCACGCGGTCAGGATTTCGGCGGTCTTCTGTGCGATTGCCGGATCGAAATCGCGCAAGTAGCCTTCGAGATTTACGGCCTGCGACGTGTCTCCGTAGGATTGCAGGCGATTCAGAATGGCCATGCGCGGGTCGCGCGAGGTGTCCCTGTTCTGCCTGGTGATTCGTCCGAGGGCCGTCAGCAGCGTCGCGGTGGCGCGGGTCGCGGTGGCGGAGTTTTCGAGCGCCCGGGCGGCGGTGAGGATCACCTGGTAGTCGTTGCGATCGAGCAGCGCGATTGCGGCGGCTTGCGCTTCGGGCGCTTTCTTGTCGATCAGCGCCGACAGCGCCGCCTCGGCGACGTTATCAACCTTGTCGGCCACGAGCGCGTTGAGATCGCCGGCTGACCCGAAGACGCCAAGCGCGCGCGCAGCGTACATCCGAACCTGCCAGGTCTGGTGAGCGACAAACGGAGCGATGGCCGCCCGAGCCACCTCGGGCTGAATTTTTGCCAGCGCGACGATGGCGTGGGCGGGCGCATGCCAGATGCGAGCCTGCGGGCCAAGCGTGCTGACGATCGCCTGCAACTGGGCAACGGGCGATTCGCTCGCCGGGCAGGCGTTGCCGAGCTGGTCGATGGCCTGGAGCCGCACGTGGATGTTGGCGTCCTTCACGGCCGCGATCACCGGTGCGCACGACGTCTTCTGGAAATGGCGGCCCCAGGCCTGCAGCGCCTGGAAGCGAACACGGGGCTCCTTGTCGGCCAGCGCGATCTTGATCACGCGCTCACGTTCGTCGATGCGCGCATCGGTCGCCGCGGCGGCCGCCGCGAAGCGGCGCACCTCTGAATCGGTGTCGTTCAGCCCACGCTCGATAATCGACGTCGTGGCCTGGTTACCCGTCACCAGGGCCGCCATCGCGAGGCGGCGGGTCAATGCGGATCGCGGGTCGGTGGCCGATCGCTGCGCGGTCGCGGCCCACCGCAGCAGGTCCCACGTGCGATCGCCGAGCGGCGGCAGCTTCTTTGCGCGCACGGTGCGCGCGAGCGACTCGAGTCCGCGCGCCGATCCGATCAGCGCGGCGGTCTCCGGCTCGTTCATCGAGTCCGGCGACGGCAGGCCCGTGACAAGGACCGCTTCGGTCTCCGTGACCTGCGCCGCCGTGTCGTATGGCAAGCGTCCGAGCGCGGCGGCAATCTCGCCCCACGACTCCCAGGTGTTGAGTCCGGCATCGGTGGCCGCGCGCGCGAGCAGGAGCTTCTGCACTTCGGCAACCGCCGCGGGCGTGCGTGCCATCTGCGCCAGCGCGTTGGCCGCCTCGGCGCGAATCCCCACACCATCGTTGAGGGCGGGAGCGATCAACGCGATCATCTCCGGCCGCTCGAGTCGCCCGATCGCGCGGATCGCGGTTCGCCGCCCACCGCCCTGCAGGCCTTCCTTCAGCGCGGCCAGGCCGGCTTCGGTCGTCGGACGCGCGTCTTCGGCCTGGAGCATGCGCTCCTGGAGCGTCTGTGTGTAGGCCGATGCTGCAAAGCAGAACAGCGCGATCGGCAGAATGTGAATCGTTTTCGGCATGTGTGGGGTCTGTCCCCGTTACAAAGTGGCCATTACGGCGCTGAGTATTCGAGCATTTGCGTGGTCAAGTCGCAAGGGTACGAAATCTTTACGTCGGTGATCGAGCCGCTCGCGTCCGTGACCGCTTCCAGTTTGGGCATGACGAAACCGGTGTACGACGGGAGCTTCAGATGATCCACGCGTGCCACGATCTCGTCGCGCATGTCGGGATCAAAGTGCACGCCGTAGGTCTCGAACAGCTCCTTCGCCGCCGCGTAGTCGCCCTCCGACTTGATGCGCTGCACCTCGGCCAGGAGTACACCCACACCGTCATGAAACGCGTCGGTGTCGACGACGACGAAATAGGTCTTGTCGTCGCGGCGGCGCACGTCGATCGCCTTGGTGTTGGCGAGGAGCCAGTGCACGATCGCCTGGCGGTTGCGCATGTGGTCTTCCTCGAGCTGCGCGCCGACGCGGACACGCCGCAGCTGCGTCAGCGCGTTGCGCGCGTAGGCTTCGTACTCGGTCTGCACCACGGCCCGCTGCTCATCAGAGGGGACGAGGCCAATCTGCGCCAGGTACGGATCGGCGACGAACCACAACGCCACAAGATCCGCGCGTGTCTCTTCCAGCGCCGAGTACTGTTCCTTCAGCAGGTCCTGCGGCGTGACGGCTATGTGCTCCGCCATGCGGCCGGAGCCGTGGCCCAGCACCTCGTGAATCTCCGTCGTCAACTCACCGGCAAATCCGCCCCACCGCTTGGCGCGTTCCACTTCCGCGTCGTCCCACGCGAATTCGTGACGGAACGCGTCGGGCATCGACTGCTCGTAGGCGTCGAGCACGTTCGACAACGACACGGACTTGCTGCCGTATTGTTCGCGGATTCGCTGGTCGTTGGGCAGGTTGACGCCGATCGGCGTGATCGGACCCGAGTCGCCGGCCTCGACGACCACTTCGATGGCCTGGGCCGACACGCCTTGGACGATCGGCTTGCGGTACTTGGGATCGATCGGCATGTGGTCTTCAAACCACTGCGCGTGCTCGGCCAGCGTGCGGATCTTCGCCGTCTTCTCGTGGTTGGTGTAATACACGATGCCTTCCCACGCGCCCTTCATGCCGCGCGCGTCCATGTAGACCTCGATGAAGCCATTCATGGTGTCGACGGCGGAGTCGCGGTTCTGCACCCAGGCAATGTCGAACGCTTCGCGATCGCTGTCGAGGCCGGTCTCGTACCACGTCACCAACCCGCTCAGCGCTTTCGCGAACGGCTCCGGCGCCAACGGAATCGCGTTGCGCAGGTGACGGACGATCTCCGAGAGTTCGCGATCGTAGAGCCCGCCGACCTTATAGACTTCTTCAACCAGCGTGCCGTCTCGCTTGGCGAGCCGCGCATTCAACTGATTCTTCTCTTCGAAACCGTCCAGGTCGGCCATCGTCACGCCGTCATAGAGGTTGTTGGCACTCGCGGAAAGGATGTCGATGCCGTCGCCCGGCGTCTTGCAGGTCACCATCGGCTCAAAGTCGGGATCGAAGAGCATGCGCGCATAGCGTTCGACGCGCGCCGCGATCGTCTCGCCCGCCAGCTGGAAGTCCGCGCCATTGATGGCCGCGACTTCCATCGCCTCGATCAGTCGCTGGCGGTCGAGGCCGAGCAGGAACTTCCGCGCCGTCAGGTTGTTGTACGGGCCGGTATTGAGCCAGAACAGCTTGGTGTAACGCGTCAGCTCGGCCAGCGTCGCGGACGGCACGCCCTTCGAGTAGCGAAGCACCTGCTCGAGGAGGTGGCGGATGCCGAGGTTATGCCGGTGGCGCTGGTCGTAGTAGATGTCTCGACCGGCCAGGGCCGCGCGGTACAGGTGATAGACGAGCGTCTTCTCCTGTAATGGCAGGCGCTCGAACCCGTCGGCGTACAACTGCACGACCGCGGCCTCTTCGATCTGTTCGAGGAGATAACGCCGCGTCGCGGCTACAGCGGCAGGTTGACTCTCTGCCCGTGCGTCGGGATCTCTACTGTCCATCCAAGCTCTTTCACGATGCGCGCTTTGAGCGCGTCTTGGGCCACGGGTTCGCCGTGCACCAGGTACGTGGTCTTCGGCGGGCGCGAGAACGTGCGCAACCACCGGACGATCTCGCCCGCGTCGGCGTGCGAGGACATGCCGTTGATCTTCTCTATTCTGGCGTGGACCGGTACGCTCTGGCCGAACATCTTCACGTGCTGGGCGCCCTCGATCAGCAGGCGGCCCCTCGTGCCCGCCGCCTGGAACCCGACAAACAGCACCGTATTTCGCGGATCCGGTAGTCCTGCAAACAGGTGATGCACCACGCGGCCGCCGCTGGCCATGCCGCTCGAGGCAATCACCACGGCGGGGTGATCGTTCTCGACCAGCGCCTTGGACTCGCGGGCGGAGTTGATGGAAGTGAAGCGAGGCAATTTACGCCGCATGGCCGTGATCTCGGGATCGAGCTCACCGGCGTGGGCCGCGTAGTACTCGAGGCCCTTGATCGCCATGGGGCTGTCGACATAGATCGGCAGCTTCGGCAGCCGGCCTTCATCTTCCAGTTTGAACAGCCAGTACAGCAGCTCTTCGACGCGGCCGATCGCAAACGCAGGAATGATGACCTTGCCGCGGCGGGCGGCCGTATCGCTGATGATGCTCGCCAGCTTCGCGCCGTCATCCTCCGGAGCGTGAAGACGGTCGCCGTAGGTCGACTCAACCAGCAGCACGTCCGCGTCCACAGCGGGGGAAGGATCCGGGAGGATCGGCCGGGAGTAGCGGCCGAGATCGCCGCCAAACAGGATGCGTCCGCCGCTACCATCCGCGCGCGTCACCAGCACGTAGGACGATCCAAGCAGGTGACCGGCGTTGATGAACTCCGCCTCGAGACCCTGGCCGATGGCCAGCTTCTGATTGAATTTCCAGGGACGAAGGCGCGTCAGCGCTTCGGCCGCGTCCGCCTCGGTGTAGAGCGGCAACGCGGGGTGATGCTTGCTGTAGCCGCGCGAGTTGGCGAACTTCGCGTCTTCCTCTTGGATGTGCGCCGCGTCGGGCAACACCAGCCGGCACAAGTCTGCCGTGCCTTCGGTGCAGTAAATCGGCCCCGTAAAGCCCTGCGCCACCAGGCGCGGCAACCATCCGGTGTGATCGATGTGCGCGTGGGTGAGGACGACCGCGTCGATCGTGTCTGGCGGCACGGGCAGCGGCGACCAGTTTCGCTGCCGCAATTCCTTGAGGCCCTGGAACATGCCGCAGTCGAACAGGATGCGCCGGTCGTCGACCTCGAGGAGATGTTTGGAGCCCGTCACAGTGCGGGCGGCCCCCAGGAAGGTCAGCGTCGGCATCGCCGTATTTTATTTACTAACGGCACCAATCTGCCTCGGCCGGGACAGATTCTCGCGAAGGCTGACGCCTAGAGCGCGGACATCACCGACATCAGCGCCTTGCCCAACAGCTTGAGCATCGCCGAAACCACGGGCAGCAGATCGCCACGCTCCATCACGGCGGCCGCGGTCACCGGGTCGGTGAGCAGAAGCCACAGCGCAAGGGTCGCCACCGGGGCAAGAGCCACTGCGCCAACACTCACCGCCCCGAAGACACGGGGCCAGAAACGGCTCCTGGGGAGCTGTCGAGGGCGGTCGGTCGTGACTTTCAGGGTGGCCATGCTGCCTGTGTCCGGCTGCTATGTAGCGAGTACCGTACCAATCTGCCCTCTTCGTGTAACCCGCTGATTAATGGACGGTTACGGAGTTGAAACGGTTGGCAGGTGCCGGAAGGGTGTCCGTTTGTGGGACTGAGCTATCCTGTTCCAGCCATGTATGCACTCGCCCTGATCCGCTACCGCCGCCCGATCGAAGAGGTCGTCGTCCACCAGGAAGCGCACCGCGCGTTCCAGCGCCAGCTCAAGGAAGAGGGCAAGCTCCTCGCCGCCGGCCCGCACGATCCGCGGTTCGGCGGGATGATGCTGCTGCGCGTGGACGACAACAGCCCCCAGAAGTCATTGGACGCGATTCGCGACGCGGATCCGTACTACACCGCCGGCGTCGTGCAGTACGAGTTGCTGGTGTGGAACGTGGTGATTGGGAAAGAGGGGCTCGATCAACTGAAGTAGCCAGTATCCAGGTAGCCGGTAGCCAGAAGAGCTCTTGTCCTTTCTGGCTACTGGCTACTTATCTTTCCTCTGCCTCAGAAACTCGCCGAGCGTCCACGACGCGACCATCAGCGCAATCACGCCGACCAGCGCGATCAGCAGCGGCTTGCCCATTACGCCTTTCGCGGCCCGGTGACTTCGCTGACGATCATGCCGACGACGAAAACGACAACGGCGCCGATCAGGTTGTGCCAGAGGAAGGCGACGTTGGTATACAGCGTGAAGCAGGCCACCACGCTCATCCCCGCGACCAGGCCAACCAGCGCGCCGATCGCATTGGCACGGCTCCAGCCAATCGCCAGCAGGAACACGCCGAGAATCGAGCCGTAAAAGAACGACCCGAACCGATTCACCACCTCGATCAGTGATCCCAGCTCCGCCGCCCAGATCGCGACAATCGAGGCAAACAGTGCCCAGAACAACATCGCAAATCGCGACACGCGCAACAGGTGCGCGTCATCGGCATCGCTTCTGACCCAGCGGCGATAGAAGTCCATCACCGTCGACGTCGACAGCGCCGACAGCTCACCGGCGATGCTCGACATCGCGGCGGCAAAGATCGCCGCCATCAACAGGCCGATCAGTCCGACCGGCATCTGCGTCACGATGTAGGTCGGAAACACGTAGTTGACGTCGTTGTAGGAACGGTCGCCGGTGACGTCCTTGACGAGTGCAATTGCTTCGGTGCGCACGCCCTTGACCTGAGCCTCGCTGTCACGAAACGCGGCCTGCTGGGCGGCGATCGCCGTCGAGTCGCCGGCGCGCTCCGCCTGCGCCAGCTGCTGCGCCGCAGCGGACCGGGCATCGACGGCCACACTGAATCGCTGTTCGAGACCGGCATACTCGCCCGCCCGCGCGCTGGCGCGCACGCGCTGCTCGTGCACGGAGTTGAACAGCATGGGCGGTGGCGTGAACAGGTAGAACACGAACATCAGCACGCCAATGACCATCACCAGCGCCTGCAGCGGAATCTTCCAGTAGGCGCTCATGAACAGCGACGTCTGCGCCTCGGCGTCGGACTTCGCCGTCAAGTAGCGTTGCACCTGGCTCTGGTCGGTGCCGAAGTACGACAGGAACAGGAACAGCGCGCCCAGCGTGCCGGTCCAGAACGTGAACCGGACCGACGGGTCGGTCGAGAAGTTGAACGCCTGCAACTTGCCGGCAGTACCGGCAAGCGTCAGCGCATCGTTGACGCTGATCGCGTCCGGCAGGCCGGTGACGAGCGTCACGGTCGCCGCGACGAGACCGAACACGATCAAGTACATCTGCTTGACGTCGGTCCAGGCCACCGCCTGGACGCCGCCATACATCGTGTAAATGGCCGTCGGCACGGCCAGCAGCACGCAGATGGTGCTGATATCGGCGCCGATCAGCACCGACAACACCACCGCCGGCGCCGAGATCACGACGCCCGTGCTCATGCCTCTCGAGAACAGAAACAGCAGCGCCGTCATCGAGCGCACGCGGGCGTCGAAGCGGCGTTCGAGATACTCGTAGGCGGTGTAGATATTGGCGTTGCGGAAAAACGGGACGAACGTGACCGAGATGATGATCATCGCGATCGGCAGCGCATAGTACTGCTGCAGCAGGCCGATGCCGTCGGCATACCCCTGGCCGGTGCTGCTGGTCATGGTAATCGCCGACAACTGCGTCGCCATGACCGACAGGCCGACCGCCCACCACGGCAGGCTCTTGCTGGCCAGGAAATAGCCTTCGATCTTGCCGGTGTCGCGGCTCATGCGGATGCCGTCCCACACGATCCACGCCAGGTAGAGCCCGATGATCGACCAGTCGATGGCGGACATCAGCGCGAGAAATACACCTGGAATGCGTACAACGCGGCCAGCGTGATCGCCCACACGGCAATCACCTTGACGTAGGTGGTACGCACGTTGCTCATAGGGCTGCGGCTCTCGCCTTCAGATCCGCTTCGGCGCGCTGCAATTGTTGACGCCTTGCCTGCCAGCTGGCGCGATCCGATTGCAGCAACCGCGCGGACTCGGTGATCGCTCGCGCGGTTTCCGAAGGAGATGGACCGCCGAAAGTCGTGCGGACGCGCACGAAGTGTTCGGGGCTCATGATCTTCTGGAGGTCGCCTTCGCTGTATTCGAGGGCCCGCCCAAGAATCGCCGACGAGGCTTTCGACAGCGCCCCGGACAGCGCGACGTTGGGATCTTCGGTCCGGGCCTTCAGCAACAGCGCCGCGATCGCGTGCGCATTGCGGAACGGCAGGCCGTGATCGCGCACCAGGGTGTCGGCCAGTTCGGTCAGCGTCGTGCCGTGTTCACCGGCGCGCTCGGCCAGCTTCTCGACGTTGAAGTCCGCCAGCTTCATCGCCGCCGCCACCAGCGTCACCATGCGCGTCGCATCACGGAACATCGAAGCCACCAGCGGCTGCAGGTCGTCTTCCGTGTCGTTGATGTCGCCAAACGGCGTGTTGTGAACGGTGGTGGTGATCGCCTGGGCCTGGCCGACGGCCTTGCTGCCGATCGCCCGCGAGTGCTCGAGGGCCACCGGGTTGCGCTTCTGCGGCATGATGCTGCTGCCCTGCACGAAGCCGTCGCTCAAGCGCAGGTAGCCAAACTCCATCGTGCACCACAGCAGCAGGTCCTGCACGACGCGGCCGAGACCGACGATCATGATGCTGGTGGCCGAGACGCTCTCGAGCAGGTAGTCGACGGTCGCGATGCTGCCGTAGGTGTTGCAGGTCGGCCCGTTGAAGCCAAGCAGCTCGCTGGTGCGATTGCGATCGATCGGGAATCCGGTGCCGGTAATGGCGCAGGCGCCCAGGGGATTGCGATTGGTCGATTCGAACGCGGCGCCAAGCCGCGTCATGTCGCGTTCGAGCTGCTCGATGATCGCCAGCAGGTAGTGCGCAATCGTCGTCGGCTGGGCCGGCTGGGTATGCGTGTGCGCGCCGTAGATCGATTGCTTGTGGCGTTCGGCAAGGGCGATCAGGGCTTCCCTAAGCTCAAGCGCCGCCTCCGCCAGGCCGGCAATGAACTCACGCTGCCGGATGCGATACATCGTCATCGCAAGGTCGTTGCGGCTGCGCGCCGTGTGCAGCCGCCCCGCCACGTCGACGCCGCACGCCTGGTCGATCAGCCGCTCGATGTAGAAGAACAGGTCTTCGTAGGTGCCGTCGTACAGCACCTGGCGGACCTGGTCGAGCGAGATCCCGTCGAGGGCGTCGCGCAGCGATCGCGCGTCTTCCTTCGAGATGATTCCCTGTTCGGCCAGCATGACCAGGTGCGCGTAGTTGATCGCCATGAGCGGCGACAACAGCAGCTCCTTGGCGTCTTCGAAGTTTTCGTTGAGTACGTGGGTGACGTACTCGGGGGCGAATTTCATTGGTCTTTTTACTTTACCCCGTAACGCTCCACCAGGATGTCGAGGTGGTGCCGGCTATGCCCGGCCAGGATCCAGCAGATCGCACGCGCGGTGACGGGGTTGTTGTTGGCCACGCCGCTGTTGGCAATGCTGGCCTCGTCCAGGGAGTCGATCAGCGCCAGCGTCGAGCGGCGGATGGCGATCATTTCATCGACAACCGAAGACATCTTGCGCCTGCCGTGAGGCGCGGTCAGGGCCCAGGCGTTCTCGTCGAACCCCGCCAGCGGCGTCTGGTCGCCGCGGGCAATCCGCGTCAGGCGGTAGCTGAACACGCGCTCGGCGTCGGCAAGGTGGCCGATCACCTCCTTCACGGTCCACTTGCCGTCGGCGTAGGCGTAGTTGCCCTTGTCGTCGGGCAGCGCCCGGAGCCGTTCGAGTTCCTCGATCTGCGACGTCAACTGCGCCACGGGTCCGCTGTCTGGCACCTTGCCGATGTAGCCGGCATAAAACCCTGCAAACTCTGAAGCCTGAGGCTTGGTGATCGTCATGATGAATGCGCCTTTTCTGGAACCAAGAGCCGAGCGAGATGCTCGAGTGTTGTGATGCCGTGGACATCCGATGGTAACTGCGGCACGCGCACCTTCGAGTGTGCCGAAAACCGCCGCGCGATCTCGGCGAGGTAGATCGACTCCTGATCGTGGCGCGCCCGCAGGAACGGATCAGGGCTCGTCTCGGGCAGCACGCGGTTGACCACCAGGCCGCCAATGGTCACACCGGCCTCCTGCAGCTGCTCGATCGCGCGAGCGGTCTCTTCGATCGGCAGGCGCTCGGCGACCAGCACCAGCACGAACGCGCAGACCCGCGGGCTGAGCAGCCGGGCGCGGAACTCGCGCAGGTGCTCGAGCCGGTCCTTGAGGGAGATCATCACCGGGTCGGTCTTGTCATCCTGCTCGACGCCGAGCATCGCCTGCCTCGACCGGGACAGCGCCCTGATCCACGCTTCCATCAACTCCGGCATGCGGATCAGCCGGAGCGTGTGGCCAGTCGGGGCGGTGTCGAAGATCACCAGGTCATAGGTGTGATCGCCGTCGCGGACCAGCGCGCCGATCTTGTCGAACAGCGCCATCTCTTCCGCGCCCGGCATGCTGGCGGCGAGATCGATCTGCCGCGAGGCTTCCTTGAGAATGCTGTGGCCGAACAACCCGGTGATGCGTTCCTTCACCTCGGCGACATAGCGCCTCGACTCGAACTCGCCGTCGATCTCGAGACCGTGCAGGTTCGGCAGCAACTCGACCGGTTCCGGACCGATCGGCCGCTCGAAAATATCGGACGTGGAATGCGCGGGGTCGGTCGAGACGAGCAGGACGCGCTTGCCGGCCTTGCTGGCCGCAAGCGCCATCGCCGACGCGGACGTGGTCTTGCCGACCCCGCCCTTGCCGCCGAAGAACAGCACCTTCTTTTCGATCAGCGCGCGCACGGTCAGCAGCAGGGCAGGTTGCCAAGCGGGGAGCGATCCATCCCCATCCGCTTGTGCCAGAGATGAAACTGCTCGAGGAGATAGGGGTAGATGTCGAGCAGGTAGAGCGTGGCCGGGTTGGGGAGCCCCACGATCTCCATGTAGCAGAGCAACAGGAAGAGATCGTTCAGCTCGGCGGCCTTCAGGCGCAGCTCACGTTCGTATGCCCCGTAAGCCGCGCCGTGGAAGAAGTCGCGAATGTTGTCGCGGAGGGTCACCCCGCGATTCTTACATATTCAGCCAGTAGCTGAACTTGATCAGGAAGACGTTCCTGGACGGCGCGTCGAACACGCCGCTGAAATCGCGGCCGATCTTGAAATCGCCGTGATCCAGGTAGTCCGACCGTCCCTGCTGCCACACCAGGAACAACTGCGATCCCGGGCGATATTCCCAGCGCAGCACGTTGGTGGTGCGGAACGAGCGGATGTTGAAGTTGGCGTTGCCGCCGTAGGCGTAGGGCTGGTAGCGGTCCTCGTAGCGCTCGGCGCGGCCGTCAACCAGCTCCTTGTAGTTCGAGTACGAACCCGCCGACACGAACGGCTCGGCGTACACCTGCAACGACAGGTTTGGCGTCATGGTGTAGTTGAAGCGGGTGTTGATCGACAGCGTCTTCTGGTCGATGCGTCCGAACACGTACCGCTTGCTGCCGTCCGCGCGGGTCTCGTTGGTTACCCACTGCGAATCATCCTTGTTGGTGTTGTACCAGAAGCCCATGTTCAACGACATCGACGAGGTCGGGCGCCAGTTGAAACCGGGACCATAGCCGTGCCGGGAGCTGTCCTTGGTGTCGGCCCAGTGATTGCCGTTGAAGAAGAACGACACCGACTTTCGATTGTCGGTGTTGGCGTAGTACCAGGTGTTGAACCTGGTGCGATTGCCCAGCACGCCGGGACCGCCGCGGGTGACGCGATCGCGGAACGGCGCTGCGTCGACATTCATGCCGCCGCCAATGCTGTAGTAGTTGGTGAACGTCCAGTGCGAGTTGATGTTGCCGCCCGAGTAGGTGCGATCGCCCCCGAAGTTCCAGCCCGCGTACTGATTGATGTTGAAGTTGCGGGTGCGGACGTACTTGCCTGGCCGGAAGTTGCGCCACTGGATCCAGTTCGACTGCTGCCGCTCGTCGGCCCGGCGCATGAAGCCGAGGTCGTTCGAGTCGAACCCGGGCGACTTGTAGCCAAAGAACGAATTGAAACGAATCGTCTCGCCGGCGATTTTGCCGATCGACACCGAGCCGGCATGGCCTCGCATCGTCGTCGCGGACCGGTCGGTCTCGACGTAGTCGGCGTCCGACCGCTGGAAGCTGTGGACGGTGTTCTCCTGCAACCGGGTGATCGCCTCGGTCGAACCCTGGATGTGACTCGTCGCCCAGTAGCCGCTGATGTTGTATTTCGGCGAGAGGCGCCAGTCGTAGTCAACGCCGCCGGCGTAGGCGTGGCTGGCGAGGAACGTCGTGGCCGGATCGTTTTGGCGGTTGGTCGCCGTGGTCATGAAGCCAAGCGACGACTGGTTGCTGAATTCCTTGCGGGCCCGGAGGACCGTGTACCCGGTCAGCGGCTCCACGGTGTAGTCGCGCCGCGACAGCGAGCCAGCCGCAGCGATCTCAGCGTCTTCGCGCGCGGTGACCGCGGTCAGCGCGCCGATCGAGAAGCCGGCCACGCGGCCGGTCAGCTTGCCGGCGCCGATGATCGTGGCCGAGTCCGGCTGCTTGGAATACTCATCGCCAGAGGTGTTGGCGGAACCCTGCGGCGCGCGGCCGATCCGGCGGGAGTAGAACAGGCCGGTGCAGTTGCCGTCGTTGCAGTCCATGTTGAAGCGGAACGTGCCTGAACCCTCGACGAAGAACGGACGGCGTTCCTGGAAGAACGTCTCGAACGCGTCGAGGTTGACCACCGCCGGATCGGCTTCGACCTGACCGAAGTCGGGGTTCACGGTCGCCGTCAGCGTCAGGCCCGGCGTCAACGCGTACTTCATGTCGAGGCCAATGGCCGCACCGGGATCGCGCGGGTTGCTCAGCGGATTGCCGGCGTCGTCCGGCTGCGTGCGGAAGTCACCGACGGTGTACGGCAGCAGCTCGAACTTCTTCGGCGTGCCCGACATCTTCAGGCCGCGTAGTTCACCGAACTGGGAGACAAAGCCGTTGGCGTTGCGCGACAGCAGTGGCCACGTCGACGTTTCCGCCAACCGGCCAATTTCCCGCGTCACCGCAAAGCCCACCGGGCCGCCGGTGCCGGCGCTGTTGAAACGCAACTGCGAAAACGGAATGCGGAACTCCGCGCTCCAGCCGGTGGCATCGCGCGCAACTTCAACGTCCCACACCGCATCCCAACTTTCATCGCTCTGTCCGTCGTTGAAGTAGTAGCGATCGGTCTTGACGCCTACCGGATTGACACCGAATTCATACGCCGTGCGCTTGTCGAAGTACGAGTCGACGACGATACGAATCCAGTCGGAGGGCGAACGCTGGTCGCGCCTGGTGAGGATGCCGACGATCCTCGACGCATCGGTGTCGTGCGCGCGCCCGGCCACGTAGAGGGCGTTGTCGTCGTAGGCGACGCGCGCCTCGGTCGTCATCGTGGGGGATTGACCTTCGGCGGGATCGCGCTGCACGAACTCGGCGATTGCCGGCGCCTGCTGCCAGATCTCCTCATGGAGCTTGCCGTCGAGCACGATCGGGCTGGTCGCCGGAACGGCCACCGCCTCCACCGCCGCCTTTGTCAGGGAGGCAGCTCGACGCTCGTTCGCCGAACGCTCGTTGCCAAAGGATGTCGTGGGAACCAGCAGTACACATGCGGCCGCAATAAGGCCGCCATTCAAGAAACGCATAAGCACACGAATAGACGGAAGTGAGGAGTGAAAGGTTGGGGGGACGAGCGCGGAGGCGCGGGGCAACTCGCACCTTCTGGCGAAATTGCCCCGGAATTGCTACGAAGCCGCGTTTGTAACTATTTGCCTTCGATGAGCGCGGCCAGCCGGGCGGCCTGCTCGGGCGTGGCGTTCGGCAATGCCTCGAGTCGCCACGGACGACCTGGATCGGCGCCAAGCGTCACGTCGAGCTTCATCATCCGGTCGCGCCGAGCGATGGTGAGCGAGACCTTGTCGCCCGGCTTGTACTGGCCAAGCCGCGCCGCCCAACCGTCGGCGCGCACGCGGACGTCGTCGACCGCGATAATTTCGTCGTCGACGTTGAGGCCGGCGTCAATACCGGGGGTGCCACGACGCACCGACGTGATCACCAGGCGGCCGGCGTCATTGCGGGTGCCGCCGCCGATATACGGGGCCGCGGTGCGCGAATCGACGGGACGGAACCGCAGGCCGTAGTACTCGAGCGCTTCGGTGTAGTCGAGTTCGTTGGTGGATTCCGCCGTGGTCGCGAACCATCCCTTGAGATCGCTGCCGGCCGCTTCGCTCATCACTGCATAGAACTGCTCGGGCGTATAGCCCTTCTCTCCCGAGTAGCGTTGCATCGCCCACTGCATGCCGGTGTCGAGCGAGCGCGCGCCGTTGGTAGCCTTGCGGATCTTGGCGTCGAGCAGGAACGCGATCACCGCGCCCTTCGGGTAATAGTTGACGCTCATGTTGGCGAGGTTCTCGTCGGGACGGTACTGCTTGATCCAGGTGTCGAACGACGCCATCGCCACCGGCGTCACCAGGCGGCCGGGGATCGTCTGCACCTGCTCGATCTGGTTGGAAAGCGCATTGAGGTACTCGTCCCGCGTCTGGATGCCGGCACGCTTGTTCAGGATGTCGGAGTAGTAGTCGGTAAAGCCTTCCGCCACCCACAGCGTCTTCACGTAGTTCTCGTTCTCGTAGTCGAACGGCCCCAGCTCGACGGGCCGCAGACGCTTCACGTTCCAGTTGTGGAAGTACTCGTGCGCCAGCGTACCGATGAAGTCGAGATACGCGCTACGCGTGCGCGTGGCGAAGCGGTTGGTCATGCCGAGGTAGCTGTTCTTGTGCTCGAGCGCGCCGCTGGACTCCGTCACCATCGTCATGAAGTGATAGTGCGGGTACGGCAGCGAGCCCATCACCGCCTTGCCGGCGAGCACGATCTTCTGCACGTCGGCAACCACCTTGTCCGCGTCGATCATCGCGGTGTCGCCCTCGAAGACGACGGTATGCCGCTTGTTGTCGACGGTGAATTCCCGGGTGACCGGGTTGCCAATGATGATCGGGCTGTCGACCAGCGTGTCGAAGTCGGCGGCGCGGAAGGTGTTCGCCGATCCGCTGATCGGCTCGAGCGCGGTTTCGACGCGCTTCCAGGCCGCCGGCAGCTCGACGCGCACGTCGTGCGGGCGCGCGGCACGCTCAACCAGGGTGATGAAGGTCGGAGCGCCATTCAGCATGGCAAACGCCGTCTCGACCCAGTTGTTGCGAACCGTCATCTCGCGGCTGTAGACCTTGTAGCGGAGCGTGACGTTGGCGGCGCCGCCGGTCGTGATCTTCCAGCGGTTCTTGGTGGACTTCACGACGGCGGTCGGCTTGTTGGCGGCCGTCGCGGTGACGGCTTCAACCTGGCGCTCGTATTCGCGGATCAGGTACGACCCGGGCGTCCACGTGGCCATGTAGACCTCGACCTCGGCACGGCCGGCTGACGGAATCACCGCCTCCACTTCCACATAGTGGGTGTGCGGCGCGGGGAAGCGCAGCGTGTAGCGAATCGGCGCGAGGGCCTGTGCCGCCGCTGTTGCGGCGCTGCAGACCACGGCAGACAGCATCACGACGGCAAGGAGCAGTTTGGATTTCATCGTGCCAGTAGTGTAGCCGAGAGCCGAAAGCCGAGGGCCGAAAGCGGAAAGCTGATAGCCTCTGAAACGTGCGCTGGACCGACCATCGGAGGATAGGGCTGCAATACGGCCTCACCTCCCTCGTCTTCCTCTTCGTCGGGTTCCTCCTGATGATCCTGATGCGCATGCAACTGGCCTGGCCGGGCCAGCCGCTCCCGGAGTGGTTGGCGCAGTTCCTCGGTGAGGCCAATGCGCCCGGCGGGATCGTGCTGCCCGAGTTCTACAACCAGCTCGTCGCGATGCACGGCTCGGTAATGGTGTTTCTCGCCGTCGTGCCGCTGGCCACCGGCGCGTTCGCCACCTATTTCGTCCCACTCCAGATCGGCGCGTCGCGGATGGCGTTTCCTCGACTGAGCGCCGTCGCGTACTGGCTCTACGCAATCGCCGGCGCGATCATGGTGGCCAGCTTTTTCGTCGAGGGCGGGGCGGCGCGATCGGGCTGGACTTCGTACGCACCGCTGGCCGTGATCGAGGCCACCGGGCAGACCTTCTGGCTGGCCGGCATCTTCCTGATCGGCGTGTCGTCCGGCCTGAATGCCATCAACGTCATCGTCACGATCGTGGAGCACCGCCGCGAAGGCCTGACGCTGGCGCGCCTGCCCTTCTTCGTGTGGTCGCAGTTGATCTCGGCGCTGTTGCTGCTGCTCGCCTTCCCCGCGCTGCAAGCGGCGGCAATCTTTCAGGTGATGGATCGGGTGGCCGGCACGAGCTTCTTCCTGCCGAGCGGCCTGATGGTGGGTGGCGTGCCGCTGCAAGATATTTCCGGCGGCGGCAATCCGCTGCTCTGGCAGCACCTGTTCTGGTTTCTCGGGCATCCCGAGGTCTACGTCCTGATCCTGCCGGCCATGGGCATCGTCGCCGAAGTGATCACGACCAACGCCCGGCGGCCGTTGTGGGGCCACGGCCTGATGGTGTCGGCGGTGCTGTTCATGGGCGGCATGTCGATGCTGGTGTGGGCGCACCACATGTTCCTGTCTGGCATGGGCACGTCAATGACGTCGTTCTTCCAGGTGACGACGTTTCTGATCTCGATTCCGTCGGTGATCCTGATCTCGTCGCTCGTGTTGACGCTCTGGGGCGGATCGATCACGTTCAACACCCCGATGTTGTTTGCGCTGGCGTTCCTGCCGATGTTTGGCATCGGCGGCCTGACGGGGCTGCCGCTGGGGCTGGCAGCAAGCGATGTCTCGCTGCACGACACCTATTACGTCGTCGGGCACTTTCACTACGTCGTCGCGCCCGGGACGGTCTTTGCGTTGTTTGCCGGCATCTACTACTGGTGGCCGACCATCACCGGCCGGGGGTTGAACGAAACGCTGGGCAAGATCCACTTCTGGGGATCGTTCCTCTGCATGAACCTGATCTTCATGCCGATGTTCGCGATCGGCCTGATGGGCGTGAATCGACGCCTCTGGGACGCCGGCGCCAGCTACGCGCACGCGCAACCCACCCTGCAATGGCAGACCCACATGACCTACGCCGCCTTTGCTCTTGCGGCGTTTCAGGTCCCCTTCCTCTGGAACCTGTTCAGATCCGCGCGGCCCCTCCCTGCGGACCGCCAGGGCACGGCCCCGGGAACGACATCTGCCTCGACGACGGACGGGAGCGGGCCGGTCCAGGTCCTGCCGCATTCGGGGCGGCTCGGCATGTGGTTGTTCCTGGCGTCGGCGACCATGCTGTTTGCGTCGCTGCTGTCTGGCTACGTGATGCTGCGCGCCGGATCCCAGGCCTGGCCGTCGCTGACCGGCGGACTGCCGTGGATCGAAACGCTGCTCCTGGTTGGAGCGAGTGCGGTGTTCAGTCACGAGCGAATTCGCCTGGTCATCGCCAATTCGCTTGGGCTGACGTTTGTGGCAATCAAGGTCCTGACCGACGTCTCATTGATCTCGAAGGGCATCACGCCGGCCACGAACTTGATGTGGGCCTGCTGGTTCACGCTCAGCGCCGTCCACGCCATCTATGTGCTCGGCGGCGCGATCTTCACCGGATGGCTCGCGGGACCGGCGTATCGCATGACGCTCGACGACACCGCGCGCTGGCAGGCGCGCATTGAGGCAACCCGTCGCTACTGGCTCTTTACCGCCGCGCTGTGGCTGATCCTGATCCTGAGTTTTTATGTCGTGCCCAATCTGCGCTTCTCCTGAAGGTTCCGCGATCAGCGACGGCATGCGCGCCGGGGCCGCGGTCCTGATCGTTGCCGCCGGCATCGTCGTCGGCTGCATCGCGAGGTTCGCCATTCGCCTGTGGCGCGCGGAGCAACGCGCGTGACGGAGATGATCGCGCGATGGATGCCGGCGGCGGCATCCGGGCACGCCGCCCTGCTCGATCGCGTGCTGCTCAACGTGCACGTGCACATGGCGTCGATCTTCGTGCTGTGGCTGGCGCTGTTCGTGTTGGCGCTGATCCGGTTTCGCAGCGGCGCCAATCCCACGCCCCGCCGAGAGGGCCTCCGCGGACTCTGGCCGGCCATCGCCATCGGCCTCGTGATCCTCGGAGACGTGTTCATCCTCACGACGCAGGCGTTGCCGGCCTGGGCGGCGCGCAACGAACCGCCACCCGCGGGGACCCGGCCGGTCGAGATCCGCGTGACCGCCGAGCAGTTCGCGTGGAACATTCACTACCCTGGCCCGGACGGCAGGTTCGGGCGCACACGCGCCGAGTTGATCAGCGCGTCAAACCCTATCGGCATCGATCGGGAGGATGAGGCGGCGAAGGACGACATCGGCATCCAGAACCTGCTGATGCTGCCGGTCAATCGAACGGCGGTCGTTCAACTCACCAGCCGCGACGTCATTCACAGCTTCACGCTGAACGAGATGCGGGTGAAGCAGGATGCCATACCGGGGATGACCGCGCGTATCTGGTTCACGCCGATCGCAACCGGCCAGTGGGAGATCGCGTGCTCGCAGCTTTGTGGGCTCGGGCACTACCGCATGCGCGGGGAGTACCACGTCGTCAACCACGAGGATTGGGATCGCTGGGAGACGGAAGAACTCGCGCGACTACGCTGAGCCGCGCTGACCCCTCGATCCCTATCGGACGTCGCGGACTACTTCTGCAGCGAGCCGAGCCATGACTCCCTGAAGCGACGTTGATCGTCCGTGAGCGTGCCGCCGGTCTTTTCGACGAGCACGATCTCGATGCGCGGATCCTCGTCCAGAGTGATCGTGCCGTTTACGGTCTCGCCGCTGCGGCGGACAAACCGCAGGGGCACACGCTCACCAGGTTTGTGCTTCGAGAGCGCCTCATCCCACGCCGCGGTCGACGTCAACGCGGTGTCACCCAGCATCGCCAACTGATCGTCCTGCGCCACGCCAGCGTCATAGAGCGGGGACTCCCACGGCACCAGACTACCGACGCGTAATGCGCTGCCGCCTGCCTGCAGGTTGACCTGGCCGGCAAATGCGCGACCGGCGTTGCGCTTGCGCATCACGAAGCCCGCGCGCGACAACAGCCGCGCATAGTCGACCACGTCCTTGCCTTCGACGAACTTTGCAAAGAAGTCGTTGGCAAACCCTCGGTCGCCGGAAATCTTGGCCAGTGACTCCTTCAAGCCGTCAATGGTGTACGGGGCGCTGACCTTCCCCGGTTCCTTCTGACCAGGCCGGCCGAACTGCGCCCACAATCCATTCATGAAGGCGTCGCCGGTCACCTTGTTGTCCGAACGGTCGCGGAGCGACAGGTCGAGACCAAGGCCGATCGCCTGGCCGTAGGTGTAGTAGGAAATGAACAGGTTCGGCCACGCCGTGCGATCGATCGACACGGCCGCGTCAACGAACGGCGCGAGGCGGCTCATGTCGACCGCGCTGCGAAACATCCGACCCGGGCTGAGCAGCACGGTATTGATCACCCCGGTCAGCTCCGCCGCAAACGTGTCGATCGTGGCGATGCCGGCGCGATGCTGGATCAAGCCGTCGAAGTAGTTGGTAAAGCCCTCGCCCAGCCACAGGTCGTCGCTCATGTCGGCCTGCTCGAAGTCGAACGGCTCAATCCCGGCGGAGCGCAGGCGTTCCATGTTCCAGGCGTGGAAGAATTCGTGCGCGACGGTACCCAGAATGCCGGCGCGCTGCTGCGGACTGCGCAGTGCGCCGGAACTGGTCAGCGAGGTGCTGTTGCGATGTTCCATGCCATCACCGCTCGCCCAGGGCAGGTAGGTGCTCAGGAACGTGTAGGTGTTGGTTTCGAAATTCGGCAGCTCGCCGAAGATTGGTATCGTCTCGCGCACGATCCGTTCGACGTCCCTGGCAAACGCATCGGCCTCCGCCTCGGTCCCATCGTGCGTCAACGCGATGCGGAAGGTCGGAGGCGGACCACTCCGCTTTCGTCCATCGTCAACCGTGAACTCCCTCAACATGAAGTTGCTGAAGTCGGTCGGGCTATCCATCAGGTAATGGATGTTCGGCGCGGTGAACACCAGTGGATCTGATGTCGGGAACAACTGCGTCGCGACGCGCCACGCCTTGCCCGGCGGCTGCACGAAGGTGACCCGAGCCGGGCGCTCGAACCAGCCGCGCGCAAACATCAGCGCGGCGGGAATGTTGATGTGCGCGTGCATGTCGTCGATGCCGAGATACGTGCCGTCGGTGCGATCACCAAACACCTTGTAGGTGACCACGACGGTGCCGTCGTGACCGGCAACGTTCCACTGGTGCAGGTCCGGACGGGTGGCGGCCAGCAGCTGCCCTTTGCCGTTGGCGATGGAGACGTCGAACACGTTCTTGGCGAACTCATGCAGGGCGTAGCGGCCGGGTGAGGTGCGCGCCATGCGCACCTGCAGCACGCCGGCCGGCACGCTCGTAAACCGCACCTGAACCTGCATCCAGCGATGCTGCGGCGCCGGGAACGACAGGGTGTATTCGACGGGTGACTGTGCCCACGCCGACGATGCGGCGAGCACGAAGATGATGACGGCCAGAACGCGTTTGGACATTGCGCCTAGCATTCTACGTCCGCCGGGCTATGAGCCCAGCTTCGCCAGCGCGGCTTTCGTCTCGACGATCAACGGCAGATCGGGATCGCCGTTCTTGAATATCTCGAGGGCGCGCTCGTAGTGCTTGCGCGCCTCACCGTGTTGTCCAAGCTGGACATTGACATCGCCCAGCCGCGCCTAGGCAAACGCGGCCGAGGTGTCCAGACCCGGGCGCGCATCCTGAGACACCAGGAACGTCAGACCCTTGAGCGCGGCTGCGTAATCGGCCGCCTGGAGCTTGGCCATCGACCACAACAGGACTTGATCGGTGTTGGCGCTGTTGTAGTTGATCGGCTCCACCAGCGCGGCCAGCGCGCGAATGGCCTTGAGTTGCTCGGCGGCCGCCGTGGATCCAGCAGGCGCGGCCTTCTCTGCGGCGGCAAGCACTCTTGGCAGGATCGCGTGGGCCGCGGCTGCGTCGCGGGTGATCGCCGCCACGACGAGGCAATCATCAAGCAGCGCGTCGTTCACAAGACCATCGTCCTCCGCTTTCTCGACACGGGCCTTCGCGCGATCCGCCAGCCCGACCATGGCTTCACTGATCGCCAGCTGCATCATCGCGTTGCCGGCGGTTTGCGCCCGGCTCAACGCCACGGTGCGCGCCTGAAGATCGGTGGCCAGCCCGGCAAGTATCCGCGCGGAAAGGGGTTGGTCGAGCCGTCGATTGCGACCCTCAACCGACGGCGGTGCCGAACAGCCGTCCGACTGCGGCTGTCGTGAGCATCGCCAGCGCGCCCCACCCAGTGACTCTCACCGCGCCGATCACGACCGGTGCGCCGCCCACTCGTGCGGCGATCGCGCCTAACGCCACCAGGCACAGCAGCGACACCGCGGCCACGACCAGCACGAGCGCGCTCGCGCCTGAGATCTGCCTGCTCGGTATCCGCTTGCGAGCTGACCGACACGTATTCGCCGGCCGCCATGGACAACGCGCCGGCCACGAGGCCCGTCACACCGGCGACCAGCACGTCTTGTCTCATCCGCGTCAGTCATCGTCGTCGCTGCGAAGCACGCGACGCTCGAGTAGTTCATACAATGTCGGCAGCACCATCAGCGTGAGCAGCGTCGACGTCGCGACGCCACCAATGACGACACTCGCCAGGGAACGCTGGATTTCGGCACCGGCGCCTGTCGACAACGCCATCGGGACGAATCCAAGTGCTGCCACCAATGCCGTCATCATCACCGGCCGCAGTCGAGTGGCCGATCCAGTCAGGACCGCATCGCGCAGTTCGCGCCCGTCCTCGCGCAGTCGGTTGACCGCCGTCACCAGGACCACGCCGTTGAGCACCGCAACACCAAACAACGCGATGAAACCCACGGACGCGGAAAGACTCAGCGTCAGCCCGCGGATCCAGAGCGCGGCCACACCACCAACCAGCGCGAAGGGCACGTTGAGCAGTACGAGTCCGGCTTGTCGCACGCGGCCGAACGTCACAAACAACAGCAGGAAGATGATTGTGACGGAGAGAGGGACCACCACGGCCAGGCGGGCTGCTGCCCGCGCCTGATTCTCGAATTGCCCGCCCCACGCGGTCCGGTATCCAGGCGGCAATGCGAGCGCCACCTCGACACGCGCCTTCGCCTCTGCCACAAAGCTGCCAACATCGCGACCGCGGACGTTGGTCTGGACAACGAGTCGGCGCTCAGCGTTCTCGTGGTTGATCGTCTCCGGTGCCTGGATCTCCGAGATATGCGCGACGCGCCCAAGCGGCACACGCTCGCCGCGCCGCCCAGTCAGCAGCATCGCGGCGACCGCATCCGGATTGGCGCGCATCTCATCAGGCATGCGGACCACGACGGGGAAGCGCCTGGGGCCGTCGAGCACCTCAGTGACTTGCGATCCGCCCACGACGGTCTCGACGAGGTTGCTGACGTCGGCCACATTGAGCCCGTAGCGCGCAATCTGCGCGCGATCGACATCGATCTGGAGCTGGGCGGCGCCGAACAGGACCTCGGCCTGGAGATCGCTGGCGCCGCGAACCTGTTCGAGCTCCCGGACCACGATCGCACCAAGCTGCTCGAGCGTCACCGCGTCCGGACCGAAGATCTTCACCGCCACATCCGCCTTCACGCCGGAGATCACCTCGTCCAGGCGCATCGCCATGGGCTGTGTGAAGTTGAACGTCATGCCGGGAATCTGCTCGAGGGCGCCGGCCATCGCATCAACCAGTGCCGACTTGTCGCGGCCGGTCTGCCACTGCTCTACGGGATGCAGCGCGACATAGACATCGCCCTGATAGATGCCCATGGCCTCTGTGGCAAGGTCCGGACGACCGATCTTGGTCACCACTTGCCGCACTTCCGGAAAAGACCGAACCACACCCTCGACACGCTTGGACGTCTCCACCGATTCCGGCAGGGAGATCGACGGCAGCTTGCGTGTCTCGATCAGGATCGAGCCTTCGTCGAGCTTCGGCATAAAATCCGTGCCGAGAAATGGCAAGGAGGCAAGCGCCACCGCGACTGCGACCAGCGCCACGCCCAGCGTTCGCGCCGGATGGTCCATCGCCGATTGCAGGTCACGAAGGTAGCGCGTCTTCAGCGCCACGAACCAGCGCTCGTCCTGATGCGCGTGCGACAGCCTCAGCAGATACGATGACGCCACCGGGACCACGGTCAGCGACAGCAGGAGCGATCCCAGGATCGCCGCACACACCGTGATCGCCATCGGCCTGAACATCTTGCCCTCGAGTCCTTCGAGGGTGAAGATCGGCAGATAGACCGCCACGATGATCAGCACGCCGAACAGGATCGGACGGGCGACCTCGGTCGCGGCGCTCGTGAACAACGCCAGTCGGCTGCCGTGAGGATCGTGATGCTCCTGCGTGTGGCCGGCTTCGGCGCGACGGCGGATGAAGTTCTCCATCATCACCACCGCCCCGTCGACGATCAGGCCGAAGTCAATCGCACCGAGCGACATCAGGTTGGCCGACACGCCGAACAACCGCATGCCGATGAAGCCGGCCAACATCGACACCGGGATGACCGCTGCGACGATCAGTGACGCACGCACGTCACGGAGGAACACGAACAACACCAAGACGACCAGCAGTGAGCCCTCGAGCAGGTTGCGGCGCACCGTTGACGAGGTGCGGTCGATGACGTCGGTCTGGTCGTAGAACGGCGTCAGCCGGAGGCGACCGGGCAGCGTGCTGGCGACTTCGGCAATCCGTGCCTTGACCCTGGCGCCGACATCGCGGCCGTTCTCCCCCTTCAGCATGATCACCATGCCGGCGACCGACTCGCCCGCGCCGTCATGCGTCACCGCACCTTGACGCGGCATCGCGCCGATCCGCACGTCGGCGACGTCTGACACCAGCACCGGAACACCATCGACTTCATCGACGACGATGCCGCGCAGATCCGCTTCGTTCTGCACCAGACCCGCACCACGAACCGTGTAGCGCTCGGAGCGGTGCTCAATGAATCCGCCGCTGAATGACGTGTTGTTGGCGGCAATCGCATCGAACACCTGTCGCAATGGCAGGCCGAATCGTTCGAGCCTGGCGGGGTCGACAATCACGTGATACTGCCGCGTGAGACCGCCCCACGAGTTGATCTCGCTGACGCCCTTCACCGAGCGCAATTGCGTGCGCAATTCCCAGTCGTGAATCGTCTTTCGCTCCATGACGTCGGTAGTGTCGCTCTCGACGAGATACTGGTAGATCTCACCGAATGCCGTCGCCACGGGGCCAAGCGTGGGCGTGAGGCCGACGGGCAGCCGGCTCCGCGCCTCGGAGACGCGCTCGTTGACCAGTTGCCGCGCGAGATACACCGGCACGGCATCATTGAAGACCACCGTGACCAGTGACAGCCCGGCCTTCGACAGCGAACGGACCTGATCGGCCCCGGCCACACCCATCAGCGCGGTCTCGATTGGGTACGACACGCGCTGCTCCACTTCAACGGCGGCCAGTCCCGCGGCCTCGGTCACAACCGTGACCTGGTTATTGGTCAGGTCGGGAAATGCCTCGACCGGCAAGTCGCGGTACGCGATCACGCCGGTGGCGATCACCGCGGCCAAGCACAGCAGCACGAACAACCGCTGACGCAGGCTCGCCGCCACGATCCGCTCGATCACGCCCATGTCACTGACCACCCGCCGAAGCCTTGAGCAGCTCCGACTTCAAGGCAAAGCTCCCCGACACCGCGATCCGCTGGCCGGTCTCCAACCCATCGGCGATCTCGACCAGTCCTTCCTGCTCGGCGCCGACGATCACAGCTTGCGGTGTGAATCGGCCAGTGCCATCGGCGACGAATACCGACGGCCGACCGTCGATCGTCTGAATCGCCGCCAACGGCACGACAACGACCTGACGCGGTTCGCCCTCACCGAGTGACACCGTCGCAAACATGTCTGGCTTGAGGCGGCCGGCAGTATTGGGAACGGTCGACCGCACGGTGATGCGCCGTGTCTTTGGATTCACGACATCGGCAATGAAGCTGATGGTGCCGCTGAAGCGTTCGTTGGGGTACGCAGCCACGACCACCTCGACCGGGCGGCCAGTCCGCACGTGCGACAACTGCGACTCATCGATCTCGGCGACGGCCCACAACGTGGACAGGTCGCTGATCACGAACAACGGCGTGCCTGGCACGACGGTTGTTCCCGGCGTGACCAGCCGCTCCAACACCACGCCGCCGATCGGACTGCGCACGGGAATCTGTTCGGTGGCTTCGTCCGCAGGATCAGCCGGGTTGTCTTCGGCCAACACGGCAATCGTGACGCCGACGTGTTCGAGCTCTTCGATCGATCGATTCACTTCGGCCTTGGCCATGTCGACCAACTGCGACGCCGATACGCGGTCGACCTCTGCGCGCTGCAGTTCCTGGAGCGAGATGGCCTTGGCGGCAAACAGTCGCTCGGCACGACGGTGCGCGTCCACGGCGTAGCTGAGTTCCTTGTCGAGGCGCCGCTGATCCGCGACCGCTTTGCGATACCCTGCCCACGCATCGTGCATCGCGTGTCCGTGCATCGAGGCCAGCAATTGGCGCGGCCGCACGCGATCGCCAACCTGTGCCGGGGTCTCGAGCACCAGGCCTTCTTGCAGCGCTCCGACCCGCGCGGTTCTCGTTTCGTCGAGCGCGATCAGTCCCGGCGCCTGCAACTGCGCACGCCGGGTGCGCGTGAGAACCGGTTCAACAACGATGTCTGAGTTGGCGAGTGCCGCTTCACTGATAACAACCACCGCCGGGCGAGCTGGACCGGCTGCGCTCTCCGCTCCAGAAGGCGGGGAGGTCGAACTGCCACACGCGGCGGCCCACACGCTGATGGATCCGACAAGACACGGGAAGACCAGGCGACCGTTCGTCACGGCATCATCTCCTCTCCGAGCGCGAAGCGGGCTTCAAGCGCCGCGGCAATGGCATCGAGCCGTAACTCGAGAATGGTTCGGCGCACGTCGGCGTAGACGCGCTGCGCATCGAGCAGCCGCAGCACGTCGCTGCGCCCTTCGCTGAACGACACCAGTGCGGCGTTGCGCACCGCATCAGCCGGTGCGAGCAGTTCATCTGCGGCGCGCGCTGATCGCTGGCCAAGGGCCTCCGCCGTGATCACCAGCGTCGTCGCATCCGCGGCAAGGCGGGCCGCCAGCGCCCCACGCTCGGCCGCGAGTGCCCGCGCTTCGCCCGCCGCCTTCGCCGCAGCACTGCCGTTGTGCTCGAAGATCGGCACGCTGACCGCCACGCCCACGACCGCAGAGTCGAAACCGTTGGTGCGTTTGTAGCCGCCGCTGATGACAGGATCCGGGATGCGGCGAGCGCGCTCGAGTGCGGCCATCTGCCGCGCGCGCTCCACGCGCGCTGACGCCGCAGCCAGATCAGGATGCCGTGCAATGGCTGCGGCAATTGCCGACGGATCCACAGGCGGTGGCGTCACGTTGGCGGGTTCAACTAATTGCGTCGCGGACAGCGGAACGGCGGCGCCAATCACGTAGCTCAGTGTGTTGACGCTTCGTTCCACATCGAGCCGCGCCCGCGCGATTTCAATGTCCATGCGCGCGGCTTCGGTCTCGAACTTGAGCAGGTCTGATTCAGCGGTGTGTCCCTCGGCGACCCGCTGGCGCAACGTGGCGATCAGCGTGCCAAGCGCCTCGCGATCTGCCGTCCGCGCGTCGAACACGCCGCGCGCTCTGAGCGTCTGCACGTAGAGTTGCGAGGTTCGCAGCGAGATCAGTGCGTCGGTGTTGTGAAGGTTGGCGACCGCAAGGGCGCGATCCGCCGCCGCAATACCCACGCGTAACTGACGCTTGCCGCCAAGTTCCAGTGGCTGGCCAACGACGGCAAACACGTCACGCTGCAGCGACGGCTGGCGGCCCAGATTCTCGACGCGAACGTCGATCAGCGGATTCAACATCCGGCCCGCCAGTCGCTCCGCCTCGGTCGAGCCCTCCACGAGCCGCTCCGAGGCGGCACGCAGCGGTGAGGCGGTGCGGGCGTGGGCCACGGCTTGCGCCAGCGTCAACGGATCTGGTGCCGACGCGTTCAGGCCGGCCGCCAGTGCGAGCAGAAGAAGCATGTCGCCCATCCTCAGCGCTCGCGCGCCTCACCACGGTTCCCGGACTCGTCGCGCAGCGGCGCCGATGGTTCCATGGTGTCGGTCGTCCACCTCTCGTACGCCGACGCGGCGTTGTAGGTGTAGACCAGTTGCCCGCCCGCGTGCCCGACGCGAAGGGCGAGCGCGGACACGCCGATAGAGACGATCACCGCCGCGACCGTCAGCGCGCCCGCAACCGACCGGCGCCGCCCGAGCAGCACCAGTGCTGACAGCACGAGCGAGGCGCCGCTCGCCCAGGCGAACTGCTCCGCGTACTCCTCGTGTTCGTGGATCGCCCGTTCAGGCACCACTTGCTCGACGCGCTCCTCTTCGATGCTGCCGGTGTTGATGGCGACCAACGCCGATCCGACGAGGAGCCCCTGGAGCGCGACAACGGCTGGGAGGTTCAGCTTCCTGGTCCAGATGGCCCACGCAAAGCCGGCGGCAAACACCGGCATGAGCATCGCGAGACCAAGCGGGATATGAACGATGGCGGGATGCAGCGGTACGGAATTCATAAGGCTTCCTGATGACGGTGCGCGCCGGTACAACGCGACTGCCCATACTAACAGTGAGGCCGAGCGAGGGGTCATCAGACGAATGTCTAATAGTTATCTCAAACGATCAGAACGGGTTAAGCAGCGTGGACGAGACGGACGCAGGACGACGCCGGCAGGCACTCGGGTTGGTCTTGTTCCTGATCATTGCGTTCCTGATGGGCATTGACCTGTTTGGAGACGCGGAAACGGGCGCCGACTGGGAGCACCTGATGGTCGAAGCGCTCGTCATGGCCCTCGCCGTCCTCGGCATCGTCGCACTCTGGCGCGGGCTGCTGGCCGCCGAAATGCGCGCGGCGCGACTCGATGTCAGTCTCGACGCTGCGCTGAAAGAGGCCAGCCGTTTCAGGTCCGAGGCCCAGGAGGCGCTGCGGGGACTCGGAGAAGCCATCGACGCCCAGTTCGAGCGGTGGGGCCTGACCCCGGCAGAGCGGGAGGTCTGCCTGTTGTTGCTCAAGGGCCTGAGCCACAAGGAGGTGGCCGAAGTGCGCAACACCAGCGAACCGACCGTGCGCCAGCAGGCCCTTGTGGTCTACAGAAAGTCAGGACTTCGAAACCGTTCGGATCTCTCGGCGTTCTTCCTTGAGGATCTGCTGCTACCGAGAGACCCCAATTGAAATCCGCAAGTCCTTGTGCGACGATGGTTAGCTCTTCGCGGTGAGGTGGCCGAGTGGCTGAAGGCGGCGGTTTGCTAAACCGTTGTAGGACCTTTAAAGTCCTACCCAGGGTTCGAATCCCTGCCTCACCGCCAATCATTCGACCTTCGGTCTCATTCAGCGCTTCGTCAGGTCTTCGGGATCAATCGCCGTCGCTTTGCGACGTCGGCAGTGCGAATCCCTGCCTCACCGCCAGTTTCAATTTCCCCTACATGCTGACGCGCACGCTATGACGCGTTGATGCGCACGGCGCGCATGAGCGCGGCTTCCAGCGTCTCGGTCTTGAGCGGCTTGCTGACGTAGTCGTCCATGCCGGCCGCACGCTTCACGATCTTCATCGAATGCGTTGGCCGTCAGCGCGATGATCCGCGGACGACGGCCTGGCGGATGTTCAGCGATGATGCGCTTGGTGGCACCCACGCCATCGAGCTCCGGCATCTGCAAATCCATGAACACCACGTCGTACGGTACGCGCCGCACGGCTTCAACCGCCTCGAGTCCATCACCGGCCAGGTCGGCGCGATAGCCAAGGTGCCGCAACATCGCGAGTGCCACCTTCTGGTTCACGCCGTTGTCTTCCGCCACCAATACGCGCAGCGGGTGACGATCCGCGAGCTTCTCGCCTTCGGTGGCCGGGGCTGCCGGACGCGCCGGCGCCGCGTTCTCGGCCAGCACGTCAATCAGCGCATCGAACAGCCGCGATGCCTTCACCGGCTTGGTCACCGACGCGGCGAACAATTTGTTGGGCTGGCCCGCACTCAGGCCCGGCGCATGGTTACGCTGGCCGCTCGAAGGGTAAGATCGTTCTCCTGTGACCCCGCGCCTTCGTTTCGCCCCGTCGCCGACCGGCTACCTGCACGTCGGCGGCGCCCGGACTGCACTGTTCAACTGGCTCTACGCCCGCCGCCACGGCGGTACGTTCATCCTGCGCATCGAAGACACGGACGTGGAGCGGTCGCAGGCTGAGATGGTGACCGGCATCCTCGACGGCCTGCGGTGGCTGGGCATCGATTGGGACGAAGGGCCTGAGGTCGAGGGGCCGCATGCCCCGTATTACCAGTCACTCCGCCTCGAGCGTTATCGGGCGGCCGCCAGCCAGCTGCTCGAGTCCGGCCAGGCGTTCGAAGACGGCGGCGCCATCCGCTTCAAGGTACCGCCCGGCAAGACGCAGTTTGTCGACAGCGTGCACGGCCCGATCGAGTTCGACAACGAACATATCGAGAGCTTTGTGATCCTCCGCTCCGACACCCATCCCACCTACCACCTGTCGGTCGTCGTCGACGACATCGACATGGCGATCACGCACGTGGTGCGCGGCGACGACCACATCTCCAACACGCCAAAGCAGGTGCTGCTCTACAACGCCTTCGGCAAGACGCCACCTGCCTTCGCGCATGTGCCGCTGATCATGGGCCCTGACAAACAGCGCCTCAGCAAGCGTCACGGCGCCACGTCGGTGATGGAGTACGAAAAGCAGGGCTACATCCCCGAGGCGATGTTCAACTTCCTCGCGCTGCTTGGATGGGGCACCGGCAGCAATGACGAGTTGTTCACGCGCGACGAGTTGATCCAGCGCTTCAAACTTGAAGGTATCAGCGGCGGCAATGCGGTGTTCAACACCGAGAAGCTGGATTGGTTCAATCACCAGCACCTGCTGCGCTTGCCTGACGAGCAGTTGATGGCGCGGCTGATGCCATCATTCGAGGCTGCCGGCTACCGGACCGACGATGTCGGCTGGCTTGGCCGTATCCTGGCGCTGCTGCGGCCGCGCGCGAAGAAGCTGACGGACTTCGTGGACCAGATCAGGCCGTTCTTCGTGGAGCCGGTCGAGTACGACGCCGACGGGGTCAAGAAGCACCTCGGCGCCGCCGGCACGGCTGATCACATCCGCGCGCTGCGCGCCGCATTCGCGGGGCTTCAAGAGTGGGCCGAGGCGCCGCTCGAAAAGGTGCTACGCGAGCTGGCCGAGCAGCGCGGTGTGAAGGCGGGGGTACTGATTCACGGAACACGCATCGCGATGACCGGTCGTATGGTCAGTCCAGGGCTGTTTGAGATGCTGGTACTGATCGGCCGCGAGAGCGTCCTGCGCAGACTCGACAGGATCGCCGGCGAGTTGCCATAGCCGTGTTGCCCATAGGCGTCATATGAAACGACGTGAATTCATCAAGGCCGTCGGCGCTGCGCCACTGTTGATGGGCGTGCAGCCGTCCCGCCAGGAGTTTGACTTCATCGTCGTCGGAGCAGGATCGGCGGGCTGCGTGCTCGCCAATCGCCTGTCGGCTGATGCCAGCGTGCGCGTGCTGCTGCTGGAAGCGGGCGCGCCCGTGAACGACGATCCGGCGATCACCGTGCCCGGTAAGTGGGTCGGCTTGATGGGCTCAAAGTACGACTGGGGCTACACCACAGAGCCCGAGCCCGGACTGCAGAATCGCCGCATCGCGTTTCCGCGCGGCAAAGTGATCGGTGGATCGAGTGCCATTAACGCGATGACCTTCATTCGCGGTCACCAGTTCGTGTTCGACCGCTGGGAGCGCGCCGGCAACCTGGGATGGGGATACGAGGCTATCCTGCCGTATTTCAAGCGACTCGAGCGGAACGAACTTGGCGAGTCGCACTATCGGGGCGGTGACGGGCCGCTGGCCGTCTCGATGTGCACCGACCCGCACGCCGGGCACCGCGCGTTCCTCGGAGCAGTGGCGCAGCAGCAGTACAAGGTCGATGCGCGCTACGACTTCAACCTCCCGGCACCGGTGAACGTGGCCGGCTACTACCAGAAGAACATCCTCGACGGGAAACGTCACAGCGTGGCGGACGCGTACCTGACGCCGGTGCGCTCGCGCGCGAACCTGGAAGTCCGATCGCTCTGCCACGCCACGAAGCTCATCTTCGAGGGCACGCGTGTGACGGGCCTGGAGTATCTGCGCGACGGCAAGACGGAACGCGTCCGTGCGGCTCGCGAGGTGATTCTCTGCGGCGGCGTGATCGACACACCGAAGCTGTTGATGCTGTCGGGTGTCGGTCCGGCCGACCACCTGAAGACGCTCGGCATCCCCGTCGTGGCTGACGTGGACGGCGTCGGCAAGAACTTCCAGGACCACCTCAAGCTCTCGATCCGCTGGAACGGCAAGACGGAACTTCCTGGCTCCACCGTCACGGCGGGCATGTTCGTACGCTCGGATCCGAGCAACTATGCGGATCCGCCCGACCTGCAGTTCTACATCGGGCGCGGCGTGGAAACGCCGGACCGCTTCATCACCATGACGGTGGCGCTGGTCTTCCCGAAGTCACGCGGCGCGATCACGCTGCGATCGGGGGATCCCGCGGCCGCGCCGATCATCCGCGCGAACTACCTGCAGGAGGCATCGGACGTGTCCGCACTGGTCCGCGGCGTGATTCTCGCGCGGTGGTTCGCCGAGGCAGAGTCCTACGCCGGGCTGATCGGCGACGAAATTCTTCCCGGTCCAGCGGCCAAGAGCGACGCGGACGTCGCCAACTTCGTCCGCCGCGACAGCGACACGATCTATCACGGCGCCGGCACCTGCAAAATGGGACCGGCGTCCGATCGCGCGGCAGTGGTCGATGCGTCGCTGCGGGTCCGCGGTGTCGACGGCTTGCGCGTGGCAGACGCATCGATCATGCCGGAGGTGGTCAACGCGACCACGCACGCGGCGTGCGTGATGATCGGCGAGAAGGCTTCCGACCTCGTCCGCCAAGGCTGACACGCTCCGCCTGCCGGCCTCGCGGCCATGTCGGCTATGGTTCGATGCGATTCCTTCACTCGAACCACAGCTTTTTCATATTGGACATGGAACGGCTGCTAACGATTCAATATGCTTATGAATAACGCCGACATCGCGTGGATGCTTCTGTCCACGGCCTTGGTGCTGCTGATGACACCGGCGCTGGCCTTCTTTTACGGCGGCCTCGTGCGATCGAAGAACGCCCTCAACACGATGATGATGAGCTTCGTCGCGCTGGGGCCGGTCGCGGTGTTGTGGGCACTGCTGGGGTATTCACTGGCGTTCGCGCCCGGTAATGCGGCCATTGGGTCGTTCAATTTCGCCGGGCTGCGCGGTGTCGGCATGGAGGCGCAGGGCACGATCCCGCATCTCCTCTTCATGGCGTTCCAGGGCACCTTCGCGATCATCACGCCGGCGCTGATCTCCGGCGCGGTCGTGGAACGCATGCGCTTCAACGCCTATCTCGCCTTCATTTCGCTGTGGGTCATCCTCGTGTACGCGCCGGTCGCGCACTGGGTGTGGGGTGGTGGGTTCCTGGCCACGATGGGCGCGTTGGACTTTGCCGGCGGCGCCGTGGTCCACGTCAACGCAGCATCGGCGGCCCTGGTCGCGGCGCTGGTGATCGGTGCCCGCAAGGACTACGGCCGCCACGCGATCCTCCCGCATAACGTGCCGTTCACGATGCTCGGCGCGGGATTGCTGTGGTTCGGCTGGTTTGGCTTCAACGCCGGTAGTGCGCTGTCGGCCGGCTCGACCGCAACGCTTGCTTTCGCCAACACGCTCCTCGCCCCGGCGGCAACCCTGGCGGCGTGGACGCTGATCGACCTGCTGCGCGGCGGCACCGTCACCGCCGTTGGCGCGGCCACCGCCATCGTGGTCGGCCTCGTTGTCGTGACGCCGGCAGCGGGTTACATCAGCCCGCTGTCTGCAATCATCATGGGCGCGCTCGGTGCCGTGCCGAGCTACTTCGCGCTGATCTACAGGGCCAAGACCAAGCTGGACGATTCACTCGACGTTGTCGCGGCGCATGGACTCGGCGGCGCCACCGGCGCGATTCTCACCGGCGTCTTTGCGGACGCGGCCTGGAGCGGCGGCGCCAATGGCTTGATCGGCGGCAACTTCGCCCAGGTGCTGACGCAGCTGGCCAGCGTGCTGATTGTGCTCGCCTACAGCGGAGTGGCGACGTTCCTGATCCTGAAGGGCCTCGCCTTTGTGATGCCGCTCCGGATCGACGGGCGCGACGAGAAGCTGGGCCTCGACGTGAGCGATCACGGCGAAGAGGCGTACACGCATGGCGATGGCGCCATTCTCGTCAAGCCCAAGGTCAAGCCGATGTCCCAGGGCGCAACCGACGTGGACGTCGTGACGCTGCCAACCAAGATCTCACTCTGAGGCGAGGGGCCACACCATGAAATTGATTGTCGCCGTCATCCGCCCGGAGCAGCTCAGCGACGTGCTGGAGCAGTTGTTCCACGCCGAAGTGCGTGGTCTCACCATCAGCCGCGTGCAGGGGCACGGCGGCGAGATGGAGCACGTCGAAAACTACCGCGGTACCAGCGTCAAGATGGCGCTGGCCGAGAAGGTGCGGATCGAGATCGGCGTCTCGAACCACTTTGTGCAGACGGCCATCGACGCCATCATCGCCGGCGCCCGCACCGGCGAGGTCGGTGACGGCAAGATCATGGTGCTGCCGATCGAGAAGATCGTCCGCATCCGCACCGGCGAGGAAGACCAGGACGCGGTGACTCCGGTGCAAGCGACGGAATAGGCGCCCCCGGCGCCATCCATGATTTTTTCAGACTGAACGCATAGCCCAGGCGTTTCGGTATCCATCTGTTTTGCTCACGATTCACATAGCTATATTGCGCTTTTGTTATGTTTCGGCATTTTCTCTAATAGGGACTCGATTGGGGAAGACGACATGGACGACAGTGACCAGCGGGGCCTCTATCGCCCCAGTGACGAACATGACGCGTGCGGTGTGGGCTTTGTCGCCAACATCAAGGGCACGCGCTCACACCAGATAGTCCGGTCCGCACTAGACCTCCTCATCAACCTGGAACACCGCGGCGCCACTGGGTCCGATCCGGACACCGGTGACGGCGCCGGCATCCTGCTGCAGATCCCAGATCGTTTTCTGCGCAAAGCCGTGCAGTTCGCGTTACCGGAAGCCGGCAACTACGGCTGCGGACTGGTCTTCCTGCCCCATGACCTGAACGCACGTTCAGCGGCAAAAACAGTCGTCGAACGCATCATTAGTGAAGAAGGACTCGCCCTGCTCGGCTGGCGCGAGGTCCCGGTCGACCTGACGAAGGTCGGCAAGACCGCTGCCTCGGTCGCACCGGTATTTGAGCAGCTGTTCATCGGACCGGTCCGCACGAAGGCGGACGCCGCTGGGGTCCCGGGCGCTGCCCCTGCCGCCGGGGCCACGGAGGCGAATCCTGCAGCGTCCGGCTTTAGCCGGACTGTTCCCAACGACTTCGAGCGGAAGCTCTACATCATCCGCAAGCGGATCGAGCGCGAAGCGAAGGACCTCTATATCTGCAGCCTGTCGTCGCGCACCCTCATCTACAAGGGCATGCTGACGGCAACGCAGATCGAGGGACTGTTTCCCGATCTGTCGGATCCCGCCGTCGAATCGGCGTTGGCGCTGGTGCACCAGCGCTTCTCGACCAACACGTTTCCGTCGTGGCCGCTCGCCCATCCGTACCGCTACGTCGCTCACAACGGCGAGATCAACACGCTGCGCGGCAACATCAACTGGATGAAGGCGCGCGAGGGCCTGCTGCAGTCGAGCGTCTTTGGCGATGACCTGAAGAAGGTGTTGCCGGTGATCCAGCCCGGCGGCAGCGACACGGCCACGTTCGACAACGTGCTCGAGTTCCTGGTGATGGCCGGCCGCTCGTTGCCGCACGCAGTGTTGATGATGATTCCGGAACCATGGTCGGGAAACCCGGCGATGGATCCGGCGGTGCGCGCGTTCTACGAGTATCACTCGTCGCTGATGGAGCCGTGGGACGGACCCGCGTCGATCACTTTTACCGACGGCCGCCTGATCGGCGCCGTGCTCGATCGCAACGGCCTGCGTCCGTCTCGCTACTGCATCACCAAGGACGACCTGGTCATCATGGCGTCCGAGGTCGGCGTGCTCGACATCCCGGCCGAGCGGATCGTCTCGAAGGATCGCCTGCGCCCCGGCAAGATGCTGCTGATCGACACCGGTGAAGGCCGCATCATCAGCGATGCCGAGATCAAGCAGACACTGGCCGCGCAGCATCCCTACGGCGAGTGGCTGCAGCAGCACCTGGTCGATATCGAGAACCTGCCAAGCGCCTACGCTGAACGGCCCGACCACCTGACCGTGCTGCGGCGTCAGCAGGCGTTCGGCTACACGCAGGAAGACCTGCGCTTGTTGCTGACGCCCATGGCGCTCAACGGCGAAGAGCCGATTGGCTCGATGGGCACCGACACCGCGCTCGCGGTGTTGTCGGACAAGCCGCGCCTGCTCTACGACTATTTCAAGCAGCTCTTCGCGCAGGTCACCAATCCTCCGCTCGACGCCATTCGCGAAGAGCTCGTGACGTCGATGGGTGTGACGATTGGCGCCGAAGCCAACCTGCTCGAGCCAGGACCGGAAGCCTGCCGTCAGATCAAGGTCGACTTCCCGGTGCTTCACAACGACCAGGTGGCAAAGTTGCGTCACCTGCCGACGGGCTCCCCGTTCAGGTCGACGACGCTGCCGCTGCTCTACGACCCAAGGGAAGACGGTCCGGGTCTCGAACGCGCGATGGAACAGCTGTGCCGCAAGGCAAGCGTCGCCGTCGATGCCGGTGTCGGCGTGCTGATCCTGTCCGACCGCGGCGTCGACGCTGACCACGCGCCGATTCCGAGCCTGCTGGCGGTCGCCGGCGTCCACCATCACCTGGTGCGCGAGGGTACGCGTCACAAGTGCGGCCTGCTGATCGAGACGGGCGAGGCGCGCGAAGTGCATCACATCGCGCTGCTGCTCGGCTACGGCGCCGGCTCGGTCAACCCGTACCTTGCCTTCGAAACGCTCGACGACATGATCCGCCAGGGCATGCTGCCGAACGTCTCGCACAACGACGCCGTGAAGCGCTACATCAAGGCGCTCAACAAGGGCGTGCTCAAGGTGATGTCGAAGATGGGCATCTCGACGCTGCAGAGCTACTGCGGCGCGCAGATCTTTGAAGCCGTCGGCCTCGACAAGGCGTTTGTCGAGCGCTATTTCACCTCGACCGCCTCGAAGATCGGCGGCGTCGGTGTGGTCCAGATCTCGTCAGAAGTCGCGCAGCGTCACGCACGCGCCTACGGCGCGCAGCGCTCCAACGAACTTCAGGGTGGCGGTGAGTACCAGTGGCGCCGCGACGGCGAACTGCACCTGTTCAACCCGGACACGGTATTCAAGCTCCAGCACGCGACCCGCTCAGGGCAGTACGACATCTTCAAGCAGTACACGCAGCTTGTCGACGATCAGAGCAAGGCGCGCGCGACGCTGCGCGGCCTGTTCGGACTGAAGCCGTTCGGACCGCCCGTTCCGCTGGACGAAGTGGAGCCCGTCGAAGCGATCCTGCCGCGCTTCTCGACCGGCGCGATGTCCTACGGCTCGATCAGCCAGGAGGCGCACGAGACCCTCGCAATCGCCATGAACCGCATGGGCGCCAAGTCCAACACCGGTGAAGGCGGCGAAGATCCGTCGCGCTACGTGCCTGACACCAACGGCGACTCACGCAGGAGCGCGATCAAGCAGGTGGCCTCAGGACGCTTCGGCGTGACGAGCGAGTACCTGGTCAACGCCGACGACCTGCAGATCAAGATGGCGCAGGGCGCCAAGCCGGGAGAAGGCGGACAGCTGCCAGGCCACAAGGTCTATCCGTGGATCGCGAAGGTTCGCCACTCCACGCCTGGCGTCGGGCTGATTTCACCGCCGCCGCATCACGACATTTATTCGATCGAAGACCTGGCGCAGCTGATCTTCGACCTGAAGAACGCGAATCCCGTGGCGCGTGTCCACGTGAAGCTTGTCGCCGAATCCGGCGTCGGTACGGTCGCTGCCGGTGTCGCCAAGGCCCACGCTGACGTGGTGCTGATCTCGGGTCACGACGGCGGCACGGGCGCGTCCCCATTGACCAGCCTGAAGCACGCCGGCACGCCGTGGGAACTTGGCCTCGCCGAGACGCAGCAGGTGCTGTTGATGAACAAGCTGCGCGACCGCATCGTCGTTCAGGTTGACGGTCAGATGAAGACCGGGCGCGACGTGGTCATTGCGGCGCTGCTCGGCGCCGAGGAGTTCGGCTTCGCCACCGCTCCGCTCGTCGTCATGGGCTGCGTGATGATGCGCGTCTGCCACCTCAACACCTGCCCGGTCGGCATTGCGACGCAGGATCCGGAGCTGCGCAAAACCTTCACCGGCAAGCCTGAATTCGTGCAGAACTTCTTCCGCTTCATCGCGGAAGAGGTCAGGGAATTGATGGCGGCGCTCGGCTTCCGCAAGCTCGACCAGATGATCGGCCAGGCCGAATGCCTCGACTTCGAGCCGGCCAAGGATCACTGGAAGGCCAAGGGCCTGGATCTGTCGCCGGTGCTCTTCGTGCCTGATCCGGCCGAGAACCTCGCGCGCCGAAACACCTACAAGCAGGAGGCGGGCCTGGCCCACATCCTCGATCACCAGTTGATCGAGTGTGCGATGCCGGCGCTCGACCATCGCACGCCCGTCGAGATGGCGTTTGCAATCCGCAACACCGACCGGACCGTCGGCACGATGCTCGGCTACCAGGTGACGAAACGGTTTGGCGGCGACGGCCTGCCCGACAACACCATCAAGATCGCGTTGAGCGGATCGGCCGGCCAGAGTTTCGGCGCGTTCATCCCGCGTGGCATCACGCTGGCGCTCGAAGGCGAAGCCAACGACTTTGTCGGCAAGGGTCTTTCCGGCGGACGGATCGTCGTGCGTCCGCCAGCCGACGCAGCGTTCGCGGCGGAGGAGAACGTCATCATCGGCAACGTCGCGCTCTACGGCGCCACCAGCGGCAGCGCGTTCGTGCGCGGTGTCGCCGGCGAACGATTCGCGGTTCGCAACAGTGGCGCGTTCGCGGTGGTGGAAGGCGTCGGCGACCATGGCTGTGAGTACATGACCGGCGGACGCGTCGTGGTGCTCGGCCGCACCGGCAGGAACTTCGCGGCGGGCATGAGCGGCGGCATTGCCTACGTGCTCGATCCGGATGGTTCCTTCGCCTTGAACTGCAACATCGACATGGTCGACCTGGAGCGGCTCGAGTCGCCGAAGGACCTCCACACCGTGCGCGAACTGGTCGAGTCACACGTCGCCGCCACTGGCAGCGCCATCGGTGCGCGCGTCTTGGGCAATTGGGCCGAAGCAGTACGTCAATTCGTGGTCGTCATGCCACGTGAATTCAAGAAGGCGCAAACGGAATGGGCAAAGCAACTGGTTTCATCGAAATCGGTCGCGTAAAGCCGCCGGCGCGCCCTGTTGAAGAGCGCGTTGGCGACTTCCGACACGTGTATTACGCGTATCCGGCGGACGAACTCACCCGCCAGGCGTCTCGCTGCATGGATTGCGGGATTCCGTTCTGCCACCAGGGATGCCCGCTCGGCAACCTGATACCGGATTGGAACGATCTCGTCTATCGCGATAACTGGCGCACCGCGATCGATCGCCTGCACCAGACCAACAACTTCCCGGAGTTCACCGGCCTCCTTTGCCCAGCTCCGTGCGAAGGCTCGTGCGTGCTCGGCATCAACAAAGATCCGGTGACGATCAAGTCGATCGAACTGTCGATCGTCGATCGAGCCTTCGATGAAGGCTGGATCGTGCCGCGGCCACCTGCGTCGCGCACGTGGAAGAAGGTCGCCATCATCGGATCAGGACCCGCGGGCCTCGCCGCCGCGGCGCAACTTAATAGCGCCGGTCACACAGTGACCGTGTTCGAGAAGTCCGATCGCGTCGGCGGTTTGCTGCGCTACGGCATCCCGGAGTTCAAGCTCGAGAAGCGCGTCCTCAATCGGCGGCTCGAGCTGCTGAGCGCGGAAGGGGTTGTGTTCCGGACGCGCGTCAACGTTGGCGAAGACGTGTCGGCGCAGGACCTTCGTCGAGAGTTCGATGCCGTCGTGCTCGCCGGCGGCGCTGGTCAGCCGCGCGACCTCAACGTACCCGGACGCGATCTGAAGGGCGTGCACTTCGCAATGGACTACCTCACGCAGCAGAACCGCACCTGCGAAGGCGATGAGATTCCATGGATCACCGCGTCCGGCAAGCACGTGATCATCATCGGCGGCGGTGACACCGGTGCCGACTGCCTCGGCACGGCGCACAGGCAGGGCGCGGCATCCGTGACGCAGCTCGAGTTGTTGCCCACGCCTCCCGAACAGCGGGCCGCCGACAACCCGTGGCCGCTCTGGCCGAACATCTTCCGCACCTCGTCGGCGCACGAAGAGGGCGGGGAGCGCGTCTATTCGGTCGAGACCACGGCGTTTGGCGGCGACCAGCGCGTCAGCGTGCTGAAAGGCCGCCGCGTCGAACGCACCAACACAAACGGCCGCGTGAACTTCGAACCAGTTGCCGGCAGCGAATTCGAGATGAAGGCAGACCTGGTGCTGCTGGCCATGGGCTTCGTCGGTCCGGAGAAGAGCAAGCTGCTCAACGATCTGGACGTGAAGCTGACCGAGCGCGGCAACGTGTGGCGCGACGAGCGGTGGATGACCAGCGTGGCTGGCGTGTTCGCCGCGGGCGACATGCAGCGCGGTCAGTCACTGATCGTCTGGGCGATCGACGACGGCCGTAGGGCCGCCGCGTCGGTCGACCGCTACCTGAGCAGCAGCTAGCACCCGCACCTCGCACCTCGCACTCTTGCGCCCCTGACCCCTTGGGGCGCAGAATGTGCGTGTCGTGTAGCGATGCCAACCTTACGACACGACTACGCTGTGAGATTCCTCTGTGTTCTAGCGGTGCTCTTCTTGCTGCCCGTTCACTCGACGGCGCAGCAGCGACGAAACGACGACCGGCGAACCACCGACCGTGGCTCCGACCCGCAAGGCGCGGAGGATCGGCGGCCGGCTCGGGCGACCTTCGACCCACGACTGCCCTCATGGGAACAGGCGCGAACACCCTGGTGGGAACAGCGCGGCACACCATGGTGGGAGGGCGGATCGAATTCTTCTCGCCCGGCGAATGATCGAGGCGAACAGGATCCCCCGCGACAAGACCACCGCTATCGCAGCTATTGGAACAACAACTGCGCGGGCGTGGTCTACATCGTGCCTTCGGTCGAGATACCAGCGACCGTGCCGACGGTCGGTTCCCTTTATCTCTTCGTGGAACCACGAGCGTTGCTGCAAATCTACGTGGACGATGTGTTCCTCGGCACGCCCGGGGACGTGGGCGACGAGCTTCGCCTCGCGCCTGGGATTCGGCGCGTTGAGCTGCGAGCAAAGGGATACAAGCCCTTGGCGTTCTCAACCAACATCGTCGAGAACCGGTCGATTAACTATCAGGGGGCTCTCGAACGCGATCCCTCGGCCACACCGGTCGAACCCGCCGAGGCGCGCCCGTCCACGACTTCGGGAACGACGATGTACAGGATCCCGGGGTGTTATCTGGGCAACGTCATGCCCAGGGCAAGCGATCTTCGACCTGGCTGCGACATCTCGAAAATGACGACGTTCAAGCCTTAAGACGCCGCTTCAACGCGCGGAATGCCGCGAGCATCTCCTCGTAGGTGAAGTTGGCGTTTCGTCCGCTCGGATTCGGCAGCACAAACACTTCGGTGTCGCCGATCCTCTCCGGCTGACGCCCCAGCTTGACCGCCCCTTTTCGCTCGGGATACATCGCGCGAAACACCGTCACCCCGACCATCGCAATGACGGTCGGCTTGAATTGACCCACCTTGCGCCGCAGCTTCATCCGGCCGGCCACGTACTCGTGCGGCTCGATCGTGTCGATGCTCGGGGTGGCGCGCGGCACGATGTTCGTGATGCCGTATCCCCACTCCGGCAGGCGGTCGTCATCCTCAAAGGTGATCGGGTGCGGTACCAATTTCGATTCGTGAAGCAGCCGCCAGAAGCGGTTTGAAAACCCCGCAAAATGATGCCCGGTCAGGGCCGAGCGCACCCCGGGGTTAATGCCGACAAACAGCACGCGGACGCCAGGCTTGATCCGATCGCGGAGGGGTGGGAATTCTGTGTAGGACCGCACTAGGCTATTCTGACGGACGGAGTGAAGATGCGCGCGATCATTGTCGGTTTGATATGCCTGGTGTTCGGCTCGGCGGCGTCGGCACAGACGTCCGAACGGGATGCTGTTCTGAAGGTCGTGCAAGGTTTCGTCGACACCATGACGGCACGGGACGTCGAGGGCGCCAGGAAGATCCTGGAGCCGCAAGGCCGCTTTCATGCCACACGGATGCGCGACGGCAAGCCGGAGATCAGGGCCTTCTCAAACGAAGAGTATCTGGCCGACCTGCAGTCAGGGAAGACGCGGATGCAGGAACGCCTCTGGAATCAGGACGTGCGCATCAGCGGCACCATTGCCACCGTGTGGTCGCCCTACGACTTCTGGATCGACGGCAAGTTTAGTCATTGCGGGATCGACGTCTTTAACCTGATCAAGACCGAAGAGGGCTGGAAGCTCGCCGGTGGCGTCTACACGCTGGAATCAAAGTGCGATCCGAGCCCCCTCGGCCCACCAAAGCCGCAGTCATGTGCGCCCTTGCGGGCCGTACGCCCATAAACTGGTAGCCTTCATGGCCCTCACGGCAACCATCTACAACTTCGACATCGACCTGTCCGACAACGATCGCGGTGTCTACGAGACCCTCGCGCTCAGGGTCGCGCAGCATCCGTCGGAATCCAACGAGTACCTGATCGCGCGCGTGCTGGCGTACATGCTCGAGTTCGCCGAGGGAATCGATTTCTCTCGCGGCGTGTCGGAACCTGAGGAGCCGACGATTTCGATCCGTGATCTCACCGGCGCCATCACGACGTGGATCGAGATCGGCACGCCTGATTCGACTCGTCTGCACAAGGCGTCGAAGGCGGCCGCTCGTGTCGCCGTCTACTGCCACAAGGAAGGGGCGCAGTGGCTCAAAGGGCTGGCGGCCGCAGGGATTCATCGCGCCGATGCGCTCGAGCTCTACGCGATCGACCGTGACTTGATCGGCGCGCTTGTCGCCAAGCTGGATCGACGCATGGCGTTCAGCGTGTCCATCACCGATCGGGAGCTGTATGTCTCGATCGGCGACGAGAACCTCACGGGCGCCGTCACGCGCCTTGCGATCTAAGGCAGGCTGAAGGCGAGGAACTCGGCGGGGTGCGTGACTCCGCCGATCGCAATCACGATGAATTGCCTGCCGTTGTGCATGTAGGTCATCAGCGTGCCGGTACTGCCGGCATCCATTGCGTATTCCCACACCACCTTGCCGGTGGCCTTTTCATAGGCACGGATCTTCTTGCCGCCGCCGTTGGTCGGCGTGCGGGTCGATATCTGATCGCCTTCGGTGACAAACAACAGTGATTTGGTCACCAGCGGCGCAGCTCGCACGGCCTGACCAAGGGGCGGCAGGTTCAGCGCCTTCAGCTCCGGATGGAAGCGCGGACCGTCACCATTTGGCACCATCCACTTCAGTTCGCCCCTGTTAAGATCGAGCGCGGTGATGCGGCCGTACGGCGGCTTTACGAGCGGCAGGCCGCGCGGGCCGGAGATCAACTCGCGCGTCGACGCACGGTAGCGAAGGTTTGTCTCCTTCGGATCACCCGGAATGAGATTCGCCACAAACGGGTTCGTCATCGACGGCACGTACAACATGCCGGTCTCGGGATCGAACGCGGCGCCGGTCCAGTTCGCGCCACCAACCGATCCCGGCAGCTCGATCGTGCCCTTGCGATCGTTCGGGCCGGGACCCTCGATCGACGGCGGCGTAAAGATCGGTCCGGTGCGATAGCGCTTGAAGATCGCCAGGGCTTCCGCACGAAGCTCCGGCGTGAAGTCGATCAGGTCGTCTTCGGTGATGCCCTGCCGATCAAACGCTGGAGGCTTGGATGGAAACGGCTGCGTCGGCGACGCGCGTTCGCCCGGCACGTCCGATGCGGGGACCGGTCGCTCAACGATCGGCCACACCGGCTTTCCGGTCACGCGATCGAGCACGTATGCCCACGACTGCTTTGTGACCTGCACCAGCGCCTTGATCTTCTTCCCGTCAACGGTGATGTCGGCGAGGATCGGCGCCGCGGGATTGTCGTAATCGAACAGATCGTGGTGGACGGTCTGGTAATGCCACACCTTCTTACCAGTCGCGGCATCGACGCACACGATCGAGCTGCTATACAGGTTGTCGCCAAGCCGAGCGCCGCCGTACATGTCGTTGGTGACGCTCGAGGTTGGCAGGTAGACGTAGCCCAGCTCGTCGTCGGCGCTCATCATCGACCAGACGTTTCCGGCGCCGGTGTACTGCCACGAATCGCCGACCCAGGTCTTGAGCGCCTCCTTGTCGTCCGCTCGTGGCACGACGTGAAACGTCCAGCGCAACTTGCCGGTGCGAACGTCGTAGGCCCGCACGTCGCCGGGATCGCCTTCGATCTTGGTGGCCGAGTCCTGGTCGACCATCCACGCGCCCATCACCACCACGTCGCGGGCGACGAGCGGTACTGAGTACCACCGATACCCGGTGCTCCGCGGCCCGACGTCGTTGCTCAGGTCGATCGATCCACCGTTGCCGAACGTCGAGATCGGATCCCCGGTCTTCGGGTCGAGCGCGTAGAGTCGCGTGTTGCGGAACGTGAAGACGCGAGCGTCGGCGCCCTTGCCCCAAAACGCCACGCCGCGATTCGAGCTGCCACGGGTATCGCCTGGATTGGGTGCGGTGCCCTGGTCACCAGGCTTCTGCACCCACAGCGTGCGTCCACTCGACGGATCGAAGGCCTCTACCAGCCCAATGCCGTTCGACGCATACAGCACGCCGTTCACCATGATCGGCGTGGAGCGGAAGCTGTTGAGCAGTCGTGTAGCCGGCTTGACCAGCGACGCGTCGACCTGCGGACGCCGCCACGCAATTTTCAGGGACGCGACATTGGACAGGTTGATCTGGTCGAGCGGCGAATACTTCGTCGATCCGTTGTCGCCTGAGTAGTACGCCCACTCGACTTGCGAAGGCTGGGCCGCGCCAAGCGCGAAAGTCGCAAGCAGCAACAGACTCAATCGGAGCATGGCCGGTAGGATACACTCCCGCCTCAAGATGCGGCACCCTTGGATCGCGCGCCTCTTCTGGGTCTTCACACTTTGCGCGCCGCTCATGGCGGCCGCGCAAATCGATACGGGCATCATCGAGAAGCACAAGGCCGCACTCGAACGGCAAACCACCGATCCGGACCAGAAACGAGAGGGCGGCACGCAGGCACGGGACTGGGACTACCAGTTGCCGGACGGCGTGAGGACGCGCCAGGTCACGTTCTACGTCGATGGCGGCACGGCGCTTTACGGCAAGCTGTTTCTGCCGAAGGGTTTTACCGCAAGCGGCAAGCTGCCGGCGGTCGTGGTCGGTCACGGCATCAATGCCCTGTCGATCGGCATCGAAAAATTCGCCGCTCGATTCGCCGAGCGCGGGCTCGTCGCCATGGCCATCGACTACCAGAGCTACGGCTTCAGCGGCAGCGGGTCGGACGACCTTCACCTCCTCGAAGACGACACGACGAGCGATCTTCACGCGGTGACCGAGAAAGAAGCGCGCATCCTGCTGAAGCGCACAAACCTCAACAACGTCCATGAGGTCGCCGACTTCCGCGCCGCTGTGTCGTTCCTCCAGGGCGAACCCGGCATCGATCCAGACAAGATCGGCATCTGGGGCTCGAGCAATGGCGGCTCCGTCGTGATCGCGGTCGCTGCGCTCGACGCACGGGTCAAGGCGGTGGTCTCGCAGGTCGCCACCCCCAGGCCGGCGCCGCGCGCACCGGTCGCGATCGGCGCCAACCTGCTGGCCGACGCGATCAAGCGCGTGCGTGAAGGACAAGGTGCTGAAGTCGACGGCGGATTCTCGTTCCGTAGCAAGGTCGACCAGTGGTCCACGCAACGCAATCGTGATGTGCGTCCCGGCCAAATGCTTGATCAGATCAGGCCGACGACGGCGGTGCTCTTCCTTCCTGCCGAGAAGGATGAACTGACGCAGGGCGCGGCAGGCGCGATCGAAGCGGCGAAGTTTCTGAGCGGTCGAGGGGTGCCGTCGCAGGCGATTGTGTTCCCCGCGTTGACCCACTTCCAGGCCTACTCGAACGCCGGTTTCGAAGTCGGATCCAACCTTGCCGCCGACTGGTTCCTCAAGTACTTGTCTGCTGATCGTCGGGACGCAGAGTCATGGTGATCTCTACTCTTCGGTGGCCGGATTCATGATGCGGCCGATCACGTTCACCAGTTGCGACCAGCGATCGCGTTCGCGGGACAACTGTGCTTTGCCGGCCGCGGTCAGCTGGTAGTACTTCGCCTTGTGATTGGCTTCGCTGATGCCCCATTCAGACTTCAGCCAGCCTTTTTTCTCGAGGCGATGCAGCGCTGGATAGAGCGATCCGGTCTCGACCTTGAGCAGGTCGTCGGATTGCTGGTTGATCGCCTGGCCGATGCCGTGGCCGTGGCGCGGACCCCATTGAAGCGTCCGTAGAACCAGCATGTCGAGGGTGCCTTGCAGCAGTTCGAGGCGCTCAGGATCGGGAGACTTGGCCATATTTATCGCTGGTGACCGTCGGTGAGGCGGCGCCGAAGTGAGTGAATTGGTTGCAGCATGGACTACCGCGCTTGGCTCCGTTGCAGTCGCCACAATCCGCGCGCCGAAAGAACCAGCGTGAGTCCTCCGAGCCCACCCAGCATCCAGAGTGTCCAGACAAAGAAGAACCCACCCTCAGACCTTGCGATCTCCGGATAGCGCGCTCCACTCATGTGGATAACGGGCATGGCGGCCGCGAACAGTCCAATGATTGACGTGATGACGTGTCCCGATACCTTCCCGGAGAGAATCAGCGTTCCGTAAAGAAAGATCACGAACACGACCAGTGCAGTCTTGGAGGGCTCAGCCTGCGAGATTCCCCGAACAATGTCGTCCGTGATGTGAAGCGTCAGCAGCAGGAGCGAAAGCAGCGACGCGGCGACCAGGATCGTTTCTTCTCTCATGGACAGGAGCCGTATATGTAGACGTTCTACGGCTGATACGTAGACCGTCTACTGCTGGTTCCCGAATTCCGCGAAATCGTGCCGTAATGTGTAGAAATCGGCCCGTCGCCAAACAGAAGATTCGACGGATTCGGCCATTTTTTCTATAATGGGAAGTTCCAACCCTACTGGGAGGTCGTTCAACGGTAGGACAGCGGACTCTGACTCCGCTTATCGGGGTTCGAATCCCTGCCTCCCAGCCAGTCCCTGAATTGCTAACGGCGGCCCGCCCCGCATCGCGAGGAGTGAACAGAACGTGTGCCGTAGCCGATGTGCTCCGTTCGCTGGCACCTTGGCTTTCCGACCCGCCCGCCGCACGTGCCATCAGCCGTGCGCCGCCTTCGAGCATGCGCGTCGCGGCGGTGTGCCGCAAGTCATGAAACCGGCACGTCACACCAGCGTCTCGCTTGGCGCTTTCCCACGCCTCCTTCACGCTCTTGATCGGTTGTGTGGGGGGCGTCGCATAGGCATACACGTCGCCGACATCTCCCGCGATGCCGTATCGCTCTGAGGCGAAGACGCAATCCCCCGGCTGCTGTAGCGCACATCGACCATTCAGGAACTCCAGCACAACAAACGCGTGCTGGTTCAGAGGGATTACACGACCGCGCCCGGCCTGCGTCTTGCTGTGGCGGACACGGACGCGCCTCGCCACAAGGTCCACATCGTGCCATTGCAACTGCAGGATTTCTCGGTAGTGCATGCCGAACCCAAGAGGTACAATTGCCGAAAGAGTCAGTTTAGAGCAGACAAGCTTTCGTTGCCTCCTCCCACTCCGACGCGTATCGGTCGCTATGAAATCCAACATCGGCTTGGCGCCGGAGGGATGGGACTCGTCTATCTGGCCACCGATCCGCTGCTGCAACGCACGGTAGCGATCAAGGTCCTGCCCGAACAGGACGAGGACTTGCGCGACCGCTTTGCCCGCGAGGCGCGATCGGCCGCCGCGCTCCGCCACTCGAACGTCGTCACGATCTACGACATCGGCGAACACGAGGGCCAGCCGTTCATCGCCATGGAATTCCTTGATGGCGAGTCGCTGTCCGAAATCGTTCGGCGCCGCGCCCCGCTCAGCGTCGATCGGCGCCTGCAACTGATGCTCGAGTTGTGCGCCGGACTCGGCTATGCGCATGCGCGCGGCATCGTGCATCGCGACATCAAGCCCGGCAACTTGATCGTCACCGGCGACGGGGCGCTTAAGATCCTCGACTTCGGCCTGGCCCGCATCGTCAGCGAAGCCGGCGCGTCGGGCTTGACGCGGGTCGGCTCGGTGATGGGCACGCCGCACTACATGTCCCCGGAACAGGTCGATGGTAAGGTCGCCGATTCGCGCAGCGACATCTTCTCCGTCGGCGTCGTGTTCTACGAGCTGCTGACGTATCAAAAAGCCTACCCCGGCGAGTCGGCCCACGTCGTGCTGCACAACATCGTGCACGTGATGCCGACGCCGATCCGCCAGTTGATGCCGTCGATCGATCCCGATCTCGAAACGATCGTCAACAAGGCACTCGAGAAGGATCCGGCACAGCGCTACCAGGATCTCGCCGCGCTCGCTGCCGATGCCGCCCGCGTCCGCGCGAAGATGATGGCCGGCGCGCAATCGGACACGATGATCGGTCCGCCACCCGGCGTCGCCGAACGGCGGCAGCGCCCGCGCGAGGCCGCCAGCCTCAATGCGATCGCGCAACGCCGCACCGCGCAGATCGAAGCGTTTCTCCTTGTCGCGACGACGCACCTCACGGAAGGCCGCCTTCAAGAGGCGGTCGAGGCGTGCGAAAACGCGCTGCTGCTCGACTCGCATCATGCGCATGCGCTGCAGCTGCTCGCCCAGGCCCAGGCCAGCCTCGAAGAAGGGCAATTCCAGGAGTATCTGCAAGCGGCGCGGGCGCACCTGTCGGCGGGAGAACTCAGCCAGGCCGACGCCGTGATCGAGCAGTCGCTCAAGCTGAGCGCCGACGCTCCGGAAGCCCTCGCGCTGCGCCAAGACGTCAAGGAACAGCGGCGCGAACGCGAGCGCGCCGTGGCACGCGCCGAAAGCACGCGGGCCGCGATCGCGCGCGGGCGTCAGTGGTTCGACGAGGGTGCCTTTGAGGCGGCGCAACGATCCGCAAACCAGGCGCTGGCCTACGACGCGGACAATGCCGAGGCGCTGAGCCTGCGGGATCGCGCCACTGAGGCGATCAACACGCAACAGCAGCACAAAGACGAGGAGCGCGCCTGCAGCAGCACCGAACCGCCGCGCGAAGAGACTCCTCCGCCGCCGTCACGCAAGGATTCCGGTACCGTGCGCGCGTCCGATCAGGAAACCGTGCGGATGTCGCGGGACGCCATCCTGAAAATGGTAGCAGCCGCACAAAGCAAGCAACCGGCCTCAGCACCCTCAGCACCGGTGTCGCCCCCCCCCCCGCACGGGGGCCGCGGGTGCTGCCGCCGGCACCGCCGCTCCCACCGCCGGCGCCACCGATCGCTACATCGGCACCACCAGCGCCGGTGTCGGCGCCACTGCCGTCGAAGATCGCACAACCGGCTCGGCCGGATCCTTTTGCATCGACCGTGTCGATCCGGCGCAAGCCGCGCAGCGGCATCAATCCGCTGTGGCTGGCAGGCGGCGCGGTTCTGTTGGTGCTGATCGTCTTGGTGATCAGGTCGTTGACCCGCTCGACGCCCCCAGCAACCGAGATGACGGGCGATCCGGTCGCCGCAACTCCGGCGACGACTCCGGCGCCGCAGTCGAGCTATCAGTCGACGGTCGAGAGCGCTCGAGAGCGCTACCAGGCGCGGGACATCGACGGCGCCGTCAGCCTGGCCCTGTCGATCCCGGAGTCGGCGCCGGAACGCGCCACCGCGATGCAACTGCTGGCGACGATGCGCTCGGATGCGGCGGCGCGAGCGGCGACCGCGCGCCAGGCAGCAGAGGGCGCGCCAAGCTACGACAAGGCGGTCCTGCAAGAAGCCGCGGCGAAGATCGAGGAGGCGGCGCGCGCAACCGCTCCGGTCGACACCGCGCACGCGGTGATGCTCTACGACGAGGCCGGCGCGCTGTTCCGGCAGACGCCGGCGGCGGCCGGACAGCGCGCGCGTGCCGTCGAACCGGCCGGGGCCAATTCCGCCCGCATCAGGGACGCGCGATCGGCAAACGTCACGCCCGCCACGCCGCCGCAGCCAAAACCGACGCCGACGCCGGCGCTGGCGGCGACGCCGGCGATGCAGGCGCGCGATGCGCTGCAGCGTGCCGACGAGCGGATCGCGGCCGGCGATCTCACCGCAGCGGCCGCGGCTATCCATGACGCCGAGAGACTCGATCCCGCCAGTCCGCGCCTCGCCGAGCTGCAGAAGCTGCTTGATACGCGGCGCACCGCCGCGGCGACGCGCGATGCCCGCATCAACGACCTGCTCGGGCGCGCCCGCGACGCCAATGACAGCAAGGCGATCGAGCTGCTCGACTCGGCGCTGGCGCTCGATCCGTCACGTGCCGACATCCGTGCCGAGCGCGAGCGGCGCGCGTTCGCGATCACCCGCGTCGCCACCGAGAAAGCGGTGCGCAACGGCCTGGAGCGATACGAATCGGCGATGGAATCGCGAAACGTCGCGCAATTTGTCACCATTGCTTCGTATCGCTCGCCGAGCGACATCACGCGCGAGTTCCAGGCCTACCGCCGCATCCGCATGGACATCGACAACATCACGATCGAGACGTGGCCCGACGGATCCGCTGTGGTGCGATGCCAGATCCGCACGGTGCGCGAACCAGCCGATCGCAGCCCGTCGACGACCGAGTCGGCGATGTGGCGGTTGAAATTTACCAACGTCGGTGGGACGTGGCAGATCACCGAAGCAGGACCGGCGCGCTAGCGATTACGCTCTCTTACCCTTCTGGACGAAACCGCAATCGCTGTCCCTCGCTGATCTTCAGGCGAGCGACTTCACCGGCAGCGAACTCCAACACACCTCGCGACCGCCAGCCGCCCCACGTCAGGCGGAACGACGCGACGCGCTCCTTGATCGACACGACGTAGTTATCGTGGTCGAGATACACCACATCGATCGGAAAGCGCATGCCGATGGTATGAATCGAGCGGCACGGCGCCAGCCACAGCGCGCAGCCCTGCGCCAATCCTGTGCGCCCGAGCAAGCCGCGCGCACGGGTCGCCGCCGTGTCGGCGATATCCACCACGGCCAGCTCGCGCCCGTCGTCGGTCAACAGTCGCGCCCGCGGCAGGCCGGATGCCGGCGAACGGGACGCCACTCAGGAAGCTGGATCGAGCGGTGTAAAGGACGCAGCCACCGACTGGAACACCTGCTCGTAGCGCGCGAACTGGCTCTGCAGCGCGACCGCGATCAGGCGATACAGGTGCTTGCCGTTGACCAGAACGACAACGCGCACCTGCTCGGTGCCGGCGGCGGCACGGCGCTGGAAGTCGATCACCGCGCGGCGGCTGCCGTTCGGATCGATGCGGGCGATGAAACCGCTGCCGGCGGTTTCGCGCTCCTTAATGGTGGTGCTCTCGATCTCGACGAAGGTGGCGTCGACCTCTTCCGGCTTCAACGCAATCTGCAGCATCTCGTGCTCGATGACGATCGCCGCGGCGCCATCCTTCTGCGCCAGCACGCCAAGCGTATTGAGGCCGCCAGGCATCAAGCGCCAGTCTTTTTCCGGGATCTCGATGCGGAAATGTGTCGTCGAGATCGAGCGGGTCTTCAGCGCCGGCGGCCGCGCCTGCGCCATCGCCAGGTTCGACACCGCCAGCGGCGCCAGCACCGCTACCAAGAGATCTCGGCGCCGTACCGCGCCGCCCTGCCCCGTTGCCGCCTTCACATCGCCTCCCCGTCTGCCACGACCAGCGCCGTGACGTTGTCGCGGCCCCCGGCCGCAATCGCCGCCGCCACCAGCCGTTCGGCATGTTGCCGGGGCGCGTCGCGGCCGGCCAGGATGCCGCCGATGCGGCCGGCATCCAGCACGCCGTGCACGCCGTCGCTACACAATAACAAGACCCGGCCTCGCGCGCGCGGCCGTTCGTCGATGTGCACGAACAGCTCGTCGTCCACGCCGAGCACGTTGGTCACGATATTGCGTTGGCCGGCATGGAGCGCGCGGATTTCGTCCGTGGTGTCCATCGACGCCAGCAGTTCGAGCAGCGAATCGTCCCTGGTGATCTGCGTCAGCCGGCCGTCGTACTGTTCATACACGCGGCTGTCGCCCGCGTGCGCCACCACCAGGTTGGCGCCGTTGAACAGGACTGCGACAATCGTCGTCCCCATGCCGTGATAGTCGGCATGGCTGCTGCCGGCGCGGCGGATGCGCCCGTGCGCGAGCAACAACGCCATGCGCAGGCGATTCGCATCGGGCGATAACGACGCGTCGAAGTCGGCGGCCACGTCCGGAGCCGCGCCGTTACTGGACCGGCTGATGAACGCCATGATCGTTTCCAGCGCCAGGCGCGACGCGATCTCGCCGGCGGCGTGCCCGCCCATGCCGTCGGCGACCACGAACAGTCCGAGATCGAGATCGAAAGTAAACGCGTCCTCGTTGTTGGCGCGCACCGGTCCGCATTCAGACACGCCAAACGCGGTCAAGCCGCCAGTGGATCGATCCGGCGGCGGCACGACGATGCGTCGGGTGCGATCATCCATCAGGATGCGGCCGGCGCCTCTCGCGCGGGTTCGCAAGCAATCGTGTGATCGAACACTTCGGCCAGCGACGTCTCACCAGCCAGGGCCTTGCGCCAGCCAGCCTGGCGCAGCGTGACCATGCCGTCGCGGCGCGCCGCGGCACGAATCGCCGGCGCGTCGGCGCGCGCAAGAATCAGGTTCTCGATTCGCGACGTGACCGTCAGCCCCGCGTGAAAGCCCGTGCGACCCCGAAAACCGCTACCGCCCCCGCGCGCGCCGCCGCCC
>JAYQOO010000002.1:0-925 GCA_038144855.1 Acidimicrobiia bacterium | reverse complement strand
CGACGTGACCGTCAGCACCTCGTGAATGCCGGTGCGACCGCGATAACCGCTACCGCCGCAGCGCGCGCAGCCGACCGCCTTGAAGACCTTCGCCGCCGCACCATCCGGGACGTTCACATCATCCAGCGCCGCAAGAGCAACGAGGCGCTCAGCCACCGAATCATCAACCACCTTGCAGTCGGCGCACAGGCGCCGCACCAGCCGCTGCGCCAGGATCAACCGCAACGACGACGCGACGATGAACGGTTCGAGGTCCATGTTCAACAGGCGCAGCACGGCGCCCGGCGCATCGTTGGTGTGCAACGTCGACAGCACCAGGTGGCCGGTCAGTGCCGCCTTCAACGCGATATCAGCTGTCTCCGCATCGCGGACTTCGCCGACCATCATCACGTCCGGATCCTGGCGGAGAAAACTTTTCAGCACGGTGGCAAAAGTCATCGCGGTGCCGGGCTGGCACTGCACCTGCGTGACGCCATCCATCCGCGACTCGACCGGATCTTCAGCGGTGACCACCGAGAGGTCCTCCGAATTCAGGCGATCGAGGAGCGCGTAGAGCGTCGAGCTCTTGCCGCTGCCGGTCGGACCGGTGACGAGGATCAATCCGTTCGGCAAGTCACACGCCTCGATCAAGCTGCGCTGCGTGTGCTGGTCGACGCCGAGGTCCTTCAACTCGCGGCGCGCGCGCGTGCGCTCGAGCACGCGCAGCACGACCTTCTCACCGGTGACCGCAGGCACCAGCGAGAAACGCAGATCGACGGCGCGGCCCCAGACCAGGTTGTAGCCAATGTGCGAATCGATCGGCGCCGGGGCGGCGCCGATCGGCGCCTCGGCCATCGCCTTCACCCGCGCCGTGACCGGCAGCGCCATCGCCGGCGGAAATCGTTCGAGCCCGCGCAAGCGACCATCGATGCGGGCGCGGACGCGG
>JAYQOO010000001.1:183497-208764 GCA_038144855.1 Acidimicrobiia bacterium | reverse complement strand
GCGCCGCCGTGCTCGGTCTCGTCGACGAGGACGCCGGGATGCGCGCTGCGGGTCACCGCCGCTGATCAGCCAAGCCGCTTCGAGGATCGCAGGGTCGCCAGCGTCAGGACGGTAAGCCCCCAGGCCAGCAGCGCCGCCGCCTGCGGCCACAGCACCTCCAGGCCCAGGCCCTTCAGGTAGATGCCCCGGAGAATCACCAGGAAGTAGCGCAACGGAATCAGGTAGGTCAGCGGCTGAATCCACTCCGGCATGTTCTCGATCGGGAACACGAACCCTGACAGGTACATCATGGGCGTCAGGAAGAAGAAGATCGCCGTCATCATCGCCTGCTGTTGCGTGCGCGAGATCGTCGAGACAAAGAGTCCAAGACCAAGGGTCGACAGCAGGTAGATCAGGCACATCGCGAATAGCAGCACCAAGCTGCCGCGCATCGGCACCTGGAACCAGTAGATCGACACGATCAAGACCAGGATCACGTCGATGATGCCAATCGCCGCGTAGGGCAGCAGCTTGCCGGTAATCAGCTCCCATCTCGCCAGCGGCGTGACGTTGAGCTGTTCGAGCGTGCCGATTTCCTTTTCCCGGACAATGGCCATCGCTGACAAGTTCGTCGTGATCACGAGCAGCAGGAGGGCGACGATCCCGGGAATCATGAAGTCCCGGCTTTCAAGCCTTGGATTGAACCAGACGCGAATCTCCGGCTGCACGAGACCACCGACCACGGCGCCTGGCATGGCCTGCGCAGCAAGATCCTGGGCGTAGCCGCCGATCAGGGTCTGCGCGTAGCCCATCGCCACACCAGTGGAATTTGAATCCGTTCCGTCGGCGATGATCTGGATGGCCGTTTCCCGGCCACCCGCAACCCGGCGGCCGTAGTCGGCAGGAATGTTGATCGCCATCCAGACATCGCCGCGATCGAGGAGCTGGTCGATCTCGTTGGTCGAACCCGGCATCGCCACGATCTTGAAGTTGGCCGAGGCCTCGAAGCGATGCGTCAACTCGCGACTCGCCGTCGAGCGATCGGCATCCACGATCGCAATCGGGATGTCCTTGACGTCGGTGGTCGCGGCGTAGCCGAGCACGTTCAACTGTACGATCGGCGCGATGATCACGATGGCGAACAATCGCGGGTCGCGCTTGAGCTCGAGGAGCTCCTTCTTCATTAGGTGGAGCACGCGCTTCATGACCACTCCCGCCGCAGCCGCATCGACGCCAGGAAGGTTGCCACCGTGGCGAAGATCGCCAGCGCCGCCAGGTCTTGCCAGAACGCCATCGCACCGGCGCCCTTCAACACAATGGCGCGCAGCGCCACCAGGAAGTACCTCGCCGGCACGATGTGGGTGATCGCCTGGACCACGACCGGCATGCTCGAGATCGGGAAGATGAATCCCGACAGGATCATCGTCGGCAGCAGGGACGAGAGCAGCGCCACCTGGAACGCCACCTGCTGGGTCTGCGCAATCGTCGAGATCAGCAGACCCTGCGCCTGGGCACCGACCAAGAACAAGGCGATCGAGCCAAACAGCAGCGGCCAGGACCCGCGCATCGGCAAGTCGAAGAGCGCCATGGCTGAAAGAATCACCACCACGGCCGATACGAAGGAGATCACCAGGTAGGGCAGCGTCTTGCCGAGAATGAACGGCAATGGACTGATCGGCGCCATGCGCACCTGCTCCATCGTGCCGCGTTCCTTTTCTCGCACGACCGACAGCGCAGTCGAGACGACGGCCGTGATCATGGCGATGTAGGCAATCAGGCCGGGCACGAGAAACAGCGTGCTGCGAAGCTGCGGGTTGTACCAGATCCGCGGTTCGATGGTGATGCCGGGCCCCGGAGATGACTTCGGCGTGACCGAGACAGCGGCACTGTATTCGGCCACCAGCCGTCGCGCGTAGCCCATCACCGTTGAAGCGGTATTGGCATTGTCGCCGTCGATGATCACCTGCACTGTCACCGGCTGGCGCTGCCTCAGGTCGCGCTCGAGGCCGGATGGGATCGACAGGATCGCGCGCACGTGCCCTTCGTCGACCAACCGATCGAGTTCGGCCGGCGCGTCGATGTAACCTACCAGGCTGAAGTAACCGGAGTTGACGAACGCCGAGACCAGCTCCCGGCTCTGTGTGCTGCGATCCTTGTCTTGTACTGCCAGCGACACGTGGCGAATGTCGAAGTTCAGCGCATACCCAAAGATCAGCAGGAAGAATGCGGGAATGAACAACAGGATCATGAGCGATCGCTGATCGCGCAGGATCTGCCGCAGTTCCTTGGCGGCCACCGCAACGGCCTGTCGCATTACGCCCTGCCCTCCGCCGCCGCGGCCACGGCAGGGCCCTCGACGCGCTCGACGACGTCGAGAAACACGTCTTCAAGAGACGGGCTCACCGCGCCGATCGAGTTGACGCTGATGCCGTGGGCGCTCAGCGCCGACGACAGCGCGCTCGGGTCAATCGATCGATCCTTGAGCACCGCGTGGACCGCGGTGCCGAACAGGCTGGTTTTCTCGACGCGGTCGTGCTGGTCGAGGATCTCCATGGCTTCAACCGGCTTCGAGGCGTGAATCTCGACGATCGGACGATCGGCAAAGACCCGCTTCAGCTCGCTGGCGGTGCCAAGCGCCGCCATCTTGCCGGCGTGAATGATGGCGATGCGGTGGCAGTGCTCAGCCTCGTCCAGGTAGTGTGTCGTCACCAGCACGGTGACGCCATGGCGCGAGAGGTCACCGATCAGGTCCCAGAAACGCCGCCGCGACAACGGATCGACGCCCCCGGTCGGCTCATCAAGGAAGACAATCTTCGGCTCGTGCAGGATGGCGCAGCCAAGCGCGAGTCGCTGGCGCCAGCCCCCAGGCAGTTCGCGCGTCAGGGTATTCTCTCGACCCTTGAGCCCTGCCATCTCGAGGACAAATCGGCGGCGTTCCTGGAAGCGCGCGCCGGCCAGTCCGTAGACGCCACCGAAGAACTCGATGTTCTGGTCGACCGTCAGCGCCTCATAGAGGGAGAACTTCTGCGACATGTAGCCGATGTTGCGCTTCACCGCCTCCGGATCGCGGCTGACATCGACGCCACCAACCATCGCCGTTCCGCTGGTCGGCGTCAGCAGGCCGCACAGCATGCGGATGGTGGTGGACTTCCCCGCGCCGTTGGCGCCGAGGAATCCGAAAATCTCGCCCTGCCTCACATCGAAGGACAGGTTGTCGACGGCCACGAACTGCCCGAACTTGCGGGTCATGCCCTTGACGTCGATCGCGACACTGCTCATCGAGGGCCGCCCATGCTGCGCTCGAGCCTGGCCTCCGCCAGCCGCAGGTTCGCGAGCGCCCGGGTACGCGCCAGCTCGACCTCGAGTTGTGCCACCTGCGCCACGATCACGTCGGTGCTGGTGGCCACGCCGGCCGCAAATCGATCGCCGACGACCCGGCGTGCCTCGACGGCGCTCTTCACCGCCGCGTCGGAAGCGTCGACCACGGCGCGCGCGCTGGCGCGATCCATCAGGCGCTGACGCACGTCCGCCGACACCAGCGATTCGACCTCGGCGATGCGTTCACGGGTCGCCTTGATTGCCGCCGCCGCTTCGGCCTGCTGCGCCTTTGCTCGGCCAAAATCAAAGAAGTTCCAGTTCACCGCCACGCCGACATCCCACGACTCTTGCCACTCTGCCTTGCGCGGAAAGAGTCGCGGATTCGGATTGGCGTAATCGACGCCGCCCATCAAGTTGATCGTTGGTTTGGTGAGTGAGCCGGCAGCGCGCTGACGCGCCTCGGCCGCAGTGATGCGCCAATCAAGAGCTTTCAGCTCAGGACGGTCTTTGAGCGCGGTCGCGACCAGGTCATCGCTGCCGGCGGGAACTGACGGCGCCTGGGGCACATCAATCGTGTCCGTGGTCTCGATGACCGCTTCGATGGGGGCGCCGATCAGTCGACGAAGATCGATCAGGGCGGACTCGAGCAGGTTGCTGGCTTCGATCAGCTGGGCGCGCTCGCGCGCGCGCTGCGCCTCGAGGCTCGACACTTCGTTGGGCGGAATCAAGCCAACCTCAAAACGCTGCCTGGCGTCCTTCAGTTGCGCCTCGACGCGAGCGGCGGACTCCTCCAGGACGCGAAGCGTTTCCCTGGCCGTCACCGAGGCCCAGTAGGCACGTGAAATCTCGAGCCTGAGGTCGGCGCGGGCGGCGTTGACCTCCGAGGCAATTGCGGCGGCCTCCGCATCGGCGGCGCGCTCGAGCGCATCGACTCGGCCCGAGGTGAAGATCGGCCATTGGAACGACACGCGCGAAGCGAAGTTGTCGGGAACGTCGGGATAGACGACCAGGCGTGTCCCGTTCGGCTGCGGAAACGAGAACTCGGTCACGTGGTTGGTCCGCAAGTAGCTGCCGCTGGCGTTGAACGTGGGCTTGTCGCCAAGCGACGCGGTGTGAGCGGCCGCCCTCGCGCCGTCTTCCCGCGCCTTGATCTCCGACAGGCGATGGCTGTTCTCGAGACCGCGCGTAATGGCCTCGTTGAGCGACAGGCGGATGGGCGCAGTCTGGGCCGACGCGGCCGAACTGAACGGCGATGCCGCGACGAGTGCAACGGTTGCGATGGTGGCGAGTGTGGAACGGGTCATGACGCTGAGGCCTCGTGTGCTGCTGCCGACGACAGGCGTGCGATGAAGACGTCTTCCAGCGACGGCACGATCGGGCGGACGCTCGAAGGCACCAGGCCGGCAGCCGTCGTGGCCGTCTGTAGGACGGCAGTGGCCGATTCGGGGTCGGCACGGTCGATCCAGACGTGGAGACGATCGCCGAACACCTGCGCGCTCATCACGTCTGACCGGCCGGTCATGCGGTCGAGCGCTTCGCGCGGCGAGTCGACGACGACTTCGAACAACGTGCCGCTCAGGCCGGCGCGCAGACGGTTCGGTTGATCGAGGGCGAGCACCCGGCCTTCGTGCAGCAGCGCAATGCGGCTGCAGCGTTCGGCTTCGTCGAGGTAGGGCGTCGACATCAGGATCGTGATGCCCTGGGCGAGGAACTGCGACAGCAGTTTCCAGAACTCGCGCCGGGAGACGGGATCGACGCCGGTGGTCGGTTCGTCGAGCACGATCACTTTGGGTTCGTGGACCAGCGTGCAGGCCAACGCGAGCTTCTGTTTCATGCCGCCTGACAACTGGTCTGCGAGGCGATGGCGGAAGCGCGTGAGTTGCGTCATCTCCAGCAGGCGGTCGCGGCGGCCGTGGTAGTCGCGCACGCCGTGAATCTCGGCGAAGAAGGCAATGTTCTCGTCGATGCTCAGGTCGCCGTAGAGCGAAAACCGTTGCGAGAGATAGCCGACGACTCCGGTGACGTCGCGATGCTGCCGGATGGGGTCTTGCCCGAGGACGGCGATGCTGCCACCGTCGACATGCAGCAGGCCGCACAGCGCCCGGATAGCGGTTGTCTTACCGGCACCGTCCGGGCCGATCAGCCCGAACATCTCACCGCGCTCAACGCTGAACGAGATGCCGCGCAGCGCCTCGACGCTGCCGTATTTTTTGACGACGTTCTGGAGGTGAATGGCGGTCATTTGGCGAAGACGATTTCCGCCTCTACCGGCATGCCCTGCTTCAGGACGCCGTCTTTGTTGTCGACCGTGATCCTCACCCGGTAGACCAACTTCGAACGCTCTTCGGCGGTCTGCACGTTGCGCGGCGTGAATTCTGCCTTCGGCGAAATGTAGGCGATGGTTCCGGTCAGGCTATTGCCGCCGGCGTCGGTGAAGATGCTGGCCGGCTGGCCGATCTTGATTTGCGGCACGGTCGGTTCGGGCACGAAGACGTCTGCCCAGGCGTGCTCCAGGTCGGTGATGACGATGGCCGGAGCGCGAGGGGGAACGACCTCGCCGATCTCGACCATCTTCTCCGTGACCAGTCCGCCGATCGGCGACGTGAGCGTGGCGTCGTGCAGCGTCTTCTCCAGCATGGCGATCTGGGCGGAAACGGCTTCGACGCGCGCACGGGCCGCCTCGACTTCTTCGCGACGAGCGCCGGCCTTGACCCGGCCGAGGGCTTCTTCCGCCGTCTTCACGCGGCTCTCGGTCGACGCGACCCTGTCCCGGGCGAGGTCGCGCCGCGCCGCAGCGTCATCCCGCTGTTTGCGTGACCCGGAGTTGTTCTTGAGAAGCGTCTCGAACCTGAGGAGGTCGGTTTCGGCGGCGTCGAGTTCCGTCTTCGCGGCCGCCACCTCGGTCCGCGCGCTTTCGACCTGCGCCTGTGCCTGGCGGACGTCTTCGACGCGCGCGCCGGCTTGGACCAGGCGCAGTTGCGCTTCGGTGGCGTTGCGTTCGGCTTTGGCACGGTCGATCGCCAGTTGCGCATCGCGGGTGTCGAGCGTCAGCACGGCTTGTCCGGGCGTGACGCGGTCGCCTTCCTTGACGGCCAGGGTAAGAATTCTTCCTCCGGCTTCGGCAGCGAGTCGGGTCTCGGTGGCTTCAACGTGGCCCGAGACCCGGATGCGGTCCGTAGGTTGGGGTTCGGAGCAGGCAGCTGCAAGGAGAGCGATGGCGATGGGCAGTCTTTTCATGGCGTGTGTCACGGCTTGAGCATGCGTCGAGCGGTGTCCTGGCTGTGAGCGATCACCTGCTCGTGGGTGATCTCGATGAGCATTGGAAAGTCCTGGTTCTTGCGTTCCGGTTGCTCGGCGACGCGCTCGCGCGCGGCGTTGATGATGATTGGACCGATCGTTGATTCGTAGGCGAGGATCGGATGGATTTCGCGAAAGACTTTCGCGGCCTGTCCTTGCTTGAGGATCGCGATGAAGCTCATCACCACGGTGCGCATGTGCTGCATCGTGTCGGGATCGAGCCGCGGCGCGCCTTCGGCGATCTCGCGCAACATCATGGCCGGCATCCACGGCCTGGCTTCGGTCATGCGGACAAAGGCTTCGATGAACGCATCGAGCTTCGTTTCCGGGCTCGCGCTACCGCTGGCAATGGCGCCAACGGTGTCGCCGGTGCTCCTGAGGCCGTCGCCGATGATCGCGCGGTAGAGCGCGAGCTTGTCAGCGAAGTGGTAGTAGATCATTGCCTTGTTGACCTCTGCGGTTCGGGCGATGTCGTCCATGCTGACGCCGTCGAAGCCGTTGGCGGAAAAGAGCGCCGCTGCCGCGTCGAAGACGGAGTCGCGTGTGGAAGTGGTGGTGGATCGCTTTGCCGCCGTCATCTTCGTTTCCACTCCGGTGCCTGACACCAAATTGATAACTAACTGGTTAGTTAACTCGAAGCGCGACTGTCTGTCAACCCGACAGCCCTTAAGATGGGAGACGTGACCATCGTTGTCGCAGGCGGATCGGGGGTTTTGGGCCGAAAACTCGTCAGGCGGCTTCAGGATGAAGGACATCGCGCCTTGGTCCTGTCGCGGTCCTCGAAGCACGGCGCCATTGCCTGGCAGCCGGACGGCTCACCAGGAGCGCTTGCGGGGCACCTCGACGGCGCCGACGCGGTGGTGAATCTTGCCGGCGAGCCACTCCCCGACCAGCGGTGGAGCGCGGCGCGCAAAGAGGTTCTGCGCAGCAGCCGTGTGCTCGCCACGCGAACACTGGTCACGGCGATGGCGCAGTGTGCCCGGCCGCCGCGCGTCTTTGTCAGCGGGTCGGCGATTGGCTACTACGGTCCGCACGGCGATGAACCCGTTACCGAGTCGACCGAGCCGGGCACCGACTTTCTGGCGCGCTTGTGCGTCGATTGGGAGCAGGAGGCACGCGCCGCCGAATCACCAGCCACGCGTGTGGCGGTACTCCGTACCGGACTCGCGCTGGCGAGCGATGGCGGGGCGCTGCAGAAGATGCGCCTGCCGTTCAAACTGGGGCTGGGCGCCACTCTGGGGTCAGGGCAGCAGTACATGCCCTGGATCCACGTCGACGACTGGACGGCCATGGTGTCGTGGTTGATCCAGGATGAGCGGTGCGCGGGCGCATTCAATGCCACGGCGCCGACGCCGGTCACCAACCGCGAATTCACTCACGCGCTTGGGCGCGTGCTGCGCCGCCCGGCGGTGTTGCAGGCACCGGCGTTCGTGCTTAGAACCGCCCTTGGCGAGATGTCGTCCATGTTGTTGACCGGCCAGCGCGTATTGCCTGCGTATGCCGAGCAGTTGGGGTTCCGCTTCACGCACCGCACGCTCGAGCCTGCGTTAAGGAGTCTGAGTTTATGAAGAAAGTGTTTGCCATTGCCCTGATCGCCGCGGCGGCGATCCTGCCGCTCGCGGCCCAGTCGAAGAATGCTGATGAAGAACACCAGCGTGTCACCACGGCAGCAACGGTGCTCGACGAGATCATGGCGGCGCCGGACAAGGCGGTCCCGCGCGCGGTGTTGGAACGCGCAGCCGCCATCGCGGTTTTCCCATCGCTGGTCAAGGGTGGGTTCTTCGTTGGCGGGCAGCGCGGTCGCGGCGTACTCAGCGTCCGTGGGAAAGACGGCGCCTGGTCCAATCCCGCGTTCCTGACCATAACCGGCGGCAGCGTCGGACCGCAGTTCGGCGTGCAGGCGATCGACCTCGTCCTGGTGATCAACGATCAGCGCGGGCTCGAGCAACTGGTCAAGAACCAGTTCAAGGTTGGAGCCGATGCCGGCGTCGCCGCGGGACCGATCGGCCGGGAAGCCAGCGCTTCCACCGACATCCAGATGCGCGCCAAGATTCTCAGCTATTCACGCTCGCGGGGCCTGTTTGCGGGCGTCACGCTGAACGGCTCAACGATCCGGCAGGATCGCGACGCCAACGAACGCTATTACGGCGTTGGCTATCGCACCGGGCAAATTGTCTATGACGGAATGGGCACGGCGCCGGAATCCACCAACACGTGGAAGGCGACGCTCGTGAAGCACGCCAAGTAGGGTCTAGAGAATGCTCGGGGCCGCACCCCTGTAGTCGGCGCCGAGCACGCTCACCGAGTTCGAGCCCAGCCAGCTGTCGAGGATCTTCGCGTAGACGCCGCGGAAATCCGTTTCGAACTTCACGTCGCCGGCGTTGTTTTCGAGGGTCGGATTCGACGGATCGGTATTCAGGTTTGGCGCGGTGCCGTAAATGCCGCCGCGAACCAGTCCGCCGAGCACCATCATGTTGCCACCGGCGCCGTGGTCGGTGCCCGAACTGCCGTTCTCGCTGATGCGGCGGCCGAACTCCGAGTAGACCAGCACGACGGTGTTGTTCAACATGCCCTGCGCGCTCAGGTCGTCATAGAACGCCTTGAGGCCGTCGCCCAACGTGCCCATCAACGTGACATAGGCGCCGGTGTTCGTGCCCTGCGACGCGTGCGTGTCGTAGCCGCCGGTCTGCACCCAGAACACCTTGGTGCCGATCTGCTTGTTCATCGCCCCGGCAACCGCCTGCAGCGCCTGGGCAAATCCGTTGGTGGGATACGTCACGGCGGGGCGATACGTCGCCACCGTGGCCACGCGATCGAGCGTGCCAAGTGCCGCCTGCGTTGTTGAATTCACAAACGCCAGGTGCGGACGGTCGACCGGCACGTGCGATGAAATGCGCGTCTGCGCCGTGCGTTCGTAGGTCGCCTCGGTGCCGCTGTTGGGGCTCGAGAACGCGTAGGTCGACGGGCTGGTAATCGCCGGCACACCGACGGTGCGCGACATCAGCGGCCGCGGCGTCTCGCGCACCGTGTTCCACGCGACCAGCGGATCGACCGGCGTTGCCAATGTATCGAGATAGCGGCCCAGCCACCCGGTGCCCGAGGTGTTGTTGGTGGTGGCGGTGCCCCAGATATCGAAGCCCGTGAAGTGCGAACGGCTCTGGTTCGCGTAACCGGTGCGCTGAACGATCGCCAGTCGGCCACCGTCGAAAATGCTCTTCAGGCCCGTCAACCGCGGATGCAGGCCGAGCTCGACGTTCGACGCGTCGGTGCCGATCTGCAGGACGTTGGCGGCCGGAATCGCAATCGTTGGCCGTCGGCTGGTGTAGAACGGATCGCGGTACGGAATCACGGTACTCAGCGAATCGTTGCCGCCGCTCAGGTAGACCACGACCAGGTTTCGCGACGAGGCGCTTTGCGCGAACGCGATGTCGCACAACGCCTGCGGCGCCGCGAAGCCGAACGTAAACGCCGTGACGCCGCCCTTGACGAATTGCCGTCGTGAAAAATTCATATCGTTACCTGTTCGCCTGTTCGCCCGTTCGCCTGTTCGGCTGTTCGGCTGTCAATTGAACTGATACTCGCCTGATCCGACGATCAGTCTCGTCAGGCCGGGCATACGCGACTGCAACTGCGAATCCGAACCCGTCCACGTCGTCGATCGCAGGTAATCCGTCATGGCCGTCAACTGCGCCGTGCTGAAGGCCATCGTCCGGAATCGCGCCAGGGCGTAATCGCGCAGCGCTTCCGGTGATGAGCGGTAGGGCTGTGCATCGCGGGCGAGATTAAAGCGCTGATTGCCGGCCAGCGTGGCGGCAAAGTTCATGCGCGACAACATCGACGATGTCGAGATCCAGCCGGAGCCGGTATCCCAGCCGTTGACATCGGGCGGCTCATACAACTGCTGGCCCATGTTGCTCATCGGCGTCAACGCGCTGTTGACCGAAAAGCCGGTCCAACCGGTTTCCTTGAGCGACCGCACTACGTACTCGGCCGGCCAGGAGTAGCGCTGGTAGTAATTGCTCGCGTCGCGGAAGGCGTTCGAGTTGAACAGCGTCCGCAGCATCGTCTTGATGTTGTAGTTGCCGCTGAGATAGGCGTTCGACATCGCCGAGATCACGGCCGGATCGGGATCCGACGTCTCGTTCACGAAGAACTTGTAGAGGCGCGTCGCCAGCCGCTGCGCCGTCGCCGGTCTGCGGACCAGGGCGAGCACGAGGTCGAGCGCATCCTGCTCGCCTTGCGCGGATGATCGGGCTGGAATGACCTTGCCGCCATCGGGATAGATCGCAAACGTAAATGTCTTGGCGGTCGTGTCGTGATCGTTCGGCCGGTACTGGTACTCGTACCAGCTGCCGGTCACGGCCGTGCGATCACCGGCCAGCACCCAGTTGAAGCCGGTAAACACGCGTGCCGCAGCATAAACGTCGGCTTCGGTGTAGTTGCCGATGCCCATGCTGAACAATTCCATGATCTCGCGGCCGAAGTTTTCTTGCGGACGCGTGCGGGTGTTCAACTGGCTGTCGAGCCAGTAGATCATCGCGGGATCCTTGGCCATCTCCCACAGCAGGGTCGCGAAACTACCGGTGCCGAGCTGCCGCAGTTTCTGGATCTGCCCCGGAGGAGTGCCGGCCAGGCTGTTGGGATCGTTGTCCATCAGGCGCGTCGCGCGCTCCTGGCCAACGGCGCCGGCCAGCTTGCTGTAGGCGGTCGCGAAGTGGTTGTGCCAGAACAGCGCCATCTTCTCTTCGAGCGGGCGCTGCGAATGCACCATGCGGAACAGCCATCGCTGCCGCGCATCGTTGATGAGTGTGTTCGGTGAAAACGGCTGGCCTGACTGGGTCGTGATGCCCACGTATTCCGGCAAGCCAATCTTGGAGTCGTGGTCGGTCGACAACGACTCGAAGTTCAAGTGCCGATCGATGACGGTCTGGATGGGCACGTTCGCCCATGCCGCCAGCTCAGCGGGACTCGCACCGAAACCCATACGCCGAAGGATGTGTTCCAACATACGGATCCGTAATCGCCGGGGAGGGAGCGCGAACCGGCCTGTGATGCTTAGACCGGTCCGCCTCTCAGAGGTTTAGTGCAAAAGCGCAACGCGCTTAATTCAAACTCAATAAATTCGCCATCAGCCGGTATGCACCGTCCGTGCCCGCGGGCAACTGACGCCACAAGCCGAGGCCAATGTAGATCCATCGGCCCTTGCCAACCGCAGCTTCAACGAGGGCGCCGCGTTTGGAGCCCTGATTGTAACGGAACGGCTCGGTGAATTCGATTAAATCCTTATATTGCGGATCGCGTCCGGCCTGATCGAGGAAGTACAACCCTCGCTCCTGCACCCAGTTTGCCCAGTCGGCGCGGCCGATGCGGTTCGGGGTGTTGAAGACGGGATGCGCAGGTTCGAGCAATTTCATCTCGGCGTTCTCGTCGGTGACACGTTCGCGGCCGACCTTTGCCGCAAACGGACCGTACTGCGCGTCGTTGAACTCGAACTTGTTGTACTGGACGATTACGGTACCGCCCGCGCTCGCGTAATCCAGCAGGCGCTGGTTGTAGGCGCGCAGATCCGTGCGGCGTTCGTAAGCGCGCACGCCGGTCATGATCACGTTGTATTTCGACAGGTCGCCCCACGCCAGTTCGTCCGATGAAATCAGTGACAGCTTGACGCCGAGTTGCTCGAGCGCTGCCGGCACTTCATCGCCGACGCCCATCACATAACCCACCGACAGGTTCGGCTTCACGGCGACATCGAGCGCCTTCACCGCCACCTGGGGATCGACCAGCACATGACGGCGGGTCGTGTGCGGATACTCGATCACCTGGTATCCCTGCGCGAAGGCCTTCCCCGCGGACGTGACGGTGGCCTTCACGGCGACTGCGTTGCCACCAGGCTTCATGGCGGCCGACGCTAGCGTGGCCACCGGTGGCGGCTGCAAGGCAAAGCGAACCGTCATCGACTCGTCTTCGCGCGAAAACGCAATCGGCTGGGCGGCCGGCGTGGCGCGCCATCCCTGCGGCACCTGCAGCGCCACATCGGCTTTCGCGGCGCCCTTCGAGTGATTGGTGACCGTGACCCGCACGTCCTTGGTCTGCGATGCCGCACTGGTCGAGACCACCACGATCTCGGGCGTCGTCGTCACCGCGAACGCAGGAACGACGTGCACCTCGGCGCGCTTTTCACCACTGAAGATGTTGCCTTCAGAACGTGCCTGAATCGGCAGCGTCGTCGAAAACGACGTGCCGTTGACGCCGACGGTGAAGGTCGCCGTGAACGGCGTCGGGCGGAACGGCAGCCCGAACGGCACGTCTTCATCGAACAGGTAGCGCGCGACGTATCGCGCGGCGCCCGGCGTGAAGTTGGGATCACTCTTGAAATGTGCCGCCGTCAGTTTCGCGTCGGCCGAAACCGTCACGGTCTTGTTGCAGTTGCGCGACGCGCCCGGCGCCAGCGACACCGTGGCATCACACGCCGCCACCGGAGCGGGGCCAAAACCATTAGCTGCGGCATTAAACTCGATCGTCGCTCGTCCGCGATTGGCCGCAAGCAGGTCGATCACCAGCGGCTGACCGGCCACTGCCAGGCCGTCGCGGGCGACCGCATCGATCCGCACGTCGGCCGCGAGCATCAGCGCTTGCGCAAACTGCGGCTCCTTCTGACCCAGGCGGAAATCGATCTCGTAGCGCGCTGAGTCCGACAGTCCCAGCGAGCCGAGCGAACCGCGCAGATCGCGCAGCGCGTTGAGCGCCGTGCTCAGCGGCGCAATCGTTGCGGATTCGCCGCCGCTGCTCAGTGCCTTGCGCGCATCAGCGACCGCCGCCGAAATCCGGTCGAGGCTCGCACCGAGGGACGCCGGCGCGCCGGGCGCAAACGCCAGCAGGCTGCGCAGGCTGGTATCAACGCCGTCAAAGATCTCTTTTTCCGGACGCGCCACGCCGCCGTCGAGCACCGAATCACGCAGGCGATAGTTCCGCACGCCGCCCGGACCACCACCGCCGCCAAATCCGCCACCACCGGTCGACGCCGGCAGCGGCAGCAACTGCGACATGCCCTGGCACTTGTGCATGCTGCGAGCCTCGGCGCCGATCTCGTCGTAGGTGCGGCCAAGCAGCGGATCGAACTGCGACCCACCCGCGAAGTTCAGCACCGTCGGCGCTTCGGGACCGGGAACGCCGCCAACGCGTGGACCTGCACCGCCCGGGCCGCCGGGGCCACCGGGACCGAAGCCCGCGGTGTAGTAGAACTTCTTCGCCTGCCACGGACGCAGGCCTTCCTTGATCTGTTCCGGGAACTTGGTCGGATCGGCGGCCGCGCGGAACGCTTCAAGCGTGAGACGCGAGGAGGTCTGGTGGTGCTGACCGCCGCCGTCACCATCGAACACGAAGCCGACAATCACGTCGGGGCGGATGGTGCGGATATGCCGCACGTAGTCACCGAGGATTTCCTGGTGCCCCCACTTCTCCAGCGTCTCTTCGACGCTGAACGAGAATCCAAAATCGATGGCGCGCGTGAAGAACTGCTCGGCGCCGTCGAAGCGATGCGCCGCCAGCAACTCTTCGGTGCGCAGCACGGCGAGCGGCACGAACAGCTCAGGGCCGATTTCGTTCTGACCGCCTTCGCCGTGGGTCGCCGTCACCAGCGTCGCGCGATAGCCCTTGCCGTGCGAGAAGTAGCCGAGCATCCCGTTGTTCTCGTCGTCTGGATGCGCGGTGGTCATCATGAAGCTGCCGACCGTGTCGAGCTTCCGCAGCGCGAGTTCGAGCGCCGGCGCGCCCTTGAGCGCGGCGATTGGTTGCAGCTGGTGTTGAGCGGTGGAGTGCGCCGACGCGGCGCCGATCAGAAGTGCGAGAACAAGGAGAGCTTTGCGCATAGATCAATCCAAAAAAGTAGCCAGTAGCCAGGAGCCGGTCGCCAGAAAAAACTGGCGTGGCTTCTGGCGACTGGCTACCGGCTACCTTCTAGAACGTGAACTTGAATCCCAACTGGAACTGGCGCTGTTCGTAGCCGCCGGTCGGCGTCAGGTCCTTGCCCGACTTCGGCAGCGCCACGGTCGGCACGCCCTGCGCGTTGGTGGCGATCGTGGCGTTGACGCTCGACACCTGTTCGGTGTTGAACACGTTCTTCACTTCGGCGATCACTTCCGCCGCCATCGAGCTGCCGAACCGCACCTTGCGCGAGTAACGGAAGTCCATGTTCTTGCGCGCCGGCAGGTTCAGGGAGTTGCGCGCCACGTTCAGCGGACGATCGCTCGCCGTGCCGTCGTTGTTCAACTCGAGGTTGCTGCGCAGGTTGATCGGAATGCCGCTGGCGTGCTGCAGCGCGATGCCGAAGACGTTGTTGTTGAGGATTGCGCCGGCCACGCCGCCGATCTCGAACTGCGGCATCGCGACGATGCTGCCGACGAAGGTGTGGCGCTGGTCGAGCACGTTCGGGCCGAGGTCGCGATCAAGGCTGGTCACGTCGGACCGGCCGGCGTCGCCCTGCACCGACAGCTGGCCGGTGATCGGCGCGTTGTCCTCGCTCTTGCCCAGCGTGTAGGCGAAGTCGAAGCCGATGCCCTTGTACTGGCGGCGGGTCAACTGCACCGTCAGGTTCTTGTAGGTCGACTCACCGGGCGACTGCACGCTGTTGATCACGTTGTAGCGCGGATCGCGGCGCGTCGACGCGTTGATCGCGGTGCTGAAGATCGGACGGCCATCTTCGAGCGTGCCGATCGGGTTGATCGGATTGATGTTGGTCACGACCGGCAGGTTGTAGCCCTTGACGTAGGAGCCGCCGATCGCCACCGAGTAGTGGTCACCGATGCCGCGTTCGAGCTGCACGTTGTTCTGCCACGACTTGGCAACCTTGAATTCCGGATCCACCGTCCACGCCAGGTTCGGCGTCGCGCCGGCGCCGGCCGACAGCAGCGCCGGGAACGAGGGCGCGCCAACCTGGGTCGGCGTGAATGTCACCGACGCGCGCGCGTTGGTGCCGTCGTTCTGCAGCGCCTGCTCGTACATCGCGTTCAGCGTCTGGTCGAACATCAGGCCGGTGTTGGCGCGGAGCACGGTCTTGCGGTCGCCGCCGATCGTCCACACCGCGCCGACGCGGGGCGCGAAGTTGCTCTTCGACACCGGGAACTCACGCGACGTCAGCACCGGCGCATTGGCGTTGGCATCGGGTGGCGTGTAGTAGTCGTAGCGGACGCCGTAGAGCACCTTCAGGTCGGTGCTGACGCGCCAGTCGTCCTGCACGAAGAGGCCGTACTGCGAGGTGTTGTATTCAAGGTTCGGCAGGCCGAAATACGCCGTGTAGCTGGTGTAGCCGAGGCGGTTCTCACCCGAGCGCGCCGCGAGGTAGGCGGCGAGGTTCGGGAAGGTGTAGAGCTGCGACTGCGCCGCAACGCGCGTGTCCTTCACCCACTGCAGGTCGAAGCCGGCCTTCAGCGCGTGGTTGCCCTGCAGCAGGGTGGTGCTGTTGTTGACCTGCGCGACGTTCTGCGTGAAGCCAAACCCGGAGTCGGCCACCGACGCGATCGGCCCGCCGATGTTCGCCACGCCAGTGATGTTGATGGCCGGGCCGGTGCCCGACTGCGCGTTGGGGACGCGGCTCTGCGCGCGCGTCGCGTACTGGACGCGCAATTCGTTGAGCGTCCGGGCGCCGAGCGTCGAGATCAACTGCGCCGCCGTCGAGTGCTGGCGGTCGGCGAAGTCGTTGGCGCGCTGCACCGACACCAGGCCGCCGCCGACGTTGGCGGTGATGAAGTTGTCGAAGAACATGTAGCGCACCGACAGGCGGTTGCCCGCGCTCAGTGCGTGATCGATCTTGCCGATCGCAAATTCGGTGTTCAAACCGCGCGGCATGTAGGCCGGCTCGGTGATGCCCAGCGCCGCCTGGTTCGCGGCCGAGATCGTGATGACGCTCAGGCCCGACAGGTCACGCTCGGTGTGCTCGTAGCCGCCGAAGAAGTGCGTCTTGTCCTTGACGATCGGACCGCCGAGGTCGAACGTGTAGACGTTGACGTCCGTCGGCGGCTTGGCGGCGCCGGCGGCGGTGAAGAACGGCAGCGACACCATCGACTGGCGCTGCATGCGATAGCTGCCCTGGCCCTTGAAGGTGTTGGTGCCCGACGGCGTGATCGCGTTGTAGACCAGGCCCATCGTCTGGCCGAACTCGGGCGCGTAGCCGCTGGTGACGACCTTCACTTCGCGGATCATCACTTCCGACATCGGCATCTGGCGCAGACCGGCGCGATCCTTCTGCGTGTTGTTGCTGCCGTCGACCTGGTAGTTGACGCGCAGGAGCGCGCCGTTGGCCGTAATACGCGGCACGCCGAATTCGTTGGTCTCGAACCCGACCACGCCCGGCTGCAGCAGGGCGAAGTTGTAGGGGTTGCGCGACGTCAGCGGCAGCGTCTTGATTTCCGCTTCGCTGAGGGTGCGGCCCTGCTCGATCTTCGCCAGGTCCACGACCGGCGCGTCGGCGGTGACGGTGATCGTCTCGGCTAGGGCGCCGACGCTTAACGACACGTCGATCACCGCCGTCTGACCGGCGCGCAGCGCCACGCCGGTCTGCTCGAACTTCTTGAAGCCCTGCAGCTCGGCCGCCACGCGGTAGGTGCCGAGCGACAGCAGCGGCGCGCGATAGACGCCGCTTTCGTTCGTCACCACGACGCGCGAGTCGCCGGTATCAATGTTGGTGACGGTCACGGTGACGCCGGGCAGCAATGAGCCCTGTTCGTCCTTGACCGTGCCTTCGATGTTGCCGTTAATCGCCGTCGACTGCGCAAAGGCAGCCGTGCCAACAACGACGCTCAAGAGAAATGCCGTGATCGTGCGAAGCATGGGGGTAAAGCCCTCCGGTGAAGAAATCATTCGAACCCAGTTTGAGTATATGACGTCAGCCGTGTCACAAGGAGTCACGGCAGGCCCGCCTGCGAACGGCGGCCGGCCGGTCGAGGCTCACTTCCGGTTACGTCGTTCGCCCCGCCGGCGTTCAACCATCCGGCGCTCCCCAGCCCCCTGGGGTGGGCCGACATTCGCTTTCCGGCGCTCCGTCCCACGGCGATCTCTTTCACGCCGTTCCGTCTTTTCGGTCAAAGCCGCTTTTCGGGTAGCGTCGCTCAATTCCCGCTGGAGGCGGACGGTCCGGCGGGCCGGATCGAGCACTTCGAGCAGCCGTCATGGGCGGCACGGGCCTGGGCGTCGACGGGCGGGTTGCCGAACCGGTCGCGCAGCAATTGCGCGGCCTTCAGAATCGCTTCGCGCTGCCAGGCCTGGAGCGGATTGATCCGAAAGATGCCGGAATCAGCCATTGGCTACAGATTCCTGGCGAACGAAAAGTGCTCGTCGCCCTTCTCCGGCTTGCCGAGGATGCTGCGCAGGATGATGCGACTGGCCAGGAACGCCCGCGCCGGATCGTGCGAGGTGCCGAAGGCGAAGTGATGAAACGGAAAGTTGCGATGGGAACCGGCGTACAACACGCCGTCGACCGGGTGCGCCAGCGGCACGCTCCACCCAAAGGCCGGTACCGTGCCGGAGATGGCCGGATGAATCCGCGACAGCTCGTACATCAACTGGCCGGTGCGCTGCACCAGCGTCGGCTTCTGCAGGCGCTCGGGCGGACGTTTCTGGTCCGCGCCGGCAAACAGCGCCCGATGGTCCTCGGTGAACCACAAATGGTGCGGTGGCGCCTCGGTGTCCGTCACCAGGGACGATGCGCCGGCCAGCTCCGCACGGACCGCCGCAGGCAGCGGTTCGGTGAGAACCACGTAGCGATCTTCGTGGCGCAGGTGCCGTTTCAGCGGCTTGAACAGGCTCGTCGGCTCGCCGATACAGATCGCCAGATTCGTGGTGGTGATGGCGCCGCCGTTGAGAAACGCCGTCGCGGTCTTGCGCGTGAAGGTGATCTTGTTAACGCGCGATTTCTCGTAGATCTTGACGCCGCGCTTCTTCGCAGCCGCGAGAAAGCCCAGCGTGAGCGCGAACGGGTCCACGAAGCCACCGTCCGGCAGCCGAAGCGCGCCGCCCGAGGGAATCGCGGTCTGGCGCGTCACCGCCGCCGGTGCCAGCCACGCGCTCTTGACGCCTGCCGCCTCTCGGGCGGCCGCCTCGCGGCGCAGCATCTTGTCGGGCTGTCCATCGGAGAGCACGCGCAGCTGGTCGGCCACCTGCAGGCCGGCTTTGATCCCAAGGCGCTTGACCGTGGCCGCGAGTTCGCGCGGTGCGGTCTCCATGGCGTCGAACAGGGCGCGCGCCACACGCTTTCCGGCGCGGGCCTCCAGTTCGCGAAACGATTCACAGGCCTCGCCTGACAGCAACCCGGACGCGTGGCCGCTTCCACCGACACCGATGCGATCTGCTTCAAGCAGGATGACCTTGAGGCCGGCAGACGCACAGGCATACGCGGTCATTGCGCCGGACATACCGCCGCCCACAACAACCACCGGATGTTCGATCACGCCGCGGAACGCTGGGAATTCAGGCCGCTTCTTGACGGCAACGGCGTCCAACCAGGGCGAGACGCCGTAACGAGTTGAAGGCACGCTAAATACTAGCGTGCCTGACGTGCATCGCGCGCCTATCGTGCCGGGCGGTGCGCACTTTTTCGCGCCGCTGCTCATCGGCAAGGAGCCGTTGCTTCCTGGCCTGGCCCCACCGATAGCCGCCTGTGCCGCCGGCCGCCGGAACGACCCGGTGACACGGCACCACGAGCGCCACGGGATTGGTCGCGCACGCTCGCGCCACCGCCCGAACGGCGGACGGCTGGCCGATGCTCCTGGCGACCTCGCGATACTCGCGTGTCTCGCCGTAGGGAATCCGCTGCAAGGCGCGCCACACCTTCCACTGAAAAGCGGTGGCCTTGACGTCGATCGGCAGGTCGAGCGAAGACGCGTGGCCGCGCAGGTGGCTGGCGATCGCCTTGACCCATTCATGACGGGGACGCGATTCCTCGGCGATTGTCGCCGCCGGATACTCGCGACGCAGTTCGCGAACCAGCGACACCGGAGAATCTCCCAGCTTCACCGCGCAGACACCGTTTTCGGTCGCGGCCACCAGTACTTCGCCGATCGGACTGCTGACCATCGAATAGCGGATGCTCATGCCCGCTCCGCCTCGCCGGTAGGTCGACAGCGACATGCCCTTCCCGGTCGGCGCCGCTTCGTAGGCACGGCTTGGCGATCCGTAGCCGGCCTCGTAAATTGCCGTGGTCACATCGCGTCCATCGCGCAGGCTGGTCCGCAGCCGACCGGCGCGGACGGCCGACTGAAACTCCCTCGGGGAGAGCCCGACGAGGGCCTTGAATCGGCGTTGCAGGTGGTGCGGGCTCATCGCCGCGACACGCGCCAGGTGCCCGAGCGTGATCGTCTCGTCGGCGTGATGAGCGAGATACACGGACGCGCGCCGGACTGCGTCGATGCCAGGCACCGAAAGACCAATGGTCTCGGGGCGGCACCGCTTGCAGGCGCGAAATCCCGCTTGCTTGGCCTCGGTGACGGTATCGAAAAACCTGACGCGATCCGCGCGGGGGCGCCGGCTCGGGCAACTCGGACGGCAGAACACGCCCGTGGAGGTGACGCCGTATACAAACGTCCCGTCGGCGGCCGAATCCCTCGACGCCAGCGCTTTCCACCGCAGATCCAGACCCGCCATATCGCTCAATTGATCGTGCACCATGTGCCGACAATAGGCCATGCCCATCGCGCCCCGCCATCCTCGGATTGCGTTCAAATCGCGGGCACCGGACCGCCGCCGCACTCAGGCACAATAGGCCCTTATGGTCCGACGGGTGTTGCGCGGCGTCCTCATCCTGCTGATCTCGGCCACCGTGCTGATCGTCGCCGGCGGCCTGTATGCGCGATCCCAGGTTCGTGCCAGCCTCGCCCAACTCGACGGCCAGGCCACGATCGCCGGGCTTGGCGCCGAAGTTCGCGTCGATCGGGATGCGCTCGGTGTTCCCACGATCTCGGCGGCATCACGAGAGGACGTGGCCCGCGCCCTTGGTTTCCTCCACGCGCAAGATCGATTCTTCCAGATGGATCTTCAGCGCCGTCAGCCGGCGGGTGAGCTGTCCGCCCTCGTCGGACCACGCGCACTGGACGTCGATGCCGAGATCCGCGTGCACCGTTTTCGCAGCGTCGCGCAGCGCGCGCTGCAACTGACCACGCCGTCGTATCGCCGCATCCTGGAGGCCTATGCCGAAGGCGTCAACGCGGGACTGCAGGCGCTCGGCGCCGCGCCGTTTGAATACCTGGTGCTGCGCGCCACGCCGGAACCGTGGCTGGCGGAGGACTCGATCCTTACCGTCCTTGCCATGTTCAACACCTTGCAGGGACGCCAGGCCACGTTCGAACGTTCGCACGGCGCCCTGAAAGACACGCTGCCCGAACCGATGTTCCAGTTTTTGTCCACGGTGGGATCGGAATGGGAGACGCCGGTGGTCGGATCTCCCGTCGTGCGCCCGCCAATCCCGGGTCCTGAAGTCTTCAACATCAGGGGCGCACGGGCCTCGGAGGCGAGGAACAGTCCGGCGGAGGATCGGAACAGTCCGGCTAAAGCCGGACGCCGCAGTGATAACGCATCCTCGGCTCTCGCATCCTCGGCTCCCGCGGCTTCGGTTCTCGCGGCGTCCGCCTTCAGGCGGACTGTTCCGTGGCTCGACCTTGATCCGGAGGCTGCATCGACCATCGGCAGCAACAACTGGGCTGTGGACGGTGCTCGCTCCGCGAGCGGAGCCGCGATCCTCGCCAATGACATGCACCTCACGATCGCGGTTCCGATCATCTGGTACCGCGCGTCGTTCGCCTTTAGTGGCGAGCGCATTACCGGCGTGACGTTGCCGGGCATTCCGCCGCTGGTCGCCGGCAGCAACGGTCACGTGGCGTGGGGCTTGACCAACGCCGGCGGCGATTGGAGTGACCTCGTTCGCGTCGAGCCGGATCCGGCAGATCCGGCGAAATACCTTACGCCCGATGGACCGAAGACGTTCGACATTGCGCAGGAGACGATCGCAGCGAAGGGCGCGGAGGCGAGAACCACGACGATCCGCTCCACGATCTGGGGACCGATCGTGTGGAAGGATGCGCGCGGCCGCGAGTACGCGCAGCACTGGATTGCCCACGACCCCGCGGCACTCGCCGCCGACCTCACGGCGCCCGAACGCACGCGCAGCGTCGATGATTTGCTCACGGCGATCGCCGGGCTTGGCATGCCCAACCAGAACGTGGCGATGGCCGACTCGTCCGGGCGCATTGCGTGGACGGTGGGTGGCACCATTCCACGGCGATCAGGCTACAGCGGCATGACGCCGCAGTCGTGGGCTGACGGCTCGCATCACTGGCAGGGCTACCTCGCTCCCTCAGAATTCCCGCGCATCGTCGATCCGCCGGCCGGCCGCCTGTGGACCGCGAACGCGCCCGTCGTTGGCGACGCCATGCTGGCAACGATCGGCGAAGGCGGATACGCCGACGGCATTCGCGCCCGCATCATTCGCAACCGCCTGATGCAGATCGACAAGGCCACGCCGAAGGACATGCTCGCGATTCAGCTCGATGATCAAGCCCTGTTCCTCGCGCGGTGGCGCAACCTCCTGCTCGGCACGCTCATCGGCCAGTCCGGCGCTCGCGGCCAGTTTCGCGACCTGGTGGAATCCAAGTGGACCGGCAAGGCATCGCCGGACTCCGTGTCGTACCGGCTGATCAAGGAGTTCAGGACGTTGTTCGTCCGTCGCGTGATGATGTCGCTGATCGCGCCGGCACTGGCGGTCGATCCGGAGATCGACCCCATCCGCTTGCAGCGCGGCGAAGGCCCCGTCTGGCAAATCCTCGACGAGCGGCCAATGCACTTGCTGGAGCCGAAGTACCGCTCGTGGGACGAGGCCATCGTCGACAGCGTCGATGCGACGATCGCGCTGCTCACCGGAGACGGCCGCTCACTCGCCGATCGCAGCTGGGGAGAAGCCAACACCGCGGAGATTCGACACCCGCTCGGCGGATCCATCCCCTTCTTCGGGCGCTACCTGAACATGCCCGGCGATCCGCTGCCTGGCGACATTTACACCCCCCGTGCCAGCACACCGCGTACCGGCCCGTCCGAACGCATCGTGGTCTCTCCGGGTCACGAACAGGACGGCATCCTGCACATCCCAACCGGGCAGAGCGGGCATCCGCTGTCCCCGCACTTCGGCGACCAATACCGCGCGTGGTTGAACGGCGAGGCAACGCCGTTTTTGCCAGGTGCCACCGTTTCAACACTCACACTGAGCGCACGCCAATGAGCGACATGAATCGTCGTGACTTCCTGAAGATCAGCAGCGCGGCACCGCTTGCGCCCCTCGCCGCACCTTTCGCACCTCTCGCACCTTCCGCACCGCCCGCCCCGATTCCCCTTGTCCGCATCGGTATGGTTGGCGTCGGGCTGCAAGGCGGATCGCATCTCGAGAACTTCCTGAAGATTCCTGGTTGTCGCGTGACGGCAGTGTGCGACGTGCGCGAGGAGCGGACGACGTGGGCGAAGCAGCAGATCACGGCGGCAGGACATCCAGAGCCGGCTGTGTTTGCGCGCGGACCGCGCGACTTCGAGCGGCTGTGCGAAACACAGGATCTGGATCTCGTCTTCACAGCAACACCGTGGGAGTGGCACGTGCCGGTGATGCTGTCGGCGATGAAAAACGGCAAGCACGCGGCGACGGAAGTCCCGGCGGCGATGACCATCGATGATTGCTGGGCGCTCGTCGAGTCTGCGGAGAAGTACTCACGTCACGCGGTGATGATGGAGAACTGCAACTACGACCGGCCCGAAATGATGGTCCTGAACATCGTCCAGAAGGGCCTGCTCGGCGATGTGCTCCACGCTGAAGGCGGCTACTTGCACGATCTACGCGAGATCAAGTGGGAGAGGAAGGACGAGGGCCTGTGGCGACGCGCGTGGTCACGCAAGATCGACGGCAATCCATACCCAACGCATGGACTTGGCCCGGTGGCCAACTGCCTCGATATCAACCGCGGCGACCGCTTCGATTACATGGTGTCGATGAGCGGCCCGTCGCGTGGTCTACAGGACTGGGCGCGTGACCACTTTCCCGATGGATCACCTGAGCGGCAGGAACGCTTCGTGCTCGGTGACGTGAACACGAGCATGATCAAGACCGCGCTCGGCAAGACCATCGTCGTGCAGCACTGCACCAACCTGCCGCGTCCCTACAGCCGCATCAACACGGTTCAGGGAACCAGGGGAATGTTCCAGGGCTATCCGAATCGTCTCTACATCGAGGGCCGGGGCACGCCCCACCGATGGATCAATGCGGCCACCGTCCGCGATGAGTTCGATCATCCGCTGTGGACGGCGATCGAGAAGCGCGCCGCAGGCGCCGGTCACGGCGGCATGGATTACATCGAGGACTTCCGGTTGATTCAGTGCCTGCGCGAAGGCACGCCGACCGACATGAACGTCTACGACGCGGCCGCGCTCAGCGCCGTCGTCGACCTGAGCGTGAAGTCGACCGGCAGCCGAAGCCGGCCGGTCGAATTCCCTGATTTCACGCGCGGCAAGTGGCGCAGCAACCCGAGGCTGAAGATCGACGACAAGTTGATGGCCTGATCATTCAGAAGCGCCGCACGATATTGACGATCGGCAGCGCGATCACGCTGTCGGTGTCCAGCGGCATCATCAGCCCGATGTCTGCCGACAGCTTCTCGCCAAAGAAGCGCACACCGCCGCTGACAAATCCTCCGCGCCTGAAGACGTAGTTTTCGGTCACCAGCTTGACGCCCTTCGCAACACGATGGGCGCCGCCCAGCATCAGCACCGCGGCGCCGGCCTTTGTGTCGCGCTCGCCGTCGTTGACGTCCCACCGCGCGTAGGCCGCGCCGCCGCCAACCGTGATACTCGAGTCGGCGCCACCGCGAGTCACGACGCCATAGGCGACGCCGATGTTGGCGTGATCGTCGATGTTGAGAAAGTGCATCACACCCACCGACGCGGCTGTGGACCCGCGCTCCATGACCTTGAACTTCGGCGTGAACCAGAACGGACGATCGAAGTCGCCGAACAACAACGGCGTACCGGCGCCGATCGACAGCCGATCGGTGACGCCGACCTGCACGAATGGCAGGACTACTTCGTACACGCCGACGTAGACCTCGCCCTTCCTGAGTGATCGACCGGTTGGTCCGAAGATGAGGCGCGTACTGTTCGGATCGCTGGACGCCGCCTTTGCGGTTCCTTGATCCTGCGCCAGGTCGACGGGCGCTGAGATGAGGGCACTCGCGGCGGTGGCTTGGGTTTGTTCAGTCGCGGCGCTCGCAAGCAGCAGTGTCAGCAGAAGGGTCGTCATGTTCGCTCCTGCTATCAACGATGCGCCGGACGCGCCGGTGAGTCCTGAGCGGACGATGAGGAAAGGCTGAACTTATGAGGCGCGGGCGGCGAGCTTGGCGAAAAGTGCCTGTTTTCCGGGGTGATTCCGCACGGCGGCCAGTATCGGGTCGATGGGGATGATCCATCCTGCCGGTCCGGCCGGTGCTGTCGACAGCAGGCGATCGAGAGTCTCTACTGCCTGGTCTACGTCACCGCGAACGATCTGCGCGCCGGCGCTGACAAGGGCCGCTTCCGCGTCGCGGCCCCCCCCCGGTAAAAAAAAAAACGCGGGCACCGCCCCCCCCCCCCCGGCGGCCACAGCCCCCGCGTGGGCCACAAA
>JAYQOO010000001.1:0-183487 GCA_038144855.1 Acidimicrobiia bacterium | reverse complement strand
TTTACCACCCGCCCCCCGTGCGGGGGGCGGGCGCTCCCTCGCGCCGTTGGCGGGGCGCGGCCGGGCCGCGTTAACTCTTCAATCGCGGACTCGAGCGCGACACGCGAGGCGTCCACTGCCCCGGTGTTGCCCAAACGCGTCGCGACAGCGTAGATGCCGACTTGCGCCTTCTGGTGGGTTGAGTCCTGTGCCAGCGCGCGCGCGAACGATGCGGAAGCGCCACTCACGTCGTTGCGCGACAGCCTCACGAATCCCGACGCGACGTGCGCGTTCACTCCGAACTCGCGCCCGTAGACATGACCAGGCGTCGCGGTGGCGATCTCCTCGTCGAATGCCGCGAGGGCAGACTCGTCGTCTCCGGCGGCGCCTCTGAGCATGCCGTGCAGCCAGTGATGTCCGACAGCAGGTAACAGCGTCTGATCGACGCGCTGGCGGCGCTGGGTCTCGACGCCAATCGCGGCTTCCTGCTCGGCGCGCGCCATCGACCCGCGCGCCACGAACACCATGCAGGCCAGCATTCGTGCCGGCGCGAACTCCGGCATCAGCGCCAGCGCCTTGTCGACCGCGCGCAGGCGTTCTTCACCCCAGGCGCTGTAGGCGAGTCGGTACTGATGCCGCCAGTTGTTGGGCTCGAGCGCGGTTGCGCGCCGGGCGGCCGCCTGCCCTTCCTCGGACTTCCCGCTCGCAGAGAGCAAGTACCCGAGAACGGCCCATCCCTCGCCAAGTGACGGATCGAGCTGCGTGGCTTCGCGAGCCGCCTGCATCGCGCGCTCAGCCAGCGAACGATCCGGCGCGCTGCCAAAGCGCGTCTTCTCGTACTGCAGCAGGTAGCCATTGGCGAGGCCTGCGTGTGCAGGCGCATAGCGCGGCAACTCCACGACCGTCTGTTCGAACGAGCGGACTGTTTCGTCGAGTGTGGTCGCGTCGAGCGTGTCGAGCGCCAGGCGGCCCTTCACCCACTCCTGGAAGGGATCGCTGGTCGTGACGGCGGTGGTTTCGCTGATGAACCGGTAGCCGCGCCGTGACGCCGTGCCCAGGTGCTTTGGCGACGACGCTTCTTCGCCAAGGGCTTTCCTGATGTCGGCGATCGCGCGCGTCAGCGTGTTCTCGGTGACGTTGACGTCCGGCCAGAACTTCTCGAGCAGTTCTTCCTTCGTGACGATCTCGCCACCGCGAGAGACGATGAATCCGAAAATCTCGACGAGGCGCGGCGACAGGTCGACCGGCTCACGGTCGTTGGTGAGTAACCACGTGCGCGGATCGATCTGGAAAGACCCGAACCGGATCATCAGCCGAGCGCGTCGCGGGCGGCAATGGCCTTCGCGGCGGCCTCATCCACGGTGTCGGCAAGCGCCGTGATGTGGCCCATCTTGCGGCCAGGTCGCGGATCGCTCTTGCCGTAGAGATGCAGCTTGACGCCAGGCATGGCGAGCGCGGCGGCCCAGTCCGGTTCGCCGTCCGCCCACAAATCACCCAGCAGGTTGACCATCGCCGCCGGCTTGATCAACGACGGGTCGCCGAGCGACAGGCCGCACACCGCGCGCACCTGCTGTTCGAACTGCGAGGTCACGCACGCGTCGATCGTGAAGTGGCCGGAGTTGTGCGGGCGCGGCGCGATCTCGTTGACGAGCACCCGGCCGTCGCGCGTGACGAAAAACTCCACGCACAACACGCCCACGTAAGCAAGGTCCTCGCACACCCGGCGGGCGAGCGCCACGGCTTCACTGGCGATCGGTTCCGGCACTCGGGCCGGCGACACCGTGACGTCGAGGATGTGGTGGCGATGCACGTTCTCGATCGCGCCATAGTGCGCGAACTGGCCGTCGACGCCGCGAACCGCGACGACGGAGATCTCGTGCGTGAAGTCGACGACCCGCTCGATGACCACTTCCTGGCGGCCGATCAGTCCCCACACGCGTTCGGCGTCTTCGATGCGGGTGATGCGGTGCTGCCCCTTGCCGTCGTAGCCGAACGCCGCGGTCTTCACGATCGCCGGCACACCCACCGTGCCGAGACCGGTGACCAGTTCATCCAGCGTCCGCGCTGTCGCAAACGGCGTGACCGGATAGCCGCGATCGGCAAGGAAGGCCTTTTCGCGCGCGCGCTGTTGCGTGATGTGCAACGCGGAGCCGCTCGGACGCACCGGGACGATCTCCGCGGCGGCGTCCGCCGCGTCGGTCGCCACGTTCTCGAACTCGAAGGTCACGACGTCGACGCCGCGCGCGAACGCGCGGATCGCGTCGATGTCGTCATATGAGGCGTTGACCTCGAGATCCGCGACCTGGCCGGTCGGCGTATCAACACCGGGTGAGAGCGTGTGGACCCGATAGCCAAGGCGCCGCGCTTCGAGCGCGAACATGCGGCCCAACTGTCCGCTGCCCAGCACGCCGATCGTCGCGCCGGGCAACACGACCCGGTTCACGGCAGGGTGTCCTGCCGGACCTTTGCGGTCTGGTCGTGGCGAAACTGTCGCAATCGCTCGCGCAGCTCGGGCCGCGAGGTGGCCAGGATGCCGATCGCCAGCAGGCCGGCATTGATCGCACCGGCCTTGCCGATCGCCAGCGTCCCAACCGGCACGCCGCCAGGCATCTGCACGATCGACAACAGGGAATCCAGCCCCTGCAACGCCGCACTCTGCACCGGCACGCCGAGTACCGGAAGCACGGTGTGGGAGGCGACCATGCCCGGCAGGTGTGCTGCGCCACCGGCCCCGGCAATGATCACCTGGATCCCCCGGCCTTCCGCACTATGCGCAAACTCGGACATCCACACTGGGGTACGATGCGCAGACACGACGGCTTTTTCGAAGGGAATGTTGAATCGTTCGAGAATGTCGGCGGCGTGGGACATCGTGTCCCAGTCCGACGTCGACCCCATGATGACGGCTACAAGAGGATGATCGGCCACGGCAACGAAACGCTGAGTATACCTCTGGCGACTGCGTGACTGAACTGTTGACTGCTCGACTGGACTGTAGACTGCCGACTGAAAACTCGTAACTGCCGACTGTAGACTGTTGACTGCCTATGGAATGGTTGAACTATCACCACCTGCTCTACTTCTGGACCGTCGCGCGTGAGGGCACGATTGCGCGCGCCAGCGAGGAACTGCGTCTCGCCCAGCCGACGATCAGCGGACAGATTCGCGTCCTCGAAGATCAACTCGGCGAAAAGCTGTTCCAGCGCTCGGGACGCAACCTCGTCCTGACCGACATGGGCCGGCTCGTCTATCGCTACGCCGACGACATTTTCGGACTCGGCCGCGAACTGATGGACACGCTCAAGGATCGCCCCACCGGTCGGCCGGTGCGCTTCCAGGTTGGCGTCGCCGATGAAGTCACGAAGATCATTGCGTATCGCCTGCTCGAGCCGGCAATGCGCCTCGAGCAACTCGTGCACATCGTCTGCCGCGACGGCGCCGCGGACCGGCTGCTGACCGATCTCGCCACGCACAATCTCGACCTCGTGATTGCCGACACGCCGATTCCTCCGGCGATCAAGGTCAAGGCCTTCAGTCATCCGCTCGGCGAAACGCCGGTCACGGTGTTTGGCGTCAGCAAGCTGGCGGCGCCACGACGCAAGCAGTTCCCCAAGTCGCTGGATGGCGCGCCGTTCCTCGTGCCCACTGTCGGCAAGACGCTGCGCCGCACACTCGACCAGTTCTTCGAGCAGAACGGGCTGCGCCCGCGAATCGTGGCCGAGCTGGACGACAGCGCGTTGCTGACGACATTCGGGCAAGCGGGAGCAGGACTGTTCGTCGCGCCGACCGTGCTCGAAAAAGAAGTGATGCGCCAGTTTGGTGTGACGGTCGTGGGACGACTGGATGAGGTCCGCGAACGCTACTTCGCCATTTCCGTGGAACGGCGCCTGAAACACCCGGCCGTCGTGGCCATTTCGGAAGCCGCGAACGAAATGCTCGGCGGCGTCCGCAAGAAGGTCTGAGCGTACAATTCATGCTTATGAAACGTTGGGTGACTCTCTCGGCGTTGATCGTGGCGATGTCTGTGGCCCTGAGCGCCCAGCAACCTGCCGCTCCCCTCTCGGTTCCCTTCACCCAGTTCAAGCTTCCAAATGGCTTGAACGTCATCCTGCACCGCGATACCAGCGTGCCGGTGGTGTCGGTGAACGTCTGGTACCACGTCGGCTCGGGCCATGAGCGCCCGGGACGTACCGGCTTCGCGCATCTGTTCGAACACGTGATGTTCGAAGGCTCGATGCATGTGCCGGAAGGCGCATTCGACACCTGGCTCGAAGCCGCCGGCGGCAACAACAACGGCTCGACGACCAACGACCGCACGAACTATTACGAGGACATGCCGGCCAACGCGCTCGAGCTCGCGCTGTTTCTCGAGTCGGATCGCATGGGCTTCCTGCTCGACGAGAAGGCGCCCGACAAGATCAACGGTCAGCGCGACGTCGTCAAGAACGAGAAGCGCCAGAGCGTGGACAACCAGCCCTATGGCCAGGCGTTTATCGAGCTGCCGGCGCTGATGTATCCCGCCGGCCATCCGTATAGCTGGTCGACGATCGGCTCCATGGAAGACCTCACCGCCGCGAGCTTCGAGGACGTGGCGCGCTTCTTCCGCACCTACTACGTGCCGGCCAACGCCAGCGTCGTGATCGCCGGAGACATCGACCTGGCCGCCACGCGCAAGATGGTCGAGAAGTGGTTCGGCGACGTTCCCGCCGGCAAGCCGGTCCCGGCGCTCACGGCCCCAACGCCCGTCCTCGACGGCGTGAAGAAGAAAACGATCACCGATCGCGTGCAGCTGCCGCGCCTGTACCTGGCGTGGCACACGCCGGCGATGATGCAGCCGGGCGACGCGGCACTCGATCTGGTGTCGAACCTGCTCTCGGGCGGCAAGAACTCGCGCCTCTACAAGCGCCTGGTGTACGAGCTGCAGATCGCGCAGGACGTCAATGCCTCGCAGCAGTCACAGGCGCTGAGCAGCATGTACACGATCGTCGCGACGGCGCGGCCTGGGCAATCGCTCGACAAGATCCTCGCCGTGATCGATGAAGAACTCGACAAGCTGCGCACCACGCCGCCCGATGCGCGTGAAATGACCCGCGCGCTCAATCAGACCGAAGCCAACTTTTATCGCAGCATGGAGCGCGTCGGCGGCTTCGGCGGCAAGGCCAACCAGTTGAACTCGTACTACAGGTCGACCGGTCAACCGGACTTCTTCCAGAAGGATCTCGATCGTTATCGCGCCGTCACGCCGGCCGATATCAAGGCCGTCGTCGAAAAATACTTGCCCAAGGATCGACGCGTTGAACTGAGCGTTGTTCCGGGAGACAAGAAGTGAAGCGCGCACTGATCGCACTCATGGTGGTCGCCGCGGCGGCGGTCTCAGCATCGGCGCAGGAACGGCCGGATCGCAGCAAGCCGCCGGCCGGCGCCGTCGCTGAAGATGCCGGCGATCCAGAAACTGAAGCTGTCGAACGGCCTCGGCGTGTGGATCGTTGAGCATCACGAAGTACCGCTGGCGCAGGTCAACCTGATCGTGCGCTCCGGCAGCGCCGCGGATCCGATCGGGAAGTACGGTGTTGGCAGCCTCACCGCCGCGATGCTCGACGAGGGCGCGGGCTCCCGCTCGGCGCTGGACCTTGCTGACGGACTCGAGTTTCTCGGCGCGAACCTGTCGACCACCAGCTCCTTCGACTATTCGGCGATCCGCTTGTCGGTGCCGGTGTCAAAGCTGGCGGATGCGTTGCCGATCATGGCGGATGTGTCGCTGCGCCCGACGTTCCCGGCCAATGAACTCGACCGGCTGCGCAAGGAGCGCCTGACGGCACTTCTCCAGGCGAAGGACAATCCGGCGGCGCTGATCGGCCTGGCGTTCAACCGCGTGGTGTTTGGACCGACGCATCGCTATGGGACGCCGGCCAACGGCCAGCCGCCGACGATCGAGGCCTTCACGGTGGCCGATCTGCAGGCCTTCTACCGCGCACACTATCGACCGGACAACTCGACGCTGCTGGTGGTCGGCGACGTCGCCGCGTCGTCGGTGATGCCGATGCTGGAAAAGGCGTTCGGTGGATGGAAGGCAGAGGGCATCGCGCCAATGGTGGCGGCGGTCCCGGTGGCGCCGCAACTGACCTCGCGCCAGGTCTACATCGTCGACAAGCCCGATGCCCCGCAGTCGCAGGTGCGAATTGGCTGGGTCGGCGTCTCGCGATCGACGGCCGACTATGCCGGTCTCGAGGTGCTCAACACCATTCTTGGCGGTTCGTTCACGTCGCGCTTGAATCAGAACCTGCGCGAAGAGCACGGTTACAGCTACGGCGCGAGTTCCGCGTTCGATATGCGCCTGTCCGCCGGTCCGTTCCTCGCCGCCGCGGGTGTGCAGAGCGACAAGACCGGTCCGTCGGTTCAGGAGTTCTTCAATGAGCTGGATAACATCCTGAAGCCGGTGCCTTCGGAGGAGCTCACCAAGGCGCGGAACTACGTCGCGCTGGGTTTTCCGGGAGAGTTCGAAACCACGGGCGACCTCGCACGCAAGCTGGAGGATCTCGTCGTCTACAACCTGCCGGAAGACACCTACGCCAAATTCGTAGGCGCGGTGACCGGCGTCACCGCGGCCGACCTGCAACGGCTCGCGGCACGCTACATTCAGCCGGACAAAATGGCCGTGGTCGTCGTGGGCGATCGCAAGTCGATTGAAGGACCGATCCGCCAACTCAATCTCGGCCCGGTCCACTTCATCACCATCGACGAACTGTTTCGATGATCCTCTGAGCCCTGGGGATCCGGCTCTAGCCGGACCTTCAGGGTTTCTGCCTTCACGATCTGTCCTTTTCGAGGGCCCTCATCTAGACTCAGCGCATCATGAAGCGGATCGTCCTGCTGCTGGCACTTCTGGGGTCGGAAGTGTGGCTGTCGGCACAGGCGCGTCCCGCGCAGTTGCCGGCGCTGATCGAGAACAGCCTGGCGCTGCCGCGTGGCACCCATCGCGTCTCGAGCGCCAACGTCGACACACCGGCGATCACGGTCCGCGGCTCGAATATCGATCTCGATCTCCGCGGCGTCGAGCTGGTCGGCTCGCCTGACGGCACTGCACCGGACAAGTTTGCGGGTCTTGCGATCCTGATCGATGGCGGCGAGAACATCACCATCCGCAACGCACGGATCCGCGGGTACAAGGTCGGCATCCTCGCGCGCAACGTCAAGAACCTCACGCTCTCGGGCAACGACGTCTCGCACAACTGGAAACAGCGCCTCTACAGCCGCGTCGAGAAGGAGAGCCTCGTCGACTGGATGTCGTACCACAACAACGAGAAGGATGAGTGGCTCCGCTACGGCGCCGGCATCTACCTGAAGAACGTTGAGGGCGCGCGCATCGATCGCAACATCGCGAAGCAGGGCCAGAACGGCCTGATGATCACGCATTCGAAGAACCTTACGATCTGGAACAACGAGTTCTCCTTCCTGTCGAGCCTCGGCATCGGCATGTATCGCGTGACGGGCAGCCGCGTGATGCACAACAAGATCGACTGGTGCGTGCGTGGCTACAGCCACGGGTTCTTCAATCGCGGACAGGATTCCGCCGGCATCCTGATGTACGAGCAGAGCAGCAACAACGTCGTGGCCTATAACTCCGTCACCCACGGTGGTGACGGGCTGTTCCTCTGGGCGGGCCAGTCGACGATGGACAGCGGCAAGGGCGGCTCGAACAACAACCTGTTCTGGGGCAACGACTTCAGCCACGCGCCGACTAATGGCATCGAGGCCACGTTCAGCCGCAATCACTTCATCAACAACCGCGTCGAGGAGAACTGGCACGGCGTGTGGGGCGGCTACAGCTTCGAGTCGCTGATTATCGGCAACCGCTTTGCGCGCAATCAGGAAGCGATCGCGATCGAGCACGGGCAGCACAACGTCATCGCCGACAACAGCTTCACCGATGACGACATCGCCATCAGGCTCTGGGCCAACGAGACCCAGGACCCCAATTGGGGCTACCCGAAAGCGCGTGACACGCGCAGCCGCGACTACCTGATCACGATGAACGAGATGAGCGGGGTCAAAACGCCGACCCAGATCACCCGCACCGACAACATCGAGCTGGATGCGACGGAGACCATCGAGATTCCCGCGGCGCCGCCGCGCATCAAGGACGGCATCGACGCCATGATTCCCCCGGGCGCACGGCGCGGTCGCGAATTCATCATCGTCGACGAGTGGGGACCGTACGACTGGACGTCGCCAAAGCTCTGGCCCGCCGGCCGATCGGACGAGTCGCCGCTGAAGCTGCGCGTGTTGGGTCCGCCTCAGAAATGGACGCTGCGATCGGCGAGCGGTGCCTCCGTGTCGGCAAAGGCTGGCAGCGTCCCCGGCGAGATCACCGTGACGCCCACTGCCGGTCGGGTTGTTGATTTTGCCGTCACGCTCCGCGACGGCACTGGTCGGGACTTCAGCTACTCGCGTTTCTTTGCACCGATCGACTGGCACCTTCGGTTCTACGACATCTCCGCTCGCACCTACGAACCGCCGGACATGGCCATGACGCAGAAGCTGCCGGTCATCCTCGACACCAAGGCCGACCGCATCGACTATCTCTCAGGCCGCGCGATCGCTCAGGGGCTGCCAAACGATCACATCGCGATGATCGGCGAGGGTGTCGTCGAACTTCCCAAGGGCGCCTTCACGTTACGCACCATTTCAGACGATGGGGTGCGGGTGTGGGTGGATGGCAAGCTCGTGATCGATCGCTGGGACGTGCACGAATCAATCGTCGATGAAGTGCCAATCAGCGGCGGCCGTCACGAGCTCAAGGTCGAATACTTTGAACGCACGGGTTGGGCCGAACTCAGAGTCGAGATCGTGCGGCATTGAGCACGTCGCATCCGCGCACTCTCGCGCGCCGCACCTCAGCACCCTCGGGAGCTGTACCAGATCGTCGGCTCGCCCGACTCGCTGTGCAGTGGCAACCATCCGGTCGCGACGATCTCCGGTGGACCATTCGCGCCGGCGCTGCAGAGGGAGTGGCTCATGACGTCCACCTTCACAAACGCCTTGCCGCCGGACTCGCGTATTTCGAGTACCTGCACGGGCTGAGAAGGTGACACGCGCAGGGCGCTGGCGCCGCCTGCAGGCGCACCCGGCGACGGCATCAGGCGGCCAGTGTAGTTGCTGTCGATCGCGGTGACGCCGATGAACTCTTCGAACAGGTCGGCGAGTGCCATGAATCGGTCCGACACCGACGCCTTAATCCAGGCCGTGCCCTGCTGCGTGCGGACGCGAAACCAGCCGGCGCGTTGCTCAACCACGATCGCGGCCGGCATTTCGTAGTCGTACTCGAGGGTGGGCAGTTCTTCCCTCTCGCTCCCACGGTGCACGCTGACTTTCAGACCCTCGCAGCCGCCATGAGGCGCGAACGACCACGTCTGGTCGACGTGCACCACTGCCACCTTCATTCCGTCGTCAGGCGTCGAGTGCAGCGCCACGTCGGCCGGGGTGAACGGCGCGCACATGCGGCCACCGAAGACTTCGGGGAGCGTCAGCAAACCAACGACGCGATCCGGTGCCGGCTGCTGGGCGAGTGCGATCACCAGGGCGATTAATGTCACTGCGTGGCAGCCTAGCACGCTAAATTAGGTGAATTGAAGTCTGAGCCCAAGGTCGCAGTGATTGGCGCCGGCGCCGCCGGCCTCGTCGCCGCATCTTTTGCCGCCGCGGCCGGCGCCGAGACCCTCCTCATCGAGCGCACCAAGGACGGTGGCCGGAAAATCCTGATCAGCGGCGGTGGGCGCTGCAACGTGCTGCCGTCGGCCCTGTCGCCCGAACGATTCATCACCGATTCGCCGCCGCACCTGCTGCGCGGCATGTTGCGCGCCTGGCCGCTCCACGAGCAGCGCCGCTTCTTCGAGGAGGAGATGCAGATCCCCCTCGCGCTCGAGGAAGAGTCAGGGAAGCTGTTTCCACGCTCCAACCGCGCGAAGGACGTTCGCGACGGCCTTGTCTCGTTCGCACAGTCGAAGGGCGTGACGATGCGCTTCGAGACCACGGTGCAGGACATCACGCCATCGGGCGGCGAGTTCGTTGTCGCGACGTCACAAGGCGATGTGCGCTGTGGCCGGCTGGTGCTCGCGACAGGAGGTTTGTCGGTGCCGACCACCGGAAGCGACGGTCTCGGCCTCGATATCGTTCGACGGCTCGGGCACCAGATGGTCGACGTCTACCCCGCGTTGACGCCGTTGCTCGACGACAGCGAATCGCACGCCGGGCTGGCAGGTGTCTCACTGAACGTCCGACTGCGCGCCAGGATCGCGAACAAGGTGACCGAGACATTCGGTGGATTCCTCTTCACCCATCGCGGCTACAGCGGTCCGAGCGTGCTCGACCTGTCGCACCTCACCGCCCGTGGAGAACGCCCCGTGATCAGGGCCCAATGGGCTGATCGCAGTCCCGCCCAATGGGAGGCAGACCTGACACCTGCGGATGCGGCCTCGGTGACCACGATCGTGGCGCGACGCGTCCCGGCGCGTCTTGCTGAGCACCTGGCCGCAAAGTCCGGCATTCCGGCCGATCGCAGGACCAGCAGCCTGAAGCGCACCGAACGCATTGCGCTGATCGAGTCGCTGACCTCATACCCACTGCCGTGGTCCAGCAATGAGGGCTACAAGAAGGCGGAGGTCACCGGCGGCGGTGTCGCCCTGGGCGAGGTCGATCCGAAAACGCTCGAGAGCCGAAGGGTCCCGGGGTTGTATCTTTGTGGCGAAATGCTCGACGCCTTTGGACCGATCGGCGGCCATAACTTCTCCTGGGCCTGGGCTACCGGGCGGGCCGCGGGCCTTGCGGCGGGGCGCGGATGAATTCGCTCACGCGGGTGACGCTGCTCGCAGGACTGCTGCTGTTCAGTGGCTGGTCGGTCTACACGCGGTACGTCGATCTTCACGCGTTCGATCTCGTCACCAGCATGCCGTTCCGCGATCTGTCGAGGATGCAGTACAACGACACGCTCGCGGGCACGCGCACGTTTCCCTATCAGTGGCGCGTGCTGGGCTTCTGGGTGGCCAAGGCGGGCACGATGGTCGTTCCGGTTGACCCGCACGTGATCGACGTCGGCGTGAAGACGCTGGCCCTCGCGGGAGCCACGGCGCTGCTGTTCGTGTTCTCCTCGACAATCACCAGCACGCTCGGCGCGGTGCTGGCGGGGGTGACCTATCTGTTCGTGACCGCTGCCGCGTTCAGCGCCGAGGGCTACGCGATCTACTTCACCAACGACTACCTGGCAATCCTCTCGTTCTTCGCGGGTGTCGTGGCACTGCGCAAGGGCGTGTGGTGGGCGGCGATCCTCGCGGCGTTTGCCGGTGCCTGGGCCAAGGAAACCGCGATGCTGATCGCGTTTCTGGCCGGCTTCGAAGCCATCAGGAAACGATCGCCGTGGTGGGTGGCCATCGCCTGCGGGATCGCGTTTGCGATTCCGACGTTGGCGCTGCGGACGATTTACCCTGCGCCTCTCGCGCAATGGGCGTGGTGGGACACCTTCAGGATGAACGTGCCGTTCATCGTGTGGGATCCGGCCGTGATCGCCAAGTCGCTTCGCGACAACCTGAAGGTGGTGCTGTTCTTCAACGTCCTGCTGGTGCTTGGCTGGCAGGCGTGGCGGCGCACCCGCGACGCGTTTGTCGTGTCGCTGGCCATGACGCTGGCCTGCTACGTCGTGCTCGCCTGGATGGTGGTCTACATCCGCGAATTACGCCACATGCTGCCGTTCATGATCCTCGTGATCCCGCTCGCAGTAGCCGAGCTGGAACGCGTTCTTGAACGACCGTCGAACGGCCGCTGAACAACCGTCGAACGGCTCTCTCCGAACAACTGTCGAACGCCCTTCGGACGGCGTAGAATCTGGCTCTTGGGAGTTGCCATGCGTCATTCACTGATCGCTGCCGCGCTTGTCGTCACGACTGCTTCGTCCACCTTCGCTCAGGCTCCGGCGTCCGGCTATCTGCTGCCCCCAAAGGTGATCGTCGACATGCTCGACGCGCCGCCGCCGCCGACGGCCGAAATGAGCCCGGCGCGCGACGTCATCGCGCTGCTCGAACGCTCGAGCATGCCGGGCATCGCGGAACTGGCGCAGCCCTTCTATCGGCTGGCCGGCATGCGCATCAACCCGCGCACCAACGCGCCACATCGCGCCACCCGCTATCGCAACCTCACGCTGAAAGTGATCGCCGACAACAGCGAGCGCAAGGTCACCCTCCCGCCATCGCCGGTGATCTCGTGGATTGGCTTCAACGCCGACGGCAAGCGCTTCGCGTTCACGCACATGCGTGACAACGGCGTGGAGCTGTGGATCGGCGAGACCGCAACCGGGCAAGCCAAGGCCGTCACACCGGCGCAGCTGAATGCCGTGTTCGGCGAACCGTGCTCGTGGATCGCCGAGGGCGGATCGCTGCTGTGTGCGTTCATCAACACTGGACGTGGGCCCGCGCCGCAGGCGCCCGTGGTCCCGAGCGGACCAAACGTCCAGGAAAGCCGCGGCGTGGCCGCGCCGGCGCCCACCGTGCAGGACATGCTCACCAGCGCACATGACGAAAACCTGTTCGAGTACTACGCGACGAGCCAGTTGGCGACGGTCGACGCGGTGAGCGGTCAGCGCGCACCGCTGGGACGTCCGGCCATCTTCTCAACCTTCGCGTCCTCGCCGGACGGCCGCTTCACGCTCGTGACGCGAGTGAAGCGCCCGTTCTCGTGGATTCTTCCGCAGGGCCGGTTCCCGCGTAACGCGGAGATCTGGGACAACCGCGGCAACCTGGTGAAGCTGATCGCCGAGGTGCCGATGGTCAACGATGTGCCCAACGGCGGTTCGATTCCGGGTCCGCGCAACTGGACCTGGCAGCCCACGCAGCCGGCCACCGTGGTCTATGCGGAGGCCCTCGACGGCGGTAACCCGCGCAACAAGGTCGAGTATCGCGACAAGGTGATGACCTGGGCAGCGCCGTTTGCGACCACGACGCCCGAAGAACTCACCCGGACCCAGTTCCGCTTCCAGGGCATCTCGTTCACCTCCGCCGGATCAATCTGGCTGACCGAGACCGACCGCAGCGCGCGGATGGTGCGGACGTGGGTGCTTGACGGACGCGGCGCCGCGCCCCGCAAGCTGTTCGAGCGCAGCTCAGAGGACGCGTACAACAATCCCGGCAACCCGCTGCGCCAGGCACGCAACTCGGGCGGTAATGTCGTGTTCCAGAATGGCGACAACGTTTACATGGCCGGCGTCGGCTCGTCACCACAGGGCGACCGTCCGTTCCTGGACCGCTTCAATCTCAAGACCGGCGCCAAGGAGCGCATCTTCCAGACGGAAGACCAGACCTATGAGCCGGTGATCGGCTTGCTGAGCGACGACGGTTCGCGATTTGTGACGCGGTTCGAGACACGCAGTGGTCCACCGCAGATTGCCATGCGCGGTCGTGAAGCCGGGTCGCGCCGGGCGATCGCCGAGTCCGCGGATCCGGCACCGGCGCTGCAGGGCGTGCAGTCGCAGATGGTGACCTATAAGCGAGCGGACGGCGTGCAGATGCGCGCCACGATCCACACTCCTGCGGGGTGGACGCCTGCCAAGGGCCGCCTCCCGGCGCTGCTCTGGGCGTACCCCCGCGAGTTCGCCGATCCCGAAATGGCAAGCCAGGTCACCGGCTCGCAATATCGCTTCACCACGCCCGGCTGGGGCACCTTGCACATGATGTTTCTCACGCAGGGCTACGCGATCATCGACGACCCGACCATGCCGATTGTGGGTCCAGGTGAAACCGCGAACGACACCTACGTCGAGCAGCTCGTCGCCAGCGCGCAGGCGGCGGTCGACAAGGCCGTCGAACTCGGCATCGTCGATCGCGATCGCGTCGTCGCCGGCGGTCACAGCTACGGCGCCTTCATGACCGCGAACCTGCTCGCCCATTCGGACATTTTCCGCGCCGGCATCGCGCGCAGCGGCGCCTACAACCGCACCCTCACGCCGTTCGGCTTCCAGAATGAAGAGCGGACGTTCTGGGAAGTGCCGCAGTTGTATTCGCGGATGTCCCCTTTCAACTATGCCGACAAGATCAAGGAGCCGATCCTGCTGATCCACGGCGAGGCGGACGACAATGCCGGCACGTATCCGGTGCAGTCAGAGCGCTTCTACCGCGCCCTCAAGGGTCACGGCGCCACGGTTCGCTACGTCACCTTGCCGCACGAGGCGCACGGCTATGCCGCCCGCGAGTCCGTGCTGCACACGGTGGCCGAAATGCTGAACTGGGCGAACGAGTGGACGAAGCCTCGCGCCGCTGCCACGCAGCAGAGATAGCGGAGCTGGCAGCCATAAGTGACACGGCTCCGGTAAAATGATGCAGATCCAGCTCCCCCGAGCTTGGAGATGACACAGATGAAGCGTTTCGCACTCGTCGCACTCGTTGCACTCTTCGCGCCCGCCGCATCCGCCTACGCCGACGTCACGGTGAAGGCCACCGCGTCAGGCAAAGGGATCGGGATGTCGTCAAACATGGTGACGACGACCTACATCAAGGGCAACAAGATGCGCGTCGATTCCGTGATCGGCGACGCGACCACGACCATGATCTTCGACGTCGATAAGCAGAAGCTGTATTCTTTCGACAGCAAGAAGAAGGAAGCCGACGTGTGGAACATGCAGGAGTTTGGCAAGCAGGTCGGCTCTAGTGTCGACACCTCGGGCATGAAAGCCACGGTCAGGCCAAACGGCAAGACCAAGCAGATCGCCGGCAAGACCGCCAACGGCTACGACATGGCGATCGAAGTGCCGGCGATGATGGGCGGCGCCGGCGGCATGAAGATGACCGTGTCGCTCGCCGGTCCGATGTGGGTCGTGAAGGGCGCGCCCGGCACGCAGGAATACATCAACTTCTACAAAGGTGCGGTCGAGAAGGGCTGGATCTTCAGCGATCCCCGGGGCGCGAAGGGTTCTCCCGGCCAGGCCAAGGCGATGGCCGAGATGTACAAGCAGCTCGCGGAAACCGGCGGGATGCCGTACGAAACCGAGACGAGCATGAAGATGGACGGCGACGGCCGCATGGCCGGCATGCTGAGCAAGATGGGCGGCATGACCGCGATCTCCACCGTCCAGTCGGTCGAGGTCGGCGCCGTCGCCGCCGAGCTGTTCGCGCCGCCAGCCGGCCACAAACTCAAGGAGCAAAAGTAGATCACGCGATCCTCCGATCGCGCGATCTCAGATCTTCTTGTCCTCTTACCTGTCGCTGCTTCGCAAGGACTCAACGAGTGTCGTGGCCGTCGAGCTTCGCCCGCCAAGGGCGGAGCTTGCCGCGGCCGAAGGCATGGACGCTTGGATCGACACCTACCACGCGATCCGTTCGCTCACGCGGCACGACGTGCGCGTCATGGTCACCGATAGCGCCGTCGGGGCGCAGGAGGAAAACAACCTGCGTCACCTCGTCGCCAATCTCGGTGATGCGGTCGGCCGCCACCAGATCATCCCGTTCCTGACCACCAAGCACTCGCTCGACTTCTGCCTGGCGTATGCGGATCAAACGGTGCACAACGGCTTTCCGTCGCTGGTGGTGCTCGGCGGTGACAAGCACGTCGGCAGGCCGCGCGTCCTCGAGCATGCGTGGCAACTGCGCAAGTTGATTCGGGAGCGCCATCCCGCTCTCGAACTCGGCGGCTGGGCAAACCCGATCGCCGATCCGGCGCGACAGGTGGACTTCCTGCTCGATCCGGACGTCAGCGCGGATTTCTACCTGACGCAGATCGTGTCGCATCACCAGGCCGAACGCGTCAACGCGTTTCTAGACGCCGCGCGTGCCAACGGGGTAGGGATGCCCGGGGTGTTCGGCGTCTTCTACTACCGCAGCGCAAACCCGAAGACCCTGGAAATGCTGCGCGAGTTCCTGCCCGTGCCGGTCGAGGAACTGCAGCGCGAATTTGCCGCCGGTGCCACGCCGATCGATGTGTGCGCACGCACGATTCGATTCTTAATTGATGCTGGCGCCCGGCACTTCTATGTGAGTAATCTTCCAGCACGAAAGACTGCAAGCACGTTAAATACCATCCTCGAAAAGGCAGGCGTTATTACGTATGGGTAAGTTCCTGGATTCAGTTCCGGTCTCGGCGATCGTGCGCATCCGCGACATGATGTACACGGTCAAGGATCCGTTCCGTCTCGATCAGGGCGACGTCTCGTTCGACGCGCCGGACACATTCAAGCAGGCCGTTGCCAAAGCGATGGCCGAAAACCGCACACACTACCTGCCGTCATCAGGCATCCCGCCGCTGCGAAAGGCGTTTGCCGAGAAGATGCGGAAGAAGAACGGCATTCCGATCGGCTCCGACGACGAAGTCATCGTCACCAACGGCGGCACGCACGGACTGTTCGCGGTGTTCCAGGCGATCCTCGAACCCGGCGATGAAGTGATCATTCCCGACCCGGAATGGCCGCCGACCATGGCGATCGTCAAGCAGGCGGGTGGTGTGCCGGTCCAGGTGCCGCTTCGCGAAGACCTCGGATTCCGCTGGAACATCGCCGACGTCGAAAAGGCCATCACGCCGAAGACGCGCGTGCTGTACCTCAACTCGCCGAACAACCCGACCGGTGGCGTACTGACGCGCGAGGATCTCGAGCAGCTCGCCGCCATCGCCAGGGACAAGAACCTGCTGGTGGTGTCTGACGAAGCCTACGAAGATGTGGTGTTCAAGGGCGAGCACATCAGCATTGCGTCGCTGCCCGGCATGTACGACCGCACGATTCCGGTCTACACGCTGAGCAAGTCGTACGCGATCACCGGCGTGCGCGTTGGTTACTTCGCGATGAAGGATCCAGCCCTCCGCGATCGCGGCGCCAAGGTGGTGCTCTACAGCACGACCAACGTGTCGTCGATTGCGCAGTACGGCGCCGTGGGCGCCATGGAAGGCTCGCAGCAGTGCATTGACGACTTCAAGAAGGAACTGCTGTTCCGCCGCGACATGTTCTACAAGGGCATCGCCGACGCCGCGCCCGGTGTGTTCTCGGGCACGCCGCCTGACGGCGCGTTCTACGCGTTCCTGAAGATCAACGCGGACTTCGCCAAGCGCGCCGGCATCACGAGTCCGTCGCTGTCGTGGGCGATGGCGGAATTCCTGATCAAGAACGCGCGTATCGGCTGTGTGCCTGGTGTGGACTTCGGGGCAAACAGCGAAGGCTACCTGCGCTTCTGTACCTGCCGCTCGCGCGAAGAACTGACCGGAGCGCTGGCGTCGATGAAGGAAGCACTGTCACGCGCGGTCGCGTGACAGGCTAGGACTGCGCAAGGTCGCCGCGCACTGAGCCAAACCGCTTTTCACGCTCCCGCGCGAGAAGCACGCCGTTGACCCAATGGATCGGGCCCTGTAGACCGTACACAGGGCCCGCAATCCAGAACGGGTGAAGCGGCAGCGCCTGGGCCAGGACGATCGACACCAGGCCAACCGCCATGCTCAAGCCGTGTGACCGCACGCCGACCAGCGCATCAAAGACTTCTTCAGGCGTTAACTTCAGCGCCGTCCGCTTGCCGATACACGTTCCAGTACAGCAGCACGAACACCAGCATGATGCCGACAAACCCGAGGCTGTAAACGGTCAGCAGCAGGCGATTGTCGAACGGGCTCATATCCATGAACGCCGAGTGCCCGCCGCTGAACAGCTTGACGACGCTGGCGAACACGAACTTCAGTGGATAGACGAAGAACAGCACGATAAACAGCAACACGCAGTTCAGCGCGATCGTGAGCGGATCCTCGGCGTCGTACTTCCGGAAGAACGCGTAGTGTTCGTACCAGATCCAGCAGATCAAGGCGAACATCAGCCCGAACGGCAGGAAGCCCGAGAGGATGGTCTTCATGTCCTCGAACGATTCGGGCACTTCGAGCGACACCACCAGCAACGTCAGCGCAAAGCCGAACACCGCGTCGCTGAACCCCTCGACGCGTGAGACTTCGCGGCCGCTCCTGAATCCGCTCACAGGCCGAACTGCCGGAAGTGATGCTCGGTGTGCTTGGCCATCAGCGCGCCGTAGGTCTTGCACGACAGGCTGCCGAACGCCGGGTGATCCCGAAGCTGGCCGGCGTGCGTGACCGCGCCGAGCTTCTCGAACATCTCGAGCAGCGCCTTCTGCTCGTCGGCAAGCTGAGCGGCGTCGCAGCGGGCCAGCAGTTGCGGCGCCGTGGGCGCGCCCTTCGGGAACGGCAGCACGTAGATGATGAGCTGCTTGATGCCCGGATAGCGCAGGATCATCTTGCGCGGCGGAATCACGATCTCGCCGAGCGCCATGCGGTAGGCGTCGTTCAGGTGCGCCATCATGCCGGCGGCGTGGAACTTGCCCCAGGCCGGCTTGGTGTCGGCGGTCAGCTTCGTCGCTCGCCTGGCAAAGTCCGCGCGAACGGCAGGATCCCAAATGCTCGCGGCCATTACTTCACGTGCCTTCCTCCATCCACTCGGATGGTCTCGCCGGTAACGAACGCCGATTCCACCAGGAACATCACGGCCTTTGCGATTTCGTCTTCCCCGCCCCACCGTCCAAGCGGCGTGCTCTTGACCACCGCGTCGGATTCTTCGGGCGACATGTCGGGCGGCGCCAGGATCGGTCCGGGCGCAATGGCGTTCACCAGGATCTGATCCGCCGCAAGCTCGAGCGCCAGCGCTTCGGTCAGCGCCTTCACGCCGGCCTTCGCGACGTAATACGGCAAATACCCGGGATACCGGGGCCGTGCGCTGGCCACGATCCAGTCCGCGAAGTTGATGATGCGACCGCCGCCCAGTGATTTCATCGCCGGCGCCGACGCGTGTGAGAACAGGAATGCGGCGCGCAGATCGACAGCGAGCTGGCGATCCCAGTCGGCGGCGGTCAGTTCCGCGAAGGGCTTGGCGACGTACAGCGACGCCATGTTAATCAGGATGTCGAGACGGCCAAGCTCGCGTACCGTGGAGGCCACCGCAGCGTTGCAGGCGTCTTCGCTGGTGACGTCCGCCTGGACCACGAATGCGCGCCTGCCGCGCGCGCGTACGGCCGTCGCGGTGTGGTCGGCTTCATGGCGCTAGGGGTTGAAGACCCGCGCAGCATCGATGCCGGCCTTCGCTAACGTCGTCGCGACGACGGCGCCAATACGTTTTCCGCCCGTAATCAATGCAACTTTGTTGGCCATTTGCAGCGACGTCGATCGTAACCTCTTTCGCGCTCCGTAACGCGGCGAAGGGCGAATTAGCGGATTTGCTAAGAACTTTGAGGACCCAGCTTGGCCCGTATTCTGCTTACGCCTCACGTTGCGCCGGGACGACCGGCAACAAAAGGAGCAGAGATGCGACGCCTTTCACTAGCTATTGCAGGTCTTGTTGTTGTGCTGGCCTCCGCCACGGCGGCGCAGGCACAGACCACCACTTTCACCGCCAACCTGAGCGGCGGTAATGAAATCCCCGGCGTGGTCACCGGTTCGGCAGGCACGGCAACCGTGACCTGGAACTCGACCACCAACTCCGGCACGTATCGTGTCGACGTTTACAACATGCCGGTCGGCACGACCGCGTCGCACATTCACGTCGGTGCGAACGGCGTGGCGGGCCCGGTGGTGATCAACTTCACCGTTCCGACCGGTGGCATTTCGAACGACTTCGGCTTGACGGGGACCTTCAGCTGCACCGACGTTGTCGCGCGTGCGGCCCAGGGCATCAACTCGTGCGAAGACTTCGTGCAGGCGCTGACGCTGGACAACACCTACGTCAACGTGCACTTGACGGCGAACCCCGGCGGCGAAGTCCGCGGCCAGCTCACTCGCCAGTAGTTATTTCGGGGTCCAGCCCCAGAATCGGATGATGGTGTAGACGGCCTTGAAGGCATCTTTGAGGCCGATCTTCTTGCCTTCTTCGTAGGTGCGCCCGTGATACGAGATCGGCACCTCGTACACGCGGGCGCGCATCGCCGCCACCTTCTGCGTAATCTCCGGCTCGATGCCGAAGTCGCGTGACTGCAGGTCAAGGCGGTCGGCCACCTTGCGCACCATCACCTTGTAGCAGGTTTCCATGTCGGTCAGGTTCAGGTCGCTGAACATGTTCGACATCGTGGTCAGCATCTTGTTGCCGACCGAGTGCCAGAAGTACAGCACGCGATGGCCGCGGGCGTGCCCGAGGAAGCGCGATCCGTAGACGACGTCTGCCAGTCCTTCGAGGATCGGCCGAATCAGCGTCGGATATTCTTCGGGGTCGTACTCGAGGTCGGCGTCCTGGATGATCACCATGTCGCCGGTCGACTCGCGGATCCCGCGCCACACCGCGGCGCCCTTGCCCTGGTTGTGCGGCTGGAACAGCACGCGAATCCCGCGCGTGCCGTCGAGTTCCTTGAGGATGTCGCGGGTGCCGTCCTTTGACCCGTCATCGACGATGACGAGTTCCTTTTCGACTGGCCCGAGATCGACGGCCAGCACGCGATCAACGATGGTCCGGATGGTGGCCCGCTCGTTGTAGGCGGGCATCACGACACTCAGCTTCAAGCCTCAGCAGTGTACAAGAAAAATCCCGGCAGAGGCACTCTGCCGGGATTTCCTCTTGGCCTGTTGGCCCGTAGGCCTGTCGGACTGTCGGCCTGCTTACGCCAGCACCTTGATCACGACGCGGCGGTTCTGCGCGCGGCCGTCGCGGGTGTTGTTCGGCGCCACCGGCTTGTCTTCGCCGTAGCTGATCACGTTGATCTTGTGCAGCGGAATCTGGTGCTTCTCGTAGAGATAGCGCTTCACCGACTCGGCACGCGAGAGGCCCAGCTTCTCGTTGTAGGCCTTGTCGCCGGTGTTGTCGGTGTGGCCTTCGATCTCGACCCACACGCCCTTGGGATCCGCCTTGAGCTGGTTGACCATCTGGTCGATGGCCGCCATCGCGTCTGCCGGCAGTTCGGACTTGCCGTTGGCAAATTTGCCGCGATCTTCGCTGAGCACGGTTTCGAAGATCAGCTTGCGGCTCGCCGCCTCAACGCTGGCCGCGCGCGCATCGGCCTTCTTGCCGATGTCGGCAGCTGCAGCCGCCGCGCTGTTCGCGGTGTTGGCGGTCTGCTGCGCCTGGCCGGCGGCGGTGCCGGCAGCCACGGCCTTCGCATCGGTCTCGGTGATGCGGCCTTCGGCGACGCGCACGCGCTCCTGGGTTTCCTCGAGTGACTTGCCCTGGCTCGTCACCTTGTCGTTCACTTCGCCAACCGACGTGCGCACGAACTTCTTGGTCGCGCAAGCCGGCGCGACACTGAGCGCGGTCACGATCACGCCAACGGTCATAAGGGAGTTACGCATCTGAATTCTCCTTGTCACTGTCTTCACCATCACCAAATCACGAGATCAATGCTTGATCGCGCGACTGACTTGTTTTCACCGTAACGCGGCGCCGGCCACATAGCCGCCGCGCGTCCTGACTACGAAATCCTTCTGCAGAGTTCGAATCTCGATCGGATGCCACCCGGGCTCCGCGCCTGGCTCGAATGCGATCAGATACAGGTGCCGCAATTCGTCGATCACCGCTCGCGCCGCCTGGTACGCCGACACCGAGGTGCTGCTGTAATACAGCGCGCCGCCCGTCCATCGCGAGAGATCCTCGATCGTGCCGATTGACGCAGGGGCTTCCCGCCTTGCGCTTGGGGTAGCGCGATCGGAGCCCGGATCGTCAATGGGAAGGACCACCGCGATGATGTAGACAGGCACGTCGATGGCCGCCGCTTTCGCGGACACCTGCGCCGGCGTCAGCCGGCTCGCCGTATCAGCACCGTCCGTCAACACGACCACCGCGCGCCGCGCCGTCGGCCGCGCGGCCACGCGTTCCGCCGCAGCGGAGATCGCGTCATGTAACGAAGTGGCCCCGAACGGATCGACCTCCCCCAGCGCACCCTTCAGAGTGTGCGTATCGACCGTGAACGGGGCCACCTCGCGTAGCCGGCTGTCAAACGCAAACAGCCCGGCCTCGTCGCGGCCCTGCTCCAACTGCGACAGCAGGTGGTAGGCCGCAAACCTGGCGGCGGTGGAGCGGTCAGCCGTATCCATGCTGCCGCTCACATCGAAGAGAATCGCCAGGCTGAGGGGCGCCCGCTCAGAACGGAATTCGGCGATCGCGCGCTTCTCGCCGCGGTCGATCACCTCGAAATCCTTCTTCGCCAGGTCTTTCACCAGTCGCCCTTTTCCGTCGCGAACCGTGGCACTCACGGTCACCAAATCGACGCCTGAACGGAACGTTGCCTGCTGACTCTCCGCGGTTCCCTGTGCTTGGCCCTGGTCTGAGCCGGCCGCGCCTTCTGCGGCCCACCCTGTCAGGGGCACCAGCACAAAGGCGAGGGCTTGGAGGAACCGCCGCATGGCCGTCCTATAAACAAGTTCCTTGCCATTCAGGTAAGGCATTTAGTTGCAACACTTTAACAGATATTGCCGAGGTTTGAAAGCTCGTTCAGGCTGTGTAACTGTGTAGCTATTACATGGGGACGTCACCCCAGTTGCTGCAACTGTGACCTTTGGGGCGAGATCCCGGTCATCCGATAAGATCGTTGGGAATGTCTGCCACTGCCTCGGCGATCCGCACCGCGAAGCGCGTTGATCGCTTCACTTACGCGATTCGCAACATCGTCGCCGAAGCCAGGAAGGTTGAAGCCACCGGCAAGAAGGTCCGGTATCTCAACATCGGCGACCCCAACCAGTTTGGATTCCTCACACCGCCGCACCTGATCGAGGCGGTCGTGAAGGCCATGCGCGACGGGCACAACGGCTACTTGCCGTCGCCCGGTATCGTCGAGGCCCGTGAAGCCGCCGCCGCGGATTTTGTGGCGCGCGGCGTCAACGTGTCCGCGGACCGCGTGTTGATCACGTCCGGTACGTCTGAAGGCATCGAGCTGGCGCTCACCGGCATTGTCGACGAGGGCGAAGAAGTGCTGGTGCCGTCGCCGACGTACCCGCTCTACACCGCGGTGCTCGCCAAGATCGGCGCACAGCCGATCTTCTATCGCACCGATCACACCAACGACTGGCAGCCGGATCTCGATCACATCAGGACCTTGATCACGCCGAAGACGCGTGCGCTCGTGGTGATCGATCCGAACAACCCGACTGGCGCGATCTATCCAGAGGCGACGCGACGCGCGCTGATTGCCATCGCCGAGCAGCACGGCCTGGTGATTCTCGCCGACGAGGTCTACGGCGATCTGTCCTACGACGGCCCCGTCCCGGCGATGGCGGCTCTCGACAACGACGCGCCGATCATTTCGTACTCGAGTCTTTCGAAGGCCTACCTCGCGCCTGGTTGGCGCGCCGGCTGGATGGCGGTCGGGGCCTCGCCGCGCCTCGATCCCGCGCTCGCGGCGATCAAGAAACTGGCCGACGGACGCCTGTGCAGCCCGGGCCCGATGCAGTACGCCGTCACGGCGGCGCTGACCGGTGATCGATCGCATCAAGACGAGTTCCGCAAGCAACTGCGCGCGCGAGCCGAGTTGACCACGACACGCATGAACGCTATTCCGGGAATTTCGTGCGTGATGCCGAAGAGCGCGTTCTACGCGATGCCAAAGGTCGAATTGCCACGCGGCAAGACCGACACGGATTTCGTGCTCGGACTGCTGCGCGCCAAGGGTGTGCTCACCGTCTACGGCTCGGGCTTTGGTACCGCGCTCGAAGACGGCTTCTTCCGACTTGTCTTCCTGGCCTCGCTCGACGAACTCAGTGCCATCTACGCGGATGTCGCAGATTTCACCGCAGAGTTCAGATCCGCGTAGCCTGATTCGCTACGCGTGCGTGGCGGTCGTCGTCACGGCCATTCTGGTCTGGGCGCTGTACCTGATCAGGGGGCCGCTGCTGCTCGTCTACGTCAGCGCGCTGTTTGCGACCGGGCTGGCGCCGTTGGTCCGGATCATTGAGCGGTACCGGATTGCGGCCATCAGCCGCCGGCGGATTCCGCGTGCCGGGGCGATCTTGGTCATTTACGGCACGGTGATCGGTTCGCTCGCTGGACTGATCGCCGCGGCCCTGCCGCCGATCATCCACCAGTCACAGGAGTTCTGGAAGAAGCTGCCTGAGTACATGGATCAGGCGCAGATGCGCCTGGCCGGCTGGGGACTGATCGCAGCTGATTCGTCGTTCAAGGATCTGCTACAGCAGGCGCCCTCGAGCGGTGGCGATGCGGTCGGGGTCGTACTGGCCACTGTCTCCGGCTTCGTCGGCGGCATCTTCGGCGTCGTGACGATCCTGCTACTGACCTTCTACATGCTCGTCGACTCGCAGAACATGTTCGGGCTCTTCGTGCGGCTGTTTCCAAAAGGTGAACGCCACCGGGTGTCGGAGATCAGCGAGCTGATCGCGCAGAAGATCAGCGCCTGGCTGGGCGGCCAGATGCTGCTTGGCCTGATCATCGGCACCATGAGCGCGATCGGCTATTTCCTCATGGGCGTGCCGTACTTCTTCGTCCTCGCCGCGGTCGCCGGTATCGGCGAGATGATTCCGATGGTCGGCCCGCTGCTTGCCGCGATCCCGGCCGTGCTGGTCGCGTTGACCGTCTCGCCGGGCCTGGCCCTGGCGGTCGCGTTGTTCTGCTGGGGATTACAGCTGGTCGAGAACAACCTGCTCGTGCCGAAGGTCATGGGCGAGACCGTCGGCCTCAGCGCCGTCACGGTGATCGCATCACTGATGATCGGCAGCGAGTTGCTCGGCTTCGTCGGCGCGCTGCTCGCGGTGCCGACAGCCGCAATCATTCAGGTCCTGATTGAGGAGCTCTATCTCGCTGAGAAAGAGCCGGTGTGAACGCCCAACGGTGGTTGACCCTGGGGCATCCGGCTTCAGCCGGACTGTTCTATGCCGCCTTGTCGATCCTGCTGACCTGGCCACTGGTCCTCGGCATCGGCAGCGATGTCCCAGGCGACCTCGGCGACTCGCTGCTCAACATGTGGATTCTCGGCTGGGGCGTCGAGCACTTGCCGAAAGTGCTGATCGGCCAGGTCAGCTGGGCCGAATTCTGGAACGCCAACATCTTTCATCCCGATCCGCTTGCGCTCGCGCTCTCCGAGCACCTTGTCGGCATGTCGATCCAGGTGCTGCCGATTTACTGGCTCACCGGCAACATCATCCTTTGCTACAACCTGCTGTTCGTCTCGACGTTTGCCTTGTCGGCGTTCGGCATGTACCTGCTGGTCTGCGACCTGACCGGCGACAGGCGCGCCGCCTTCATCGCCGGGCTGATCTACGGCTTTCTCCCATACCGAATCGCTTCAGTGCCGCACCTGCAGGTCATCAGCTCACAGTGGATGCCGTTTGCGCTGTACGGCTTGAATCGCTTCGTCACCGCAGGTTCAACGCGCGGGCTGATCGGCGGTACCGCCGCACTGGTGATACAGAACCTGAGCTGCGGCTATTACCTGCTCTACTTCGCGCCGTTCGTGCCGTTGTTCGTGGTGCACCGCATGTGGAGCGCCGGGACGCTGCTGCGACGAAGAACCTGGCTCGGGCTCACCGCTGCGGCGATCGCAACCCTCGCGCTCACCGTTCCTTTCCTGCTCCCGTACTCACAGGCGCACCAGACCTTCGGATTCGAACGCCCCTTCAGCGAAGTCGTCCAGTTCTCGGCCAACCTGTGGTCGTACATGACGGCATCCGAGAACATGTCGTTCGTCTCCGGCCTTCGGGCGTACCCAAAGCCGGAGGGTGAAACCTTCCTGGGAATCACGCCCTGGCTCCTGGCGCTCGTCGCGCTCGTCAGCCTGCTGCCAGGCCGATCCGAGTCTGGCCATGCGTCCGGGCCCTCTGCGACGTCGTGGCGCCCGGCGGTGACGGCACTCTTGGCACTGGTGGCGACGCTCTTGCTCGCGGCCCTGATCAGTGCCGTGCTCTTCGGTGGCTTCGATCTCGGCCCGATCAGCGCACGCAATCCGCAACGTTTGTTCGTTCAGTTCGCGGTCTCGTTCACGCTGCTGCTCGCGCTCTCTGCGCAGGCGCGAACGCACGTCGCGCGCATCGTCCGCTCCCCGATCTTCATCGCGCTGGTCGCCACCGTACTCGCGATGTGGCTCTCGCTCGGACCGGTTCCGCGCGCCGGTGATTCACGCGTCACCGGCTTCGGGTTGTACGGCGTGCTGTACGACTACGCGCCCGGCTTCAACGGGGTCCGCGTGCCGGCGCGATACGCGATGATTGCCGGGTTGTTCCTTGCCGTGCTTGCGGGCTACGGGTTTCAACGACTTCAGGCCCGTCGCATTCACCCGCCTTTCTTGCTTCTTGCTACATGCCTCTTGCTACTGCTGGAAGGCGTCGCGGTGCCGATCGAGATCAATCGCACGTGGCACCAGAACGAACAGGAGCCGCCGCCGCGCGTGATGCCGTATGCGGCCGCGCCGCCCGTGTACGCGCGCGTGGCTGCGCTGCCCGCAGGCAGTGTCCTCACCGAGTTTCCCTTCGGTGATGCGGCGTGGGAGATTCGCTACGTCTACTATTCGGCTGCGCACTGGAAGCCGATCACCAACGGCTACAGCGGCAACTTTCCGCCGAAGTACAAGGAGCGCGTCGCCCGCTTCCAGCGCATTCAATCGAATGAAGAGGAAGCCTGGCGCGCACTCAAAGAAACCGGCACCACTCACGTCGTCGTGCATCGAAATGCGTTCAAGGACGGCCGCGACGCTGATACCGTGGAGAACTGGCTGAAGGCGCACGGCGCAACCGAGCTTGAGCGCTTCCCGGATGGCGCTATTCTGTTGTCGTTAGCCAGCTAACTCTTAACCGCCGACTGTTGACTGCTGACTGTTTATCTATGAGAACCGATCCGCTGGCATTTCTTGGCAACGAACTCGACGCACTGAAGCAGCAGGGGCTGTACCGCAAGCTGCGAGTGCTTGAAGGCAAGGCCGAGGCTCACACGACGTTCGACCACAAATCGGTCGTCAACCTGTCGTCGAACAACTACCTTGGCCTCACGACTCATCCGAAGCTGGTGAAGGCCGCTCTCGAGGCGGTCGAGAAGTTCGGGGTGGGCTCGGGCGCCGTGCGCACCATTTCCGGAACGATGGAAATGCACATGGAGCTGGAGCGCCGGCTGGCGGCCTTCAAGCATGTCGAGTCGGTGGTCGTGTTCCAGAGCGGATTCGCAGCCAACGCCGGGACCGTCGCCGCGGTACTGACCAAGGACGACGTGATCATTTCCGATGAACTCAATCACGCCAGCATCATCGACGGCTGCCGGCTGAGCAAGGCGCCGATCAAGGTCTTCCCGCACAAGGACGTCGACGCGGCGCGCAAGATCATGAAGGACCTGCCGCGTGAACAGAAGAAGATCCTGATCACCGACGGCGTGTTCTCGATGGACGGCGACCTCGGTCCCGTCGCCGCGCTCTGCGACCTGGCGGAAGAGTTCAACGCGATCATGATGGTGGACGACGCCCACGCCAGCGGCGTGTTTGGCAAGAACGGCAGCGGGACCGTCGACCACTTCGGCTGTCACGGCCGCGTCGACATCCAGGTCGGCACACTGTCGAAGGCCATTGGCGTGCTCGGCGGCTACGTCGCCGGATCGAAGAACCTGATCGAGTTCCTCTATCACCGCGCCCGCCCGTTCCTGTTCTCGACGTCGCACCCGCCTGCGGTGACCGCGGCCTGCCTGGCCGCGCTCGACGTCCTCGAGAGCGAGCCGCAGTGGATCGAGCGCCTCTGGGACAACACCAGGTTCTTCAAGGCCGGACTCGAGCAACTCGGCTTCAATACCGGCATCAGCGAGAGCCCGATTACGCCGGTAATCGTTGGTGAAGCGGCCACCGCGGCGAAGATGTCGGACCTGCTGTTTGCGCGCGGCGTCTTCGCGCAGAGCATCGGGTTCCCCACGGTCGCGCGCGACAAGGCCCGTTTGCGCACGATTGTGGCCGCCACGCACTCAAAGGAAGACCTGCAGTTTGCCCTCGACCAGTTCGCCGTGGTCGGAAGGGAACTCGGGGTGATCTCTTAGTCGTCTAACTCTTAACTGCCGACTGTCGACTGCTGACTGACTTAGATGCCGAAACAGTTCTTCCAGCGCTACGCACGACCTCACGTCGGACGAACTGGGCAAGCTGTTTACGCGATAGACGCCGGAGGCCTACCGCTTCTTCGCGCGCGGCATCAACACGGCGGAACTCGAAGGCCTGCCCTGGTACCAGCGGGCGATCAAGTACGCGCAGGGTTTCTTCCTGGCGTTCACCATGCGGCTGTCGCCAGCGCGGCGCTTGATGTACGGCGTCGCCCTGGCCATGTCGGTGATCGGCCTGATCGAACTGTTCACGGGCTTCGGCATGATGCGCGTGCCGATCCCAATCGCGCTGTTCTTCGTGCACGTCAGGGTGCCGGCGCCGCTCTTCGCCAACGGCACGCTGTGGCTGCTCGGCGGATTCCTGCTGATGAATCTGCTGGTGCTGCTCGAAGTCGCCGATCGGTTGTCGTTGAAGCGCGACCTCGAAGTCGCGCGCGAAATTCAGAACGCGATGTTGCCCAACGGCACGTGGGCGGGTTCGGGTGTCGAGGCCTTCGGGCTGACCAAGCCCGCCAATACCGTCGGCGTCGACTTCTACGACATCCTTCCGCAACCTGACGGCACGGTGCTGGTCGCTCTCGGCGACGTCGCCGGCAAGGCCAGCCCGGCTGCGCTGCTGATGGCGCTGTTGCTCGCGATTCTACGCACGCTCGTCGACGAACGAATGCCGCTGCCGATGCTGGTGCAGCGCCTGAACCTCCAGGTCGCGCGTAACGACCCGGCGTCGCGCTTCATCACGCTGTTTCTCGCGTCGTTCAACCCCGCGACCGGGCGCCTGGAGTTTGTGAACGCCGGCCAGACACCTCCCCTTCTCCGCCGGCAAAATTGAACCATTGAACGGCTGCTCAGCGGCGGCGTGGCGCTCGGCATGTTCGAGGGCAGCCAATACGAGGCCGGCGAAGTGCACCTGGAGCCGGGCGACGCGCTGCTGATGTACAGCGACGGCATGACCGAAGCCGAAAGCCCGGACGGTCAGCCGTTCGACGAGGCGGGTCTCGAACGGACGCTGGCGCTCTATGGGGGGGCCTATAAAAAGGCTGCGGCGGCCGACCTCGGCCGCGCGGTCTTCGACGCCGTCGAGCGCCACCGCCGCGACCAGCGGCTGCAGGACGACCTGACCGTCCTCGTTTTGAGCCGATTGCAGGCGTAATACATCCGCCCTAGCGGTTTTCGTCCCACCGGAGTCTAATGACCCGATGGCCTGATGGCCTGTTCGCAAGTTGGCCTGTTCGCCCGATTGAAATGCTTGTAAGACTGCTTCTTCTGCTGGCGCTCTCGACCACTGCCTTTGCGCAGCAGGCTCCCCGTGCGCTCGACGACGAGGATCTGTCGATCCTTGCCTTTCTGCAGGCGCTCGAAACCTCCATCTCCACGATGGATCGCGGCCGTTGGACCGAATTGCTGTCCAGCACGGCCGATCGCGACCAGGCGCTCGAGTTCTACGACGCCATGGTCCCCCAGGGCATCACCCGCGTCGTCGTCAAGGAGCGGGATCGCTCGGCGTTGCAGGGCACATTGCCGGGCGAGGGCTTCCGCCTGGTGGTCGAAGTCTTCATGGAGACGGGACCACGTGGACGCATTGCGACCTGGCGTCTCGAAATCCGCCGGCCGCGCGGCGACGACCTCGGCCGCCAGCCGTGGCGCATCGTGGCCGAGGATCGGCTGGCCTCGATCGAAGGCCTGCATCGCCTGTCGATGCACCCCGAGAAGCAGTTCGAGGCGAAGAACCTCGTGCTCCGTGCCGTCGACTTCGAGCTGCGCCTGCCCAGCGGTGACGTGTTTGTCGCCGAGACTCCGGAGGGCGTCACCGCGATGGTGTTGCTCGGCGAAGGCACGATGGTGTTTCAACCACTGCCGAAGGAAGAACGCGGACAGCTGAAGCTGTTTGCCGGCGTGGAATCGCTCGAAACACCGTTCACGTCGGCGTTCGTGCGGCTGAGCCCATTCGAATTCGAGCAGCGCCTCACCAAGGACATGCTCGAGCCGGTGGCGCTCGACTCGAGAAGCTATCGGCGCGCGCTCAGCGCCTTCGATGCAAACCTGCCGAAGTCCTTCAATCTCGACCTGAGCGACCTGAGCCGCGACACGTGGTCGTTGCTGCCGCAGCCAGGGGACTTCGTCGCCGAAGTCGATACGCGCCGCTTCGACGACATTACCTACGCGCGATCGAGCGGCGAAGCGGAGGACGTCACGCTGTTCCAGCGCGGGCGCAAGCGCAACATCTCCGCGTACGCATCCGAGCAGAAGATGCAGAGCCGCGGCCGCTTCTTCGACGAGGACGACCTAGTCGACTACGACGTCCTGGACTACGACGTCGATGCCGCTTTCTATCCGGAGCGAGACTGGATGGAAGGACGCACGCGGCTCAAGGTGCGCGTCAAGTCTCACGGCATGGCCGTAATGACGCTGCGCTTTGCCGACAGCCTCAACGTCTCATCGGTGATCAGCGATGAGTTCGGGCGCTTGCTGTTCCTGCGCGTCAAGAACCAGAACAGCGTGCTGGTGAATCTCCCGCAACCGGTGGCGCGGGATTTCCCGATGACGCTGACCATCAGCTATTCGGGTCGCGTCACGCGCCAGAGCATCCAGGACGAATCGATCACGCAGCAACGCGGTGCCCAGCCCGACGACCTGCCAATCGTGCCACCGGAACCGAAGTGGCTGTTCAGCAATCGCAACTATTGGTATCCGCAGAACCAGGTCAGTGACTACGCGACGGCGCGGCTGCGCATCACGGTACCGATCGAATACGCGGTGGTGGGCTCCGGTATTGCGGAGCCTGGGTCGCCGTTTGCGGCGCCGGCGGCCGCCATCGAGGGCAACTCGCGACAGATTGCGCGCGCCACCTACGCATTCACCGCGCCGCAGCCACTCCGCTACCTCGGCATCGTTATCAGCCGGATGGTACGCGTCGACGCCGCAACCGTTGCCCTGGACATCGTGCCGGTCAAAGCTCCGCCGCCCGACATGCGTGGCGCCGACACGCTCGCGCAGCAGGTCACGCGTCTGAACGCGGCGGCGGCGATCCCGCCGGTTGGCGCGCGCAACACCGTCAAGCTGAACGTCGACGCCAACCGGCGGCAGGAATCCCGCGGGCGCGACGCGATCAACACCGCCGCGGACATCCTGCGGCTGTACTCGTCGCTGACCGGCGACGTCCCGTACGACGCGCTCACTCTGGCCATGGTCGAGGACGACACGCCGGGCGGTCACGCGCCGGGCTACTTCGCGATGGTCAATAACCCGCCCCCGGTCCAGCCGTTTGCCGTACGAAACGATCCGGCTTACTTTCAGGGGTTCCCTGAGTTCTTCCTCGCGCACGAAGTCGCGCACCAGTGGTTCGGCCAGGCCGTTGGCTGGAAGAACTACCACGAGCAATGGCTGAGCGAGGGCTTCGCGCAATACTTCGCGGCGCTGTATGCAAAGGAGCGGCGCGGCGAACAGGCCTTCCGCGACGTGCTGCGCCAGTTCCGCCGGTGGTCGCTCGAGGACTCCCACCAGGGCCCGGTGTATCTGGGCTATCGGCTCGGACACATCAAGGGCGAGCCGCGCGTGTTCCGGGCCCTGGTCTACAACAAAGGTGCCGCGGTGCTGCACATGCTGCGGCGAACGATCGGCGATGAGGCGTTTTTTGCTGGCTTGAAGGCGTTCTATGCCGAGAACCGCTTCAAAAAAGCCGGCTCAGACGACCTGCGGCGCGCGATGGAGGCGGCCAGCCGGCGCGACCTCAGCCGCTTCTTCGAACGGTGGATCTACGACAGCGGGATCCCCCGGATCCGCTACAGCACCGCCACCGAGGGGACTGACCTGATCGTCCGCTTCGAACAGCCGTCCGATGACCTCTACGATCTGCCGGTGACCGTTGCCATCACGTATACCGACGGGAAAACCGCTGAATTCGTTGTCCAGGTCAACAACGCCACCGCAATCGGCTCACTGCCCCTGGCCGGCCCGGTCCGGTCGATCGACGTGAACCCGGACGGTGCGGCGATCGCGCACTTCGAACGCAAGTAGCCGGTAGCCAACAGCCTGTAGCCAGAAAGGCAAAAGTTCTTCTGGCTACTGGCTACGGGCTAGTGGCTACTAGTACAATTCCTCTCTTATGGAACTCGTTACGCTGACCATCGATGGGCGCCAGTTGTCTGTGCCCAAGGGCACGTCCGTCCTCAAGGCCGCCATCGAAGCCGGCATCCAGGTCCCCTACTACTGCTACCACCCCGGTCTCGGCATCGACGCCTCGTGCCGCGTCTGCCTCGTGAAGATCGAGAAGATGCCGAAGCTTCAGACGTCGTGCTCGACGCCGGTCGCCGAGGGCATGGTGGTGCATACGCAGGATCAGGAGGCCGTGGACGGCCGCAAAGGCGTGTTCGAATTCCTCTTGATCAACCACCCGCTGGATTGCCCGGTCTGCGACAAGGGCGGCGAATGCCCGTTGCAGGATTTCTCCTACGCGTTCGGCAACGACGAGAGCCGCATGGATTTTCCGCGCCGCACCTTCGACGGTGAGGGCGTGAAGGCCGACATCGACTTTGGTCCGACCCTGATGTTGAACCGCAACCGCTGCATCCTGTGCACGCGGTGCAGCCGCTTCATGGCGGAGGTCGACGGCGACGCACAGATCGGCACGATCAATCGCGGCAACGGCAGCGAAATCGCGACCTTCAACGAACAGGGCGTGCACTCGCTGCTGTCGGGCAACCTGATGGATGTTTGCCCGGTCGGCGCCATCACCACCAAGCAGTACCGCTTCCGCTCGCGTCCCTGGGACAACCCGCACGCCGTCGACACCACCTGCACCATGTGCTCGAAGGGGTGCAGCACGACCGCGTGGTTGAAGGCCAAGCCGGAATGGGCGAAGGGCGCGCGCCTGGCGCGCATCACGCCGCGTTACAACAGCCAGGTCAACGACTTCTGGATGTGCGACATCGGCCGCTTCCAGTACCTGTGGGTTGAAGGCGAGCAGCGCCTGCGCCGTCCGCTGATCAACACCAAGGAAGGCGTGCAGCAGACGGCGACGTGGAAGGACGCGTTGATGCGTGTCCGCGACCTGCTCAACGCGGCCGGCCGCAAGGATCCCGCGTCGGTGCGCATGCTCGCCTCGGCGCACGCTTCGCACGAAGAGATGTACCTGCTGAAGCGCCTTGCCGAAGACCTCAAGGGCGATGGCGGCGCGTCGCACGTGCACGTGGCGTGGCGCCGCACCGAAAAGCCGCAGCCGGCCAACACCAAGTTCCGTGTGCCGACGATCGATGCGCCCAACGTCAATGGCGCCAAGGATCTCGGTTTGTCCGTGGTGGCGACGGCGGACGGCGACGCCGATCTGTCGGCACTGCGCACCGCTATCGACCAGGACCGCGTGGCCGTCCTTTACGTCGTCGATCCGGGCCCTGATGGCTCGCTCGGCGATGTGTCGTGGCTGGCTGAAGCCCGCAAGAGCGGCCGCGTGCCCGTGATCATTTACCAGGGCGTGCTGCAGACCGAGCTGGCAAAGATTGCGGATGTCGTGCTGCCTGGTGCGGCGTGGGTCGAGAAGGACGCAACCTACACCAACGATCAGGGCATGGTGCAGGCCGCCTCAAAGGCGATCAACGCGCCGGGCGAATCCGTCGAGGACTGGCAGATCCTGACCAGCGTCGCCGCGGCACTGGGCCTGCCGTACACCTACACGGCGTCCCAGCAGGTTCGAAACGACGTGGCGTCACACCTGTCGGCGCTGCCGCAGTACGCCACGCTGGCGGAAACGGTCTTCAACCGTCCGGTCAGTGCCGAGCACTGGCTCAAGGCCAGCAACCCGATGGAACGCTGGAAGTGGGACACGATGTTCCAGGACCTGCCGCCGGTCAAGGGCCACAACGTCCAGATGGAACAGATGTCACAGCCGACCGTGATTCCGCTCCGCCTCGTAACCGAGGAAATCTCGCGCTCTTCCGAATAACCGAAGCCACACCCCGCTTTTACCAGACGGCCTCCGGAACCTGGAGGCCGTCTCGACATCTGACAGAATATGCGGATGCGTATTTCGACCGGCCTCGGGGCCATCGCCCTTGTAGCGGCCCTGTTCGGCGTGGCGCTCTCGGCGCAGGCGCCGCCCACGCGGCCTGGCGTCGCAGAACTGTCGCTGACGCCGGCGACACTCGACATCCAGCCAGGCGGTTCGGCTCGCGCTGCCATCAGCGTGCGGTTGCCCGAGGGGTTCCACATGAACTCCGACAAGCCGCGCGAAGAAAACCTGATCCCGATCACCGTCTCGATGGAAGCCATTCCGGCGGTGGCACGCGCATCTGCGGCTTTCCCTGAGGCGCTCGATCTCAAGCAGGAAGGCGCGACGCTGCCGTTGCGCGTGTTCGAACGCGAGTTTGCGATCGGACTGGAAGTGACTGCGGCCGTGGATGCCGCTGCGGGCGCGCACAAGCTGCCGCTGCGCGTTCGCTACCAGGCCTGTGATGAGAAGCAGTGTTACCTGCCGATTACCGCCTCGCTCGAACTGAACCTCTCGGTCTCTGCATCGGCAGCGGCGATGCCGCCGGCCGCCATTGCCAAGCTTGATTTTGCAGGCGCCGCCGCGGTACCCATCGTCGCGCCGAGGCCCGCGGCCGCGGCGAAAGCCACGCCAGCGGCGCCGGCAGATGCGCTGACGATGCTCGACGGCTTTGTGGTGCGCGGCACCGAAGGCGGATACCTCCCAGCGGCGACGTTCACGAAGTTCGTGCAGGACGCGCAAGCCGGCGTCGCACAACAGGGCATGTTCGAGGGTCGCGGCCCGCTGGCGATCCTGCTGATCGTCTTCCTCGGTGGCCTGGCGCTGAATCTCACGCCGTGCGTGCTGCCGATGATCCCCGTCAATCTCGCCATCATCGGCGCGGGCTCGCAGACCAAGGAAGCACAGGGCTCGCGTTCGCGCGGCCTTTTGCTTGGCAGCGTCTACGGCGCTGCGATGGCGCTGGTCTACGGTGTGCTCGGACTGATCGTGATCCTGTCGGCGCAAACGTTTGGCACCATCAACGCGTCGCCCTGGTTCAACCTCGGCATCGCCGTGCTGTTCGTCGCGCTCGCACTTGCGATGTTTGACGTGTTCGAGATCGATTTCTCGAAATACTCGGCCAACGTCGGCACCGGATCAAGCCGCGGTTCGGTGATGCTCGCTTTCACCATGGGCGGCGTCGCGGCGTTGCTGGCGGGCGCGTGCGTCGCGCCGGTCGTGATCCAGGTGGTGCTGTTCTCAACCAACCTCTACGCCACGGGCACGTCGGCGGCACTCGCGCTGCCGTTCGTGCTCGGTCTCGGTATGGCCGCTCCCTGGCCGCTCGCCGGAGCCGGCATCAGCGCCCTGCCCAAACCCGGCGCGTGGATGGTGCGCGTAAAGCAGTCCTTCGGCGTGATCATCATGCTGACCGCTGGCTACTACGCCTACACCGCCTACGGCATCTTCCGCGATCGCTCGGTCGATCCCGCGCTGGTGGCGTCAAGTGTCGATGAGCTTCTGAAGGATGGCTGGCACGCCGACCTGGCCGAAGGTCTTGCCGTTGCGCAGCGCGAAGGCAAGCCGGTGTTGATCGACATGTGGGCGACGTGGTGCAAGAACTGCCTGACGATGGACAAGACGACGCTGGTCGATCCGTCAGTGAAGACCGCGCTCGATGGTTTCGTGAAGATCAAGTTCCAGGCCGAGTCACCCGACGAATCACCGGCGCGTGAAGTGATGCAACGCTTCGGCGCCGTTGGGCTGCCAACCTACGTCGTGCTGGCTCCCAAGTAGCCAGTAGCCAGGAAGGCGCTGATTTTTTCTGGCTACTTGCTACTGGATACTGGATACTGTCCCTCGATGCAACGCGGGTCCGTTCGCCTTACCTGCCTCGTCGTAGCCGCGCTGGCAACTGTCGCAATCGGTTATCGGGCCTATCAGGATGAACTGGCGCTCGACACCGAGCGGCAGGCCGCTGTCGCCTCAGACGCATCCATCAACCAAACCGCCGAGCTGCTGCTCGATCTCCGTGCGTCACTGCACGCCTACGTCGCGCCGTCGCAAGGACTGCCGTTCTGGGGCAAGCGCGCCCAGGAAGGCATCGAGACCCTGCGGCAGAGCCTGGCGTCGTTGAATGACGCCGCCGTGCCATCGGGCGGCTCGCTGAAGCAGTCCATCGACGCGATCGATCAGCTGGCTGCCGCCGAGCGCCGCGCTCGAACCTACGTCAGTCGCGATGAAATGCAGCTGGCCGGCGACGTGATCTTCACCGAGATCCGCGACGTGCTTGCTGGCATGACGGCCGAAGTGCAGTCGGTCCGCGAGGGCGTGTCACGGGAGCACGACCGGCGCCTGGCGAGTGTTCGCCAGGAGCAACAACTGCTGGCGGCAGGCATCCTTGCCATCTGGATCACCGTCGCCATCCTGCTGTTGCCCACCGGACGTAAGCCGGCCGTCGAGGATCCTGCGCAGTGGCGCAACGATCTGAAGGAGACGCTCAACAAGCCGGCCTCGCCGGTCGAGACGCCCAAGGTGCTCGACGCGCCCTTGGTGAGCGAACCGGCGCAGCCGGTGGTGGCCATCGCCACGCTGCGAGCCGCCTCGGAGATTTGCGCGGACCTTTCGGCGCTAGCCGATCCAGGTGCGTTGCCGGGAGCGCTTGAACGCGTCAGCGGGATGTTGAACGCCACTGGACTGATCGTGTGGGTGGCCGCCAACGACGGCGGATCGCTCTCGCCGGTGGCGACCCACGGCTTTGATCCAAAGATCGTGCATCGGATCGGCCGGATCCGGCGCGAGAGCGCGAACCTGACGGCGTCGGCGTTCCGCGACAACGCTGCCAAGATCAGCCTCCCAACCGCAACCGCTCCGGGCGCCCTTGCCGTCCCGATGTGCGGTCCTACGGGGCCCACCGGAGTTCTCTCGGTTGAAATGAAACCGGGTCAGGCCGTTGAGGAGGCCACGGTCGCGTTGGCGGCCATCGTCGGTGCGCAACTGGCGACCCTGACCATGCCGGTCGCCGACGCGGTGACCGAACCCGCGGCCGTTGCGCAGGACGTCACACTCGACGTGCACGAATCGCGCGCACAAAGCGCTTAGAGCGGCGCGGGCGCAGTTCGATTGGACTAGAATCTGACCACCGTCAGATGAACGTCATCCTTGCCGAAGACGACCTCGATATCCAGTTAGTCGCCCGCCTCGCGCTCAAGCGCGCGGGCTTTACCGTGAAAGTTGTGGGCAACGGCCAGGAGGCATTTGACGCGGTCAAGCAACAGCCGCCAGATGTCGTCCTGCTCGATTGGATGATGCCGGAGCTCGACGGGCCCGAAGCGTGCCGGCGGCTCAAGGCCGATCCCGAAACCGCGGGTATCCCGGTGATCTTCCTGACCGCCAAGTCGCAGGAAACAGAGATCCAGCGCGGTCTCAGCCTCGGCGCTGCCGGCTATGTGACCAAGCCGTTCGACGCCCTCACACTCGGACAGCAGGTCAAGGACATCGTCGCGAAACTCAAGCAGTGAAGATCCGCACCCGCGCACATTCGCTGCCTTATGGCTGGTCGCGATTCTCGTTGCGGGCACGATTGGTTTCATTCTCTATGCGCTGAATGTCGCGGCGCCGCAAATGGACGCCGAGCGGCAGCGCATTTCCGAAGTGCTGCAGGTACACGACTCGCTGTGGCGCGTGCTGTCCGAGCTGAAGCACGATCAGCACGACTTTGCCGCCACCGACGTGCCTTCATTGCGCGAGCGCGTCCAGAACGAACGCGCCGCAGTCAACGACTACCTCGCGCGCCAGGCCTCCCTCGTCCGTGTCCCGGAGCAGCGAGCGCGCCTCGAGGAACTACGGACGGCGATCAACCAGTGGACCGCGAATTGGGACACGACTCCGGCGCAGTCCGGTTCGCCTGAGGTCCTGCTCACGCTCAGCAACAACGACTTCGCCCCCATCGAGAAGCTGCTGATCGAGTTCGACGCCCGCGAACGCGAATTGTGGGGTGCCGCGCTCGCCTACATGACCTCGCAGCGCGAGACCTTCTTCTGGGTGATCACCGGACTGGCGGCCGTCGGCCTGATCACCCTGGTGATAGTGACGATCTCCACCAAGCGCGTGATCCTCGATCCACTCACGGAGCTCACCGACTCGGCGCACCGCATCGAGACCGGCGACTTCAGCGCGGCTCATCAGACGCTGCGCTCCGACGAGATCGGCGTGCTGTTCAACTTATTCGCGAAAATGGTCCAGGGCATTCGGCTCCACAAGCGCGAGCTGGCGACGGCGCTCAGCGAATCGCGCGAGCTGGCCAGCGTCACCGCCGAGTCACGCCGCCGGGTCGAAGCCGCGCACGCCGACCTGCTCGCCACCCTTGAAACCGTGGCCGCCGCGTTGATGATCTTCAACACCGACGGCAGCGTCCGCCTGCGTAACCGTGCCGCGACGGAGGTCATGGGCATCGAGCCACAGAATCCCGAGCTGCGCCGCAACTACTGGGATCGCTTCAAGCGCATCGCCAAGGACGGCTCGCTCATCCCGAGACACGAGTGGGTCTCGTCGAAGGCGCTGAAGGGCCAGATCATCCGCAACGAAGAGCTCGAGATCCATCACCCCGACGGCCGCGTCTTCCCGATCCTCGCCAGCGGTGCGCCGCTGCGTAACGAACTCGGCCACATCGCCGGCGCCATCGTCGCGTTCCAGGACATCGCGAAGATGCGCGAGGTCGATCGGCTCAAGGATGAATTCGTCTCGATCGTCTCCCACGAGCTGCGCACGCCGTTAACCTCGATTCGCGGTTCGGTGCAGCTCGTGCTCGACGATCCGCAGGCGGTCCCTGACGCCGAACATCGCCAGTTGCTGCAGATTGCGCTGAACAATTGCGAGCGCCTGGTGCGCATCATCAACGACATCCTCGATGTGTCGAAGATCGAATCAGGCAACCTCGCGCTGCGCCGTAAACCGGCACACGTCGCCGAACTCGTTCGCCAGTCCATGGATGTTGTCGCGACCCCGGCGCGCAACGCCCGCGTCGCGGTTGCCGCCAACGTGCCGGCCAATCTCAAGGCGGTGATGGTTGATCCCGATCGCATCGTCCAGGCGCTGGTCAACCTGTTGTCCAACGCGGTGAAATTCGCGCCGACGGATTCAACCGTGACGGTGAATGTGACCGGCACCGATCACACGGTCACGATCGCCGTCGCTGACCAGGGCGAAGGCATCGCGCTCGAGAACCTGAACCGGCTGTTCCAGAAGTTTCATCAGGTCGACAGTTCATCGTCCCGAAAGAAGGGCGGCACGGGCCTCGGCCTCGCCATTACCAAGGCACTGGTCGAACAGCATGGCGGGCGCATCTTCGTCGACAGCGAACTGGGTAAGGGCACGCGGTTTTCGTTCACCCTGCCAACCGCCACCGCCGAGGAGGCTGCCGCGATGGCGCCGGTCGTCACCGGCAAGGATGGCTCGGGGATTCTCCTCTCGCGCCGCTTGCTGATCGTCGATGACGACGATGACTTCCGGCAGTTGATGAAGGCGCAACTGAGCAACGCCGGTTACGTCGTGTTCGATGCGCGGGATGCCGCATCGGCGATGCAAATCGCGCGCAACAGCAAGCCCGATGTCATCACCGTTGACCTGTTGATGCCCGGGATCGACGGGTGGTCCTTCATCGACAAGCTGCGCGAGGAACCGGCATTGGCGGACATCCCGATCGTCGTGGTGTCGGGAGCGGCGGACGCCAAGACGGATACGCGCCTGCCAATCGATGTCTCGGTGATCGCCAAGGGTGAGGGACACGACCGCCTGCTGCGCGAGATCGGCCTGGCGCTCGCCGGACGGCGCGGCGCCTCGATTCTTGTTGCCGAGGACGATTCAGACCTGCGCGGCGTCCTGACGACGTCGCTGACCCGGAACGGTCATCGCGTTATCCCGGTGCGGGACGGCGCGGAGGCCCTGGCGGCGATCGAACGCGAGCAGATTGACCTGCTTGTCCTCGACCTCGTAATGCCGAATATCGACGGCTTTGAGGTGCTGGCCCGGTTGAAGGACATCAGCAAGGGCGACACCATTCCGGTGATCGTGGTCACGGGCACCGATCGATCGACGACGGAGATGCAAGCGCTGCGTCTCGGGGCCAACGTGTATCTCACGAAGCCGATCGAGGCCGCAGCGCTCACCGAAGAAGTGACCCGCCTGCTGACGAACTAGATCGCGCCGGGCCTTGAACCCGCGCGCGGCGCCGCCGGACGTGCCCGTTCGATCGTCGCTTTCAACGTCATCTGCTTCTTGTCGCGAAGCACCACGATCGTCGCGTCGCCATTGATGTCCTGGAGCTCGTTCACCAGCTCGTCGGAGTCGCTGACGTTGCGCCCATTGATCGACACGATCACGTCACCCGCCTTGATGCCGGCCTTGGATGCCGCCGAGTCTGGCGTCACGCTCGACACCAGCGCGCCGCCGTTCTTGGCCCCGAAGTATTCCTCGAGTTCCGGCGTCAGTGACTGCACGGTGACGCCCAGGCGGCCGCGCGGTTGCGTCATGAACGGCGTGGCGCGATCGGGAATCCGGTACTCAAAGCGGCGGGGTTCCCGGCTGTCGAACCGGAAGTCAGGCGTGGTGTCGAAGCGGAACTCGCGCATTCCGCGCTCCGCTTCGCGCATCGCGCGATCCACCTCGGGCCCGACGTTCCAGGTCATGCGTCCTGTTTCCGGCGTGGCATTCACGGTCTGGCGCTTGCCGTCTCGCAGCAACGCGATCGCGACGGATCGGCCCTCCGGCGTCTCCTGCACGAGGCGCGTAAACTGCCGGGCGCTGCGAACGCGCTCGCCGTCGTACTCCACCACGACGTCTCCGGCCTTGATACCGGCCTTCTCGGCGGGACTATCGTCGTTGACCTCGTCGATCTTGACGCCGCCCGTCGTGGCCTTGGCGTCAACATCGCTGACCATGACCCCCAGTTGGGCGCCACGGCCGTCCAGCACCATCACCTCGGGCCGCTGCACCTCAACACGTCGGCCTGGCTCGGCCTGGACCCAGGTTTGCGCGTTCAGGCCCGAAACGGCAATGCCGATGGCCGACAGTAATCCCAGACAAAACACACCGAATTTCACGTTCTTCATAGGAAGCAACTCCTCACAAATAGCTCAGACGCAGGAGATTGCCAGAGAGTCGGACGGCCCGCACATTACAATCAGGCAATGGTCCAGGCCGGTGAGAAAAAGGCGATCCTCGAGCGCGCGGAAAGAGAACGCGTCAAGTTCCTTCGCCTTCAGTTCACAGACATCCTGGGCGTCATCAAGAACGTCGAGGTCCCCGATCGCCAGTTCGGGGAAGCGCTCGAAGGCAAGATCATGTTCGACGGCTCCTCGATCGAAGGCTTCGTGCGCATCGAAGAGTCGGATATGTATCTCAAGCCCGACCTCTCGACGTTCCAGGTCTTCCCCTGGGCGGACGCCAACGGTGCACGCGTCGGCCGCCTGATCTGCGACATCGCCAACCCCGATGGGAGCCCATTCGCGGGTTGCCCGCGCACTACCCTGAAGAACGTCATCTCGATGGCCGCGGACCGCGGCTTCAAGATGATGGCCGGTCCGGAAACCGAGTTCTTCCTGTTCCTGCGCCGCGACGGCAAGCCCACGACCGAGACCCACGATCGCGCCAGCTACTTCGACCTCGCGCCGATCGATCTGGGTGAGGACGTGCGCCGCGAAATCGTCGTCGCGCTCGAGCAGATGGGCATGCACGTCGAGGCCGCGCATCACGAAGTGGCACCCGGCCAGCACGAAATCGATTTTCACTACGGCGATGTGTTGACGACGGCCGACAACGTCAGCACCTGCCGGTTCATCGTCAAGAACGTCGCGCTCAACAACAACCTGCACGCGACCTTCATGCCGAAGCCGATCTTCGGCGTGAACGGATCCGGGATGCACACGCATCAGTCGCTGTTCGAGAACGGCAAGAACGCGTTCTTCGACAAGGATGCGGAGATGCAGTTGAGCGCAACGTGCCTGCATTACATCGGCGGCCTGCTGCAGCACGCCAAGGGATTTTGCGCCATCACCAACCCACTGGTGAATTCCTATAAGCGCCTCGTGCCCGGCTTCGAGGCGCCAACCGCCATTGCCTGGTCGGAGAAGAACCGCAGCCCGTTGGTTCGCGTTCCGGCGGCACGTGAGACGGCAACGCGCGTCGAGATGCGCATGCCCGACCCGTCGTGCAATCCGTATCTGGCGCTGGCCATGATGCTGCGCGCCGGGCTGGACGGCATCGACAAGCAGATCGACCCCGGGCCGCCAGTCAACAAGAACATCTACAAGATGAGCCACCGTGAGCGGCGGCACTTGCGCATCGACGACCTGCCGGCCAATCTCAGCGAAGCGCTGGATGAGTTCGAGAAGGATGCGCTCGTCCGCGAAACGCTGGGCGAGCACATCTTCAACCACTTCCTCGAAGCCAAGCGAGAAGAGTGGGACGAATACCTTCGCCATGTCTCGCCCTGGGAAATGGACAGGTACCTCGGCGTTTACTAGGGAATCGTCCTTGCCGGGGGACGAAAACGACGCATTTTCACTGGCACAACCCTTGAAGTCCTCCTGATCGGCCGCGGCGGATCACCGAAGGGCGAACTATCAGGCAGGCGCTGGCATCGCCGCCCTTCGGCCGCACGATTCACGATCCTTCCGCGGCCGTTCTGCATCGTGCGGCACCGGCGTCCGGTGTCTTGCAGCGTGCAGCGTCCGGCTTCAGCCGGACTGTCTCAAAGGAGCGAGCCATGAAGAAACTGATGTTGGCCCTGATCATCGCGACCGCAGCAATCAGCGGTGCATGCGCCTCAGTAGGCGAGCGCTCCATAGCCGAGGTTCAGACCAACCCAGGCAAGTTCCACGACAAGACGGTGGTGGTTGAAGGCGTGGTCACCTCGTCCTGGGGCCTGCCAATGGTGCCCTTCAAGATCTATCGCGTGAGCGACGGGTCGGCGGAGATGCTGGTGGTGTCGGACGACGATCGCGTCCCCGGCAAGAACGCCCGAGTCCGCGTCCGCGGCGAGGTCCAGGAGTTCGCCCTGCTGGGCGGAAGAAGCTTCGGACTGCACCTGCGGGAAAAGTCGATTAAATATCTGTAAAATAAAGACTTGGCAGCCAGTAGCCAGTAGCCGGTAGCCAGAAAGGGCGAAGCTGTCCTGGACACCGGCTACCGGTAACTGGCTACCTTGTGAAAAGTAGTACAATGTCCGGCTGTGGAAGCTATTGAACATCCCTCCCCGCTCGTTGCGCTGATTAACCTGCTCTTTGCGCCGCTGGGAATCCACGTGCCCGACCACCTGGTGTTCGTGGCGCTGATCACGCTGGCCATCCTCTTCATCGGCCTGGCGATCCGCTCGTCGTTGAGCGTCGAGAACCCGGGCAAGCTTCAGATCGTGCTCGAGGATGTCGTCACGTTCCTCCTCGGCGTGCTCGAGGGCAACATGGGCACCAAGGGCCGCCAGTTCCTGCCGCTGCTCGGCACGATCTTCGTCTTCATCCTGTTCGGCAACCTGATGGGCCAGATTCCCGGCCTCGGTTCGCCAACCAGCAACATCAACGTGCCGTTTGCGCTCGCGCTCACGCTGTGGCTCTACTACCACTGGCAGGGCATCAAGGCGAACGGGTTGGTCGGTTACATCAAGCATTTCGCGGTGATGCCGGGTGTGCCGGTCGTGATGTCGCCGCTGATCTTCGTGATCGAAATCATCAGCCACATGTCGCGCGTGCTGTCGCTGACGCTGCGCCTGTTCGGCAACATCTTCGGCGAACACCTCGTGGTCCTGATCATCGCCAGCATCGTGCCGTTCCTGGCGCCGCTGCCGATTCAGTTCCTGGGCTTGATCGTCGGACCGCTGCAGGCGTTCATCTTCCTGACGCTCGGCGCGATCTACCTCACCGCGGCCACGCACGTCGATCATCACGGCGACGAATACGGCGGGGATGCGGGTGGGCATCCGCATGCCCATGCCCACTAGAAACAGTCAATAACCAACAGTCGACGGTTAAGAGTTCTCGGTCGACAGTCATGAACTCAGTGGGCAGCTTGGACTGCCGGCTGGCGACTGGTCTGCGAACTGTTGACTGACCACTCTTAACTGACGATTGTCGACTTTTGACTGATCTGCGGTCCCAGCGAATTGATCTTCACCACGACGACCGTCCGGTCGTCTGATTGCTCCGCGTCTCCGCAGAAAGTCTGAACGGCGCTGAAGAGCGCCGACACAATTTCCTTCGCCGGCTGAGTGTGGGTGCGCTCGATCACGTCGATCACGCGCTGCGCGCCGAACTCGTGACTCTCCTCATCGAAGGCCTCGAAGATCCCGTCCGAACACAGCACGAAGATGTCGCCGACCTCGAGCGGAACCGTCACGTCGTCGTATTGCGAGCTGCCGAACGAGCCCAGCGGAATGCCCGGCAGTTCGATCTGTGTCGCTTTGCCGTTCGAAAACTTCACCGGGAACGGCAAGCCTGAGTTGGCGAACGTCGCGCTCTTCTTCTTGAACTCGAACATCGCGTAACAGAGCGTGCAGTAGTACTCCTCCAGATTGCGCTCGTGGAGGATGCGGTTCATGCCTGCCAGCACTGACGCCGGGGTGCTGTTGGTCTTCTCGAGCCGTCGCCTGAAGGTACGGCCGCGCACCATCTCGCCAATCGCGGCGCTGTACAGCGCCGCCGGCACACCCTTGCCCGACACGTCGCCGAGAGCCACGACCAGAGTGTTCGGTTCCGGTGACAGGAAGTCGCAAAGGTCGCCGCCCAGTTCGCGCGCCGGGTCGAAGTGCCAGGCGACGTCCACGCCGCGCAGCCGCTTTGGCAGCTCCTGCGGCAATAGCGCCATCTGCACGCGCTGTGCGAAGCGCAGTTCCTTTTCGAATCGTGCCTCGTTGGCTTTGATCGACTCGACCAGCCGCGCATTCTCGATCGCCACGGCCGCTTCCGAGGCCAGCAGCGTCAACAGTTTCACGTGCTTTTTGTTGAACGCATTTACTTCGGGGCTCTCGAGGTCGAACACGCCGATGCAGCGATCCTTCAGCAGCAGCGGCACCACCAGCTCCGAACGCACGCCCGGCACCGCGTCTATGTAGCGGGGATCTTTGGTCACGTCCGGGACCAGCACCACTTCTTTGTGAAGCGCCGCGTAGCCGACCAGCCCGTCACCCAGCTTGACGGGCGTCACCGCGCGTGGATCATCACCGAACCTGATCGTCACCTTGAGGTCGAGTGACTGCGTCTCTTCGTCGAGCAGCGCGATGCCGAAGATGCGATAGTCGATGACCCGCTTGATCAACTGCGCAAGCCTGGTCAGCAGCTCGTCAGGATCCAGGATCGCGCTCATTTCCCGGCCAATCTCGGCCAGCGTTTCCAGCGTTTCGGCGTACTCGCGCTCGGACTCGAACAGCCGGGCGGTGGCAATGGCCTGGGCGACGTGCGCGCCGAACTGGCGCAGGATCCACTCGTCGCGGTCGGTGAACGCCGCCGGCTTTTCGCTCAGCAGGTTCAGCGCGCCGATCACCTTGCCCTTGTTACGGAGCGGCACGGCCAGTTGCGATTTCGCGCCAGGCACCACCGCCAGGTAGCGCGGATCGGCGTCAACGTCGTCCAGCTTGATGGGTCGTTGCTCGGCAACGGCGCTGCCGACCGTGCCCTGTCCCAGCTTCAGCGTGAAGTGGCGGACGATCTCCTCGGGGTAGCCGACGGCGTAGGCAATGCTCAGTTCCTCGCGTTGCTCGTCCAGTAAGTAGACGGAGAACACCGTGAACTGCGTCAGCCGCGAAATGAGGTTGGGGATCTTTGCGAGCAGATCATCGAGATCCAACACCGAACTGACCTCTCGGGCCAGTTCGGCGAGGATGGCAAGGAGCTCGGCATCCGACGCTCCCTGCGAAGGGCTACTGTGCTGTGTTCGTTCCACCGGTCCCTAAAGTGTACTTCGTCACCCAGCTGTAGATGCGCTCCATTCGATCCTTCTGGTGGTAGTACTCGCCAATGCCGTGGCCTTCGCGCGGGTAGAACACCAGTTCGGTCGGCTTCCCGCGATCCTTGAGGCCGCGATACAGCTCGTAGGCCTGGCCGGTCGGCACGCGCTCATCGTTGGCGCCGTGCAGGATCAGCGTCGGCGTGGTTACCTTGTCGATGTGCGTCATCGCGGAACGATCCAGGTAGAGCGGCAGCGTCTGCTTGTTCGGAATGCCCCCAAAGTAGGCAATCAGCACGCTCGGAATGTCGTTGGTGCCATACATGCTCCACATGTTGGTGAGACCGGCGCCGACCATGGCCGCCTTGAAGCGTGAGGTCTGCGTGATCACCCAGGCGGTCATGTAGCCGCCGTAGCTCCAGCCGATGTGCGCGAGCTTGTCGGGATCGGAGATGCCGCGCGCGACGAGCGCGTCCACGCCGGTCATGATGTCCTTGTAGTCGCCACCGCCCCAGTCGTTGACGTTGGCGGCCAGCGTCTTCTGGCCGTAGTTCGAGCTGCCTCGCGGGTTCGGATAGAACACCGCCCAGCCCTTGCCCGCCCACACCTGGCCACCCTCGAGACCGCCCAGGCGGAACCCGTTCACATACGCGCCGGCTGGCCCTCCGTGCGCCACCACCAGGGTTGGGTACTTGCGGCCTGCCTGAAAGCCAACCGGCTTCAGCAACACGCCCTCGACCTCAACTCCGTCGCTGCTTTTCCAGGTGATGACTTCGGTCTCGCCCTGCGCGACGTCGGCAAGCTGCGGATTGGTGTTGGTCAAGCGCTTCAGGTTTGCGAACGACGGATCGGTGACGTAGACCTCCGTCGCCGAATCCGGCGCATCCATCGTCAGGACGATGGTGCGGCCATCCTTGCTGATCGACGTGCCGTTGATCGTGCGCTTCTGCGACAGTTGCGTGTACGCGCCGGTGGTGAGGTCGTAGGCGAACGCTTCGTTGTAGGCGCGCTTACCCGTCACGAACATCACGCGCTTGCCCTCGTTGGTCCAGATCGGGTTGCCCGCGTCGCTGTCGAACTGCGGCGTCAACGTGTCCTTGATCGTCTTGGCCTTGACGTCGTAGAGCATCAGGCGCTGCTGCATCACCACGCCGTGGGCGGTTCCGTCCGGCATAGGCGCCGTCGTGTTGGGCTCACCCACCCACGCGATCGTGGCGCCGTCCTGCGACCAGCGCGGCTGACCGTCGCTGCCCCAATTGGTGCTGAGCTTTTCGACTTGCTTGCTGGCGACGGTCGCCATGTAGACATCACGCCGGTTGTCCCGCAGCATTGGCGTAGTGGCCGTTCCAAACACGAACTGCTTGCCGTCCGGCGACCACGACGGCGCGCCCTGCACGGTCCACTGTGTGCCTTCTGTAATGCGCGTCGCCTGCTTGCTGTCGACGTTGACGACCCACACGTGCGCGTAGCGGAAGTCGCCCTCAAACACGCGCTCGTCGTCTCGCTTCTTGATATTGGCTTCCTCTTCCGGCGTGCGTGGATCGGTTGCAACGTACGCGATCGACGCGCCGTCCGGCGCCCAGGTGTATGACGAGACGCTTTCCTTCGCGTCGGTGAGCTTCCACGACTCGCCGCCGTCGATCGGCATCAGGTAGATTTGCGCCTTCGCTTCGGCGCCGCCGCGCGATGACACAAAGCTGATGAACTTGCCGTCCGGCGAGAACTGCGGCTGGCTGTCGCCGCGTTCGCCAAACGAGATCTGGCGGGCCGGCGAATTGCCGTCGGTGGCCACGCGCCAGATGTGCGTGCGCGCTTCTTTCCGATCCTGTTCATCAACCCACTTGCGCACCGAGTAGATCGCCAGCTTGCCGTCCGGCGACACCGTGGCGCCCTGCACGGCCTTGATGTTCAGCACGTCGTCAAATACGGCGGGGCGCTTGGTCTGCGCCGAGGCCGTCAGGGCTATGGATAGGGCAAAGGCGGCTATGGCCAGCGTCTTACGCATTTCGAAGTCCTCCAGGCGAGCGCAGTATAATTTCCCTTCTGGCTACCGGCTACTGGATACTGGCTACTGAATGGATCTGACACTTCCGCTCGACTACTCGGCAATCGAACGGATTCTTCCGCATCGCTACCCCTTCCTGCTCGTGGACCGGATCACCGAATTTGTGCCGGACAAGCGGATTGTGGGCGTCAAGAACGTCGCTAGCACCGAGCCGTACCTGTCGCGCCCGGTGAATGGGCGGGTGTCGCTGCCGCCAACGATCCTGACCGAAGCCGTCGCGCAGGTCGGCGCCATCCTGATCCTCGCCAAGCCCGAGAACAAGAACCAGCTGATCTTCTTCCGGGGCATGGAACGGGTCCGTTTCCGCGCGCCGGTCTACGCCGGCGATGTGGTGGTGATTGAGGCCTTCGTCAAACGTCTCCGCAGCCGCATGGGTGTGCTCGAAGGCCTGGCCACGGTGAACGGTAGAGCGGTCGCACACGGCACAATGACGTTCGCCCTTGGCTCCGAATAAACTTCCGAAGCTCGCGTCGCTGACCGAGACCGACGAGGGCTGGGGCTACTTCCTCTGCACCTATCGCGAGGTGCGTACCGGCCGCAGCGGCGGAGAGTTTCTTTTCTTGTCGCTGCAGGATGCATCCGCGCAGATCGTCGCGAAGTTGATGCACGACGTCGAGCGCTACAAGAACGAATTCGACGCCGGCGAGTACGTGCGCGTCGAGGGGCGCGGCAGCATTTACAACGGTCAGACGCAACTTGTGCTCTCGAGCATCCGGCGCGTGAGCCCGGAGCAAGATCGCCTGCAGGGTTTCCGCGAAGAGGACTGCGTGCTCAGTGCACCACGTCCGATCGACGAGATGTGGGAAGAGCTGCAGGGCCACCTTCGCGGCATCAAGAACGACCACATCCGCGTGCTGCTGAATCGCGTGGTCTCGGACAATGCGGAGCAACTCAGGATCTGGCCGGCCGCGCAGCAGATCCATCACGCCTATCGGGGTGGATTCCTCGAGCACATCACGAAGATGGCCGAGGTCGGTCGCTACCTCGCGCGTTCGTATGGCGCCGACGAGGACCTTGTCCTCGCAGGCGTGATCCTGCACGACATCGGCAAGCTCCACGAGCTCGCCTACGACGGCGGCGCCACAAGCTACACGCGCGACGGCAACATGGTGGGCCACATCGCCATCGGCATGATGATGGTGCGTGAGGCGTGCAACGGCATCAGCGGCTTTCCTCACGACCTCCGCGCGCAGATCGAACACATGGTTGCCTCGCACCACGGCATCCGCGAGCACGGTTCACCTGTTGAACCGAAGTCGATCGAGGCTTTTATCCTGGCCTCGGTCGATGAACTGGATGCAAAGCTGAATCAGGTCAGGAAGGCGATCGCCGAAGATCCGTCGGACGACGAATTCACGGCGTGGAATAAGCGGCTGGGACGAGTTCTCTACAAGGGACAATCCGGCTAAAGCCGGATGCCGCAGGGATTGTTTTGGCATCAGCCGCGTCATATCCACTACTGCGGCGTCCGCCTTAGGCGGACAGTCACGTCATATTGCTTCCCTTCGTCTCTGGAATCCCGACCCACAACACCGCCGCGATCACAAAAGCGATCGCCGTGAGCGTGAACGCCGCACCGAAGCCACGGTTCTGCGCCATGGTGCCCACCACAAACGGCGCAACCGCGCTCAGCAATCGTCCGCTGTTGTAGGTGACCCCAAGGGCGGTGGCGCGAATGGAGGTCGGGAACAGTTCCGATGCCACCGCGCCGAAGCCGCTGAAGTAGCCGGTTCCGAAGAAGGCGACAAAAGGACCAAGCACCAGCAGCACCCACGGCTCCCGAGCGAAGCCGTAATACCAGACGAGCCCGGATGCGATCAGCAAGTACCCCACGTAGGTCGGACGACGCCCCAGGGAGTCACTGATGAAGCCGAATGTGACGTACCCCAGCCACATTCCAACCTGCATGGCGACGATAAACAACGACATCGTCTCGGTCGACAGGCCAATGCCTCCCTGCGTCGTCGGCAACGACAGGTAGGACGGCACCCAGAGGTTCAGCCCCCACCACGCAAACATCGTGGCGGCGTTCATCGTGGTGAGAAACAGCGCGATACGAAGCGGGAAGCGCGCACCCCGCGCACCTGTCGCACCTTCTGCAGCCTTCGCACGTTTCGCACCCCGCGCACTCACCCACATCTCTGGCTCTTTCACGCTTCGCCGGATCCACAGCGTGAAGATCGCCGGCAGGACGCCAACAAAGAACACCGCCCGCCAACCGAATCGCGGCAGCACGATGGCCACGACCACCGCGGCGATGCCGTAGCCGATGGCCCAGCAACTCTGCATGATGCCCATCGCCTTGCCTCTGTGCTTCTCTGGCCACGTCTCGCTGATCAGCGTCGCGCCGCTCGCCCACTCGCCGCCCATCCCCAGGCCAAGGAGCACGCGGAAGATCGCGAACTGCCATACGTTCTGCGCGAGGCCACACGCGAACGTGAACACTGAATAGAGCAGGATGCTGAGCGAGAGCGCACGAGTCCGGCCGAGCTTGTCGGCAATGACCCCGAAGATCAGCCCGCCGAGCGCTGAGGCGCCCAGGGTGAGCGATGCCATCATTCCGCCTGTCGCCCGGTCGATCCCCAGATCCGCGATCACCGCGGTCAGGATGAGGGCATAGAGCATCACGTCAAAGGCGTCGAGCAGCCATCCCAGGGATGCAGCGACAAGCGCCCTCTTCGCCTCTGGTGAGGCCTCACGCCAAAAAGTCATATAATTCTGTCCAAATGGCTAACGAGCGAACGATCGACGAAATCGACGGCTCAATACTGGATATTCTTCAGTACAACGCGAGAACAACCCAGGCCGAGCTTGCCAAGGCTGTCGGGCTCGCGCCCTCAGCCGTGCTCGAACGTCTTCGCAAGCTCGAAGCCAGGGGCATTATCAAGGATTACGTCGCGCTAATCGACCCTCACGTCGTTGAACGGGCCATGCTGGCGTTTGTCTCCGTTCGAACGTCGGAGCACGGTCCGGAGATGCCCTCGGCCTACGATGATGTCACGCATTCCCGAAGTCCTGGAAGTGCACCACGTCGCCGGGGATGACTGCTACCTGCTGAAGGTCCGGGCGCGTGACGCCGAGCATCTGGGCCAGATCCTGCGGCAGCAGATCGCGGCCGCACCGTCGGTGATCTCCACCAGGACGACGATCGTGCTTGAAACCGTCAAGGAGGACCCACGCATCGCGATTCCGAAGGAACTGACGGTCCAGGCCGGCGCGAAGTAGATGGCCTCGCCTCCATCACTCGCCTATCTCGCGTTTTTCACCGTCTGCGTCATCTGGGGCACGACCTACCTTGCCATCAGTGTGGCGCTCGAGACGGTGCCTGTACTGCTCGTGGCCGGCCTCCGCTGGATGTTTGCCGGTGTGGTGATGTCAGTCGCGATGCTGGCCACCGGACGCGGCCTGCCGAAGCCGCGATTCTGGGGACCGCTTGCGCTGCTCGGCTTCCTGATGAATATCGTCGGCAACGGCTTCGTGGTCTACGCGCAACAGCTCGTGGCAAGCGGGCTCACGGCCGTCCTGATCGCCACCACGCCGTTCTGGTCAGCGCTGGTCGAGCGATTGCTGCCGAACGGTGAGCGCTTCACCAGGCGTTCACTTTTCGGCCTCGCGCTTGGCTTCGGCGGCATCGTAGTGCTGGTGTGGCCGGAGATGACGCATGGCGGGGCTGAGGGGGCGGCGTTTGTAGGCGGCGTCATTGCCATCCAGTTGGCGTGCGTCGGGTGGGTGATCGGCACATCCTTCGCCAAGCGGCACGAGCTTGGCGATAACCCGTTCCGCTCGGCCGCGTTGCAAATGGTGTTCAGCGGCACAATGCTGCTAACGGCGGCGACCGCGCATGGCGACTGGGTGCAGTTGTCGTTCACGCCGCGCACGATCAGCGCCATGTTGTATTTGAGCATCGCCGGCTCGCTTGTCGCGTACTCGGCCTACATCTATGCGATCCAGCACCTGCCGCTGCCACTCGTCTCGCTTTACGCCTACATTAACCCGATGATTGCGGTAGCGCTCGGCACGCTGCTGTTGAACGAACCCCTTTCAGCGCGCATCCTCGTCGCAGCGGCATTGGTCTTTGCTGGTACTTGGATCGTCGGGCGCCGATAGAACGGCGGCGGCGGTCCGCTCTACCACTGCACCGCGTAAGCGGCGTTCAGCCTGCGGGCGCTCAGGCCGCGCTTGATGTTGACCGTGCTGATCACCCCGGACACTACCGTGTGCAACACGGCGACATAGACGACGCGTTCTTTGCCGGGGGTGTGCTTGGCGATCTGGTGCAGTCCGAATCCCAAGACCGCAGCTTGACCGGTCTTGAAGGCCATGACCTGCCAGCCCTTAACGTCAGGACCGAAGAGCTTGTGGTAGAAGCCGTTGGCCTCGCGAATCTTGGCTGCCGGCCCCGACTGACTCATCGCCCACCAAGCGGTGGCGCCATCGGCCATGTATCCCGAAGCCATCGCGATCGACCACCACTTCGACACTCCGCGCCGGGGTGGCTGATTCCGATCGGCGTTCGCAGTTTCATCCCCCGCTGGATCGACGCGTCCGAGGACGGATGGATCGACCGCGTCGGTTTGCGCGAACGACGGAACGGCAGTTAACAGAGTAATGGCGACAATCAAGACGAAAGAGCGCATGTTACGAACCCCTGTTGGGTTCGTAATCGGCGAAGAGTCGCGAAGGTTGAACTAGGCGCGTGTCGGAAATTCGGCCGCGACGCGGACCAATTCCGTCCATCATCTTCGCGCGATACAGCGATGCGTCGGCACGCGCGATCAAACCTTGAACGTTGACGTCTGGCTGCGTTTGCGCGAGCCCGAAGCTCGCGGTGGATCGTCAGCGCTTCGCCAGCCCACCGCTGGACACCAGCTGGCCAGTTAGCTCACTAGCTGCTAAAGTGTCCCCCTATGAAATCTGTGAAATTCGTCTCCGCTTTGCTCGCGTTGGCAACCATGGCGCTGATTGCAACCGTCGTGGTCGCCGCCCAGGTGACCCCACAAAAGGCGTCTGCCGTCCGGCCAACAGTGAAGGCCCAGGCCGCCGCGCCGGCGCCAAAGGCGGCCGCAGCCGCCAAGCCGCGCGTGAGCGTGCCGCCTCTGCCGAATGTCGGCTTTGCGCCGGTGCGTCCAATGGATATCGTCCGCGCAACCTACGACTTCGCCGCGCAACACCCGGAGATCCTCAGCTTCGTGCCGTGCTACTGCGGCTGCGGCGCCCAGGGTCACAAGGCCAACGAGTCGTGCTTCGTCGCGCGGCGTGATAACAAGGGCAACGTGCTCGAGTGGGACACGCACGGCTTCGGTTGCACCATCTGTGTCGACGTCGCGCGTGAAGCCATGCAGATGTACACCTCGGGCGCCGACGTTCGCTCGATCCGTGCCGCCATCGAACGTAAGTGGACGCCTGGCAACGAGGCCGGCAAGACGCCGACACCTCAGCCACCCGCGAAGAAGACGTCACACTGACGAAGAACGGCAGCTGAACGTTCGCCGAACGAATGTCGAACGACCGTCGAACGTTCGTCGAACGCCTCTTTGAGTCCGTCCGCGAGGGTGTTTACCTTGGCACGCTCGCGGCGAATTCATCTTCCACGCTGTCGGCGAATCCGCACCTCAAGCAGATCTTTGGTTACGCCCCTGACGCTGCCGAAAGCGTCGTGCAACCGTTCGAACCATCCCGATTCGTTGATCCGCAGGCACGGCAAACGTTCATTGAGCTCCTGGACCGCGAAGGCGGCGTCCAGGATTACCTGATCCGACTGCGGCGCGTGGACAACGTGCCGATCTGGGTTGAGGTGACTGCCTCAGCTGGCTACGAGGCGGAGGTGCAGGCACTTCAGATCACGGCGCTCGTCCGCGACGTCTCCGAACGCAAGAAGCGTGAGGATCAGACCCGCGATGGCCGCTACCAGATGTTGCAGGCCGAAAAAATGGCGGCCCTCGGCCAGACGATCTCGGGCGTTGCGCACGAGCTGAACAATCCGCTCGCGACGATCCTGTCGTGGGCCGAACGTCTTGCGGAGCGCAACGTCGATGACAAGACCAGGCAGGGACTGGAAGTCATCCTCGCCGAGTCAGAGCGCGCCGCGCGGATCGTCCGCAATCTCCTGACCTTCGCGCGCAAACGACAGACCACGCGCGCGATGGTGGATCTGAACCAGGTGGTGCGCGAGACGCTCGCTCTCCGTGCGTATGAGCAGAAGGTCTCCAACATTCATGTTGTCGAAGCCCTGACCACTGGCTTACCGGAAGTGTTTGCCGATGGCCACCAGATCAAGCAGGTCTTGCTGAATCTGTTGATCAACGCCGAGCAGGCCTGCATTGGCGCCAACGGGAAGGGCACGATCGTCGTGCGCACCACGCACGACCGCGATCGTGGTTCCGCGGTCCTCGAAGTCAGTGACGACGGGCCGGGGATTCCGGAGGACCGTGTTGGCAAGGTGTTCGATCCGTTCTTCACGACGAAGGAGGTCGGCCAGGGCACGGGGCTCGGACTGACGGTCGCGTACGCCATCGTGCAGGAGCACGGCGGACGCATCTGGCTCGAGTCGAAATCAGTGCAGGCAGACGGCGGCCGATCAGGTGCGAGCTTTTTCATCGAGCTGCCGGTCACCGGGCAGCACTTGAATACGCCGCCGGCGCGCGTGCCGCAGCAACCGATCTCGCTCGAAGCCTTCAAGGGATTGCGCGTGCTGGTGGTGGAGGATGAGCCCGCGCTCGCCGTCGCGGTATCCGAAGCGCTCGGCGATGCGGGCTTTGCGGTCGACCGGGCCGGCGACGGTGAGGAGGGGCTCACCCGCCTCACCGAGCAGCGTTACGACTTGATCGTGTGCGATCTCAAGATGCCGCGTATTGACGGCATGCAGTTCTACCGCGCGATGGCGGCCGCGACGCCCGCCCTGGCGCGACGCGTCATATTCGTCACCGGCGATGTCGCCGGCACGGACGCCGAACGCTTCCTCGAAGAGACGGGCTGCCGCTGGCTCTCCAAGCCTTTCAGGTTGGGAGACTTGCTGCGTGCGGCTAGGGACACGCTCACCTGATCCTGTTCGGCGTTGGTCTCGCGGCTTCCCGCCTTTACCAGCACGAGACCCGCTCGCTTCTGCGCGGCGAGTGAGACGCGCGTATCGGACTCGGGCATTGGAATGGATGCCTTGGCCATGCGCGGCTTGGCCTCCATCATCGCGATCGCGTCACGCAACGCCTCCGACGCCGCCATCGGCGTGACGTCTGCGCCGAGCGCCTCGCGCAGGCGGCGAATTGCGCGCGCATGCAACTGCGAAACGCGTGATTCGTTGACGCCAAGCTCGGCGCCGATGTCTTTCATCGTGACTTCGCGGTAGTAGTAGAGCGCGATCACCTTCTGCTCGCGCACCGGCAACGTCGCAATCGCGTTGCGCACGCGGTTCTTGACCTCGTCGCGCTCGTACTGCGTGTCGGGACGCTCCGGCTCCGCCGGCACCAGCACGGCCGGCAACTGTGATTCATCAACGCTTTCGGCGCTCGAGAACGGCGACGTCGATTCGATCGTGTTGATGCGCACGATCGTCTTGCCCAGCCGCTTCTCATCAGAGCCAATGGCTTCAGCGAGGTCTGCCAGCGAGGGCTCGTGCCCGAGGGTCGCGCGCAGCTTCTCGCGCGCGGCCTCAAGCTCGCGCCGAACGCGTCGCACGCCGCGTGGCCACGCATCCTTGCGCAGCGCGTCGATCATGGCGCCACGAATCCGCCGCTCGGCGAAGGTCTCGAACTTGATCCCCCTCGAATCGTCAAAACGATGCGCGGCGTCGATCAAGCCGATGACACCGTCCTGCACCAGGTCGCTCAGGTCGATCGAATGCGGCATGGTCGCGGCCATGCGGCGGGCGAGCGCCTCCACGAACGGTAGACCGGTTTCCACGCGGCTAGCGGGGCTCGCGTCGGCCTTCAGGACAGTTTCGGTTTTCATGTTGCCTGCCCTAACGCAACCAGAGTGCCAAGGCCGTATAACCGTGGTCAAGAGTGTGCAGCGAAGCAATCTTGTCGATGTAAGCGCTTGATTTAGCTGTGTTTATACGCTGCTGCGCATCCAAGCACGTGGGCAACGGCGTCTCAGGATCAAGTTTTTACTAACAATGTTTTGACGCTTTTTTCGGGAGTGTTGCCATTTTTTTGACGTATATTCCGTTCTTGAACAGACACTCACAGATCGGTGATCAGACCGAGAATCCGCCAGAAATTTGAGGTGGGATGGGAAAGCAGTGGCCGCGAGGACCGTCGGCCGCAGGCCTGAGGGCCTAGCTACTTCTCGCCGACAGTTTCGCGCAGTTCGCGCGACACGGCCATCGCCTGCAGTGCGGCGTTGACGACCAGGGACGCGCGCGACTTCTGCGACGCGTCCTGCGCCTTGGTCTCGAGCAACTCGGCGTGTGCAAGTATCACGCCGAGTTGATTATTGAGCTTGTGCAGCAGCTCTTTCGAGTTGGTGTGCATCCGGCTAACTACGAACTACGAGCCGCTCGCAACTAGGCAGCAGGATGATTCGGGTGCTTGGTGCCGTCCGGCTCGCGCCACAGCGTGTCCACGAAAATGCGTATGCTGCCGCCTGCGGTACGCAGATACTCGACTTTGTTCGCTGCGATCCAGTTGTAGATCGTGCGGCGGCTCACGCCGACCATTTCGCACGCCTTCATGATGCTGACTGTTTGCCGTTCCACTGGGGTTTGCCTCCAGAGGTTGTATCGGTGCCTGCCTTTTTGGGATTAGCCATGCAGGTCTTGACAGCCGTGAGCACACTGTCAATACTTTGACATTCGCAGATATTGGCCTGTTTTCACAGATTGAGCCAAATAACGTGACCCACATTCTCCTTGTCGACGATGAAGAAGCGCTCCGTAGCGTCGTGGCGGAGCGCCTCGTCGACGCCGGCTTCAACGTCACGCAGGCGGCAGATGCCGAGTCAGCTCGCAAGGCACTCGACGGCTTTGCCTTCGATGTCATCATTTCCGACCTGCGTCTTCCCCGCGTCACCGGCGCACAGAGTGAATCCTCAGGCGAGTCGGTCGCCCTGGCCGAAGAGGGCCGAGGCGTCATCGAGGCGGCACTCGAACGCTATCCCGGCATTGTCGCAATCGTCGTGACCGGCTACGGCACGGTGAAGGATGCCGTCGGCATGATGAAACTTGGCGCCGCTGACTTCATCGCCAAGCCCTTCCAATTCGATGAGTTGATGCACGTGCTCACCAAGGCACTGGAACAGCGGCGCCTGCAGAGTGAGAACGCATATCTGCATCAACAGCTTGACGAGCGGTTCGGTCTCGGGTCGATGGTTGGCAAGAGCGCGCCGATGCGCGCGTTGTTCCAGTTGATTGAAACCGTGGCCCCGGCACCGGCCACGATCCTGATCACCGGGGAGACCGGCACCGGCAAGGAAATGGTGGCCCGCGCGATCCACCAGACCAGCCCCCGCCATCGCGGCCGGTTCGTGGCCATCAACGTCAGCGCCATTCCCGAAACGCTGCTCGATGCTGAACTCTTCGGCCACGCGCGTGGCGCCTTCACCGGCGCAGTGGCCATGCGCCAGGGACGGCTTGAGCAGGCGGATGGCGGCACGCTGTTCCTTGACGAAGTCGGAACGATGCCGATGGCCTTGCAGATGAAGATGCTGCGCGTCCTGCAGGAACGCGAGTTCGAGCGCCTTGGTGATACGCACACCATCAAGGTCGACGTGCGCGTGGTGGCCGCGACGAACGCTGATCTCTGGAAAATGGTGAAGGACGGAACGTTCAGGGAGGATCTTTACTACCGATTGAACGTGATCCCGGTTCAGCTCGCACCGCTCAGAGAGCGTGTCGAAGACATTCCGCTGCTGGTGAATTCGTTCATCAAGAAGTACCGCCGGATTGACAAGGAGTCCGGGCTCGACAAGGACGTGGTTGCGGTGACCGTGGCCCAGGACGCGATGCGGCACTTGATGGCGTTTGCGTGGCCCGGCAACGTGCGGCAACTCGAAAACGCGATGGAGCGCGCTCTGGCGATGATCGGCAGCCGCACGCAGATCGAAGTCGCCGATCTTCCGGCCGACGTCCAGGCCACCGGGGCGGCAAGCGTCAAGCCGACCCTCGACCTGCCGCCCGATGGGCTTGACCTTCCCGGGCTGGTCGCGCAGATCGAAAGGGACATGATCGAGCGCGCGCTGGCGCGCACCGAACAAAACAAGGGTGCCGCCGCGCGGCTGCTGGGCCTCAAGCGAACGACCCTGGTGGAGAAGCTGAAACGCCTGGCTACCTGATGGCCTGATCCGTAAACACGGTGACGTCCTTCGCTTGACGGAGGAGAAGATCCAGCGGCGTGGCGTTGCTGGTCTTCTTGATCGCCGCCTGCAGGACGGGCAGCTTGCGCGGGCCGAGCGCGATCAACCAGATCTTCTTGGTCTGCGTCACGAACCTCAAAGACAACGACAGGCGCCTCGCCTCCGGCTTGGGCGCGTCTTCAATCGCCACGACCCTCAAGTCGTCGTACATCAACGCCCGGTGGCCCGGGAACAGCGAACAGATGTGCCCGTCTTCTCCAACACCGAGCAACGCAAGATCAAGCGGTCCATTGTGCAGGTACGTCGCAAGCGCATCGTCGTACCAGAGCGCGGCCTGGCCGAGGGGCATCTTGTCGGTCGCCATCCGGATCGCGGTCGGCGCCTTGGCGCCAAGGGGCTGGAGCAGCATGCGTTCCGCGACGCCGAAATTGGATTCTGGATCTTCAGGTGAGACCGCTCGTTCGTCGACCCAGAACAGCGTAATCTGGCGCCAGTCAACTTGCGCCTGGCGAAGGGCCCCGAGGAAGATCAGCGCGGTAGCACCACCCAACAATCCACATGATTGGCGCTTGTCGCTCGAGTTCGACCAATCTTCGAACGATGCCGACAACAGCGACCTCAGCTCGGCGACGGGCGCTCCGACCAACTCCATTCAAGCTAGGATAGTTCCTTATGCCTCCGCGCTACGCGTATTGGACCATCATCGTCGACGATCAGCCGACCGCGTTCAGGGCGTCCGCGCAGGAGGACCTGATGCCGACCCTGAAGCGGCTGCAAGCCAAGAACGCGACCGCCAAGATGATGTGGTGGCAAAACGGCAAGTTGTGGAGTTCCCGGCACGAGGCGCAGGACGCGATGCACATGCGCGGCGAGATGGGACGGCGCGGCGACTCTCGGCAGAGCGGGGGCGGCTTCCGCGACCGCGATCGAAAGCCGTTCGGTGACCGGGAGCGCAAGCCGTTTCGTGATCGCGCCGACGGCGCGAAGCGTTCGGCTTGGACCCCGCGCGGCGAACCGTCCACTCCGCCGCCGGCTCGAGATGCCAACGACAAGCTGGAATGGAAACCCAAGGGCGAATTCGTGCCGGCCCCGAAACGTGCCGACCGGGCCGAGCGGCCGCGCTCCTTTGATCGAGAGCGAAAGCCTGAGTGGAAGCCAAAGGCATCAGGCGAGCGCGACGGCAAGCCCGCGTGGAAGCCGAAAGGCTCGTTCGATCGCGGGGCTAAGCCGGCATGGAAGCCGAAGAGCTCGAACGATCGTGGGCGCAACGCCGAGTGGCGGCCGAAGCGCTCGTCAGCGGCCGGCGATCGAGCGTCAAACACCCAGGGGAAGCTCGAATGGAAGCCCAAGGGCGGGTCCAGCGACGCTCCGCCAAAAAGGAAGTGGGTGCCCAAGGAGGAATACAAGAAGGCATTGGGCATCGAGGCGAAGCGCGACAAGAACTGGCGTCCCGGCGGTGAGCACAAGGATCCGCGTCAAAAGTACAAGGACGCGAAGAAGGCGAAGTGGACGCGCTTCAAGAAGAACATTCGCTCACGGTGGGAGGCAAAGGGCAAGAAGAAGGGTGACGAGTGATTTCCCACGTCGTCTTGTTTCGGCCCAGGCCTACGTTGCCGGTCAGCGAGCAGGCTGCGCTCATCGACGCGTTGAAGCACGCCATCGATGGCATACCGCAGATCAGGCAGGCGCGCGTCGGACGTCGCGTTCTTCTGCACCGGCCTGGCTATGAAACAGCAATGGCCGAGCACTTTGAGTACTCGGCCATTCTCGACTTCGATTCCGAAGCCGACCTACGTGCGTACCTGGATCATCCGTCGCACAGTGAACTAGGGAAGTTGCTTTTTACATCCGCCGAAGCGGTACTGGCCTACGATTTCGAGCAGGTGTCGGTGGACGACCTGCTGGCCGGCAACGAAAATGCGTGACGCGGATGTCATGACTGGGTATCGCCGCTCTGTGCAATGGCACGCGTCACGACGTCCAGCACCAACTTCGTGTCAGCAATGGCGCGTTGCGCGTCCGGTATACCGTATTGTTCTGTAGGGATGAAGTCAATATCGCCATACAGCGCCGCTTCGCGTTCTTTGCGGAGCCACGCCGACGCCGCGACGATCTGTTCGAGTTCGCTGAGGGTTATTGACGGAAACCGCGCATGGAACTAACGAACGGCACCGCCTACGTCGTCCCACTTCGGGGGCTCGATGGCCGCATGGCGCAACAGTCCCTTGAGGGCGGGCTCGACCAACTCCTGCGCTTCGCGCACCACGTCTGAATAGGCGTCCTCGCGTAGCAAGAGTTCCAGCACCAGCAGGCGTTTCCGCGCCTTGACTAGATAGCTCGTCGCCAGGGCCCGATTCGTCACAGCTCGAAGACCTCACCTGGTTTGTAGTCGGGCTTCAGGTCCCAGAACCAATTGTTGCCGCGCCAGATGCGGCGAGCACCCAGGCGAGCGAGGCGGGCGGCAAAGGCATCGAACGCCTCGCGCAGAAAGCCGTCGCGATCGAGCACGATCCTGGCGTCCTCCAGCATGTCGAGAAACAGCGGGCTGCCAGCCGAGACTTCCGCCGGCGTCTTGAAGACGGCTGACAGCTCTGGGCTCAGACCAACCTCGCGAGCGCCTGCGAGCAGAGGCTCAACGGTCTTCTCGACTTCAGCAAACTCATCCGATCGTGCCACGCGGCCTAGCGGGAGCGGATCGGCGACAATCAACAGATCAATGTCGGAGTCCCGAGACGGGGCACCGCGGCCGACCGACCCGAACACCGCCACGCTGATCAGTCTGTTGCCGTAGTGCGCCTGGCAGGCGGAGCCGACTGCTGAAATCAGCTCGTCATAGATCTTGTGCGGCGGAGCGCTCGACATCAGTCCTGAGTCTGGCCTTTCGCGTCTGCATAACGCAAGTAGGGAATCAATGGCGAGACGGCGAGTGTGTTCTTCTCGCGGTCGGTCGTCGGCGCAACAGCGGCCGCGCGCAGGAGTTCGACTTCGCTGCTCCAGGGGTTCAGCATGATGCGACCGCCCAGCTGCAGCGCAGTGACCTGCTCGGCTGCGCCTGCGTCACCGGTGGCGTTGTTACCGAACTCCTCGTTGATACGCTTCAGCAAGCTCTCGCGGCCGATGTACTGACCGACGTGGGCCTGAACGAGGTTCTTCAGCTTCAAGCTGTTCTCGCTGACCACGCGCACGAACAGGCCGGCGTCGCGAAGCTTGTCCTTGTAGGGCGAGTTCTTCATGAACTCGATGATCTTTGGATCGGCGACAATCTCTTCGCTTGGATTGACGGCCACTCTCACCGTGCCAAGCAGCTCGTCGTCCGGGACCATGAGCTTGTCGGCGAATGCGAAGTGCGAATTGATCACGCGCTGGCCGAGGGTGATGTGCGCCAGTTCGTGTGCCAGCATCATGGCGAGCGTGGCCTCGTCCGGCAAGACGTCGATCTACCCTCGGCTCAGCACGATCGTGCGGCCGACCGTGAACGACTCGAGCGGCGACGTCAGCAAGACACGTGCGCGAATCGGCGGATCCACTGGTAGGTTGTTGGTGATCCGCAGGTTGCGGATCACGGTTTCGAGAATCTTGTCGACTTCGCCTGGCGGCGCCAGCAGGCCGGCTTTCGTCAGACGGTCCAGGACATTTTCTTCGGCCTGCTTTTCCCACACGCGATGACTCTCTGTGGGGGATAGCTGCTGCGGGCTACCTGCCGCGTCCAGCGCGCCGTCGCCGATCTGGATGGTGGTGAACTCCTGCGAGCGCTTCGGGTTCTTCAGGTCGTAGCCCCAGAAGCGGACCTGGCCCTTCAGCCGGATCGTCCGCATCTCTTCGACGATCTGTTGTTCGGCATAGAGATAGGACGGCAGCCACATCCCTGGCGACACATTGACGCGCCAGCTGTCGACGTTAAAGGTGTCTTTCTTGCCTGAATTCGGATGCCTCTCGTGACGCCGTTGAACCGGACAATCACGAAGTCCTTGTCCTCGATCCAGATGCGCCCGGTGAAGCCCTTCTGGGGATCCTTTGGTGCTACGTCGAGGACTATGCAGCGGACTTCGCCGAGGAATTCGCGTCTGACGAGGGTGAACTGGTGATTGGACGCGTTCATCACGCGCCAGTCAGGCACCGGCATCGCGGCAAACGCTTCGGCCGGATAGCCACTCAGTCATTTTCTGGCTGGTGGCCTTTTGAGGCGTGAGTCGCTTCATGGACGGACCCGTGCGATCTGTCCATTCGAACTGACCGAGGAAGTACTCGTCCCGGCTCGGCACCGTACCCGACGTCGGGTGAGGGTCGGTGTGCTGGACGTAGACCTCCATAATCGGCTTGATGGTCTTCAATCGATCCATCAGGGCAGTCTCGGACTTCGCGACGCGGTCAGCAAGTTCGTCGACGGTTATCGACGACCCCAGTGCGGATGAACTGCAGCGCTTCCGCAAACGAGGCTTCTGCCGTGTCGCCGAGCTGGTGCGTGTAGTCGTCACCCGCGGCGCAATCGACCGGGATGCCATCGAAGAAATCGCCTTCAAGGTTGGCGTTCTTGGTCGAGAAGGCGACCGGGTATGCATTCTTATACACAGCTCCGCCCTCTGACTTACAGCCATGCCAAAAAAGGCGTACGGAAACGCTTCGCCTTCCACGACACAGGGGCAGCCCGTTCAAGAAGAACATTCGGCAATCGCGAACGACTCTTCTCGTCCAGGGCAGGCTGCAAGCCTATCTGCCGGACACCAAGGCGAGGGATCCGCTAACCCTCAGACCATCGGCGTCTGGTTCGGGTTGCACGGATTTTTGGGGTCCGGCAGTCGATTTGGAGTGCGCGAATTGTATCGCGGAGGCAACGGAGTTGGGACGCCCCAAAAGAGGGATAACACCGTGCATTTTCCTTAAGAAAATCCCGGAAAATGCCAAAGGCGTGGTTTGCCGTTTGAGGGCCCCAGCCGGTTTATCAACGGACGACTCCGTAGACAACAGGGGGCTCAAAGCTAGCTCAGCAATAACGGCGGGCGAGGTGCAGGTCCAAGCACGTCCGTCCTAGCCACAAAAGGCCCGCTTAGGCGATATCGGACGGCGCCAGGTGCTCGTCGGCTGGAATGTCGCGGGCGGCCTTTTTGCCGAGGAGCGATTCGTATTGCTCGGCCAGGATCGCGCCCGTGCCCGGACGCTTCACCCACAAGTTCGCCGGGGTGAACGCCTCGCCGGCTTTCACCGGCGCGATGGTGACGACGGTTGCGAACGCGAAGTCGATCGTCACTTGCTCTTCCTTCGCTGGACCCTTCGTCCCGCCAAGCTCGCTATGCAGCTTCGCACTCGACTCGATCAGCTCGCGACACGCCTTCTCGTCCATCGAACAGACGATGTCGGGCCCCTGCCGGAACATGTGATCGGTGAAGTGCCGCTCGAGGATCGACCCGCCAAGCGCCACCGCGCCAAGGCACGCGATGTTGTCGGTCGTGTGGTCCGACAATCCGACGACCGAATTTGGAAACGCGTTCTTCAGCTCCACCATCGCGCCGAGTCGCACCAGGTGCGGCGGCGTGGGATACAGATTCGTGGTGTGCATCAACGCGTACGGCACGTTCGATGCCTCGAAAATATCGACGGCCCTGCGCACGCTCTCGATCGTGTTCATCCCCGTACTGAGAATGATCGGCTTGCCAAACGACGCAATGTGTTTCAGTAGCGGATAGTTGTTGCACTCGCCGGAACCGATCTTGTACGCCGGCACGTCCATGCCGCGCAGGCGATCCGCTGCGGCCCTGGAAAACGGCGTCGAGATGAAGATCATCCCGTTCGCTTCGACGTATCGCTGCAATTCGCGCTCGTCGGCTTCCGACCGCGCGCAGCGCGCCATGATCTCGTAGATCGACACGGTGGCGTTGCCCGGCACCACCTTCTTCGCCGCGCCGCTCATCTCGTCTTCGACGATGTGCGTTTGATGCTTGACGACTTCGACGCCCGCGCGCGCCGCTGCGTCAACCATCTCCTTCGCCACGGCGAGGCTGCCCTCGTGGTTGATACCAATCTCGGCGATGACCAGGGGCTTGTGAGCGGCACCGATCTTTCGGCCTGCGATCGTGAGTTCTGGTGTCATACGTCAGTCCGGCTCAAGCCGGACGCCGCGGGAGTCAGAAGAAAGAATCTCTCGATCAAATCTTTCAGCTCGGGAATCGACTTCGTGGTGTTCACGCCAATTCGAAACTGCGCGCCGCCTTCGAAGCCCTTGGTGTACCAGCTGCAGAGCGCGCGAATCTTGTTTATGACCCACCGCTCGCGGCCGACGGCAACGCCGTTCGCCTGTTCGCCTGTTCGCCCGTTGGCCTTGTGCCGAAAGCCCTCGGCTTCATCTGCGCTCTCGGTGAGCAACAGATTCATGTAATCCAACAAGAACTGGCCGCGCTCCTCGTGCGAGATGACGCGAGCCTGACGGCCCTCCATCAGATCGCGTGCCTGCGCGAGGATCCATGGATTCCTCAGCACTCCGCGGCCGACGTAGACGCCGCTGACGCCCGACTTCATCCTCGTGACGATGTCTTCGGGCTCGACGCAGTCTCCGGATCCAAACACCGGAATCGAAACGGTCTCCGCAATCTCGGACACAAAGTCCCAGTCAGCAACGCCGCTGTAGCTCTGCTTTGCGGTCCGGCCGTGAATCGCGATCGCCTTCGCGCCTGCGTCCTCGACGCGCCTGGCGAGCTCGCCGGCGTTCATTTCGCCTTCGTCCCATCCCTTGCGCATCTTCACGGTGACGGGAATCTTCACCGCCTTCGACATCGCCGAAATGATCTCGGCGGCGTGCGCCGGTTCGCGCATCAGGCTGCAGCCGGCGTTGTGCTTGGCGATCTTCGGCACCGGACAGCCCATGTTGACGTCGACAATGTTGGCGCCCGTCTGTTCGACGACGCGCGCGGCTTCGGCCATCTTGGCCGGCTCGCCGCCGAAGATCTGGATGGAGACTGGACGTTCTTCTTCGGTGTACTCGGCGTACTCGAGCGTACGGTCAATGCCGCGCACCAGGCCTTCGCTGCTGACCATCTCAGACACGACGAGCCCGCAGCCGCCCTGGCGTTTGACCAGGCGGCGAAACGCTGTGTCGGTCATGCCCGCCATGGGCGAGACGACGAAGGGCGAGGCGAGTTCGATGGATCCGATCTTCATAAGGGATTCAGAAGTAGCCAGTATCCAGTAGCCGGTAGCCAGAAGAACACTTGTCTTTCTGGATACTGGCTACTGGCATCTGGTTACTAATAGGGCTTCACGTCGGCAGCATCTACTTCCACCGACACCGCTTGTCCAATCAAATCTACTGACAATACGAGGCGCGCGGCGGCGCCCTTCTTCTGTATCAAACGGCCGGCGACGCCCTTCAGCGGACCTGAGGTGACCTTCACCATGTCGCCTTCCTTGATGAGCGGCACCGGATCGTAGGCCAACTCGCTTTCCACCAGCAGGCGAATGCTGTCGATCTCCTCATCGGGAATCGGCGACAGGATGCCGTTGTTGCTGATGATCTGCACGACGCCGTCGACCTTCAACACGCCAATGCGGTCATCCGGCACAAATCGCGCAAACACGTAGCCGGGAAACAGCGGCCAGTCGATCTTCTTCTTGCGATCCTTCCAGCGGCTCCACTTGCAGATGGTCGGGAGAAAGACGTCGACGTTGGACTTCTTCGCCAACTGGTCGCGAACGATCTTTTCGTGACGCGAGCGCGTCCAGATGGCAAACCAGTGAGGATCCATGGCGACAGGCGAACCCGGGGGTTCGCGAAATACTACTGCGGTTGCTGCGGCAACTTCGCGAGCTCGGCTTCTTCCTGCTTCAATCCCACTTCGTACGCCTTCTTGATCTCGTCGTTCTTCCAGTCGATGATCGCGTCGCTACGCAGGCGCGTAATGAACTTCTGGTACTCGCCACCGCGCTTGTCGTTGGCAATCTTGTCGGCGATCTCGTTGCGCGCCTCGTCGAACGGCTTCGTCGTGGTTTCCTGCAGGTTCTCGATCTTGATGATCTGGTAGCCGCGTGACGTGCGCAGCACCGGCGTCACGCCACCGGTCTTGAGACCGGCGATGGCCTTCTGCAGTTCCTCTGAAAGATCGGTCTTCTGCAACGGACCCACGAGGCCGCCGTTGGCCTTCGAGCCGGAATCCGAGTAGTCCGCCGCCAGCCGCGGGAACGGCTCGCCGGCAATGATCTTCGCGCGGACTTCCTCGGCTTTGGCCTTCGCGGCGTCATCCTGGCCGACGTTCACGCCCGCCGCTGTTGTCGGCACGTTGATCGTGATCTCACGCAGCGTCACGCTCGGCGTGGTGCCGAATTCGTCCTTGTGCGCCTCGTAGTACGCCTTGAGTTCCGTGTCGGTGACCTGCAGCTTCTGCATGATCTCCGACTGCTGAACCTGCTGCACCAGCATCGTCTTTTCGAGCTGGCGGCGGAGGTCGGCCATCGTCATGCCTTCCTGCTTGAGGGCCGCCTGCAGCTGCTCATCGGTCTCGATCTTGTTTTCCTTCTTGATGTTCTCGAGGATGCTGTTGAAGCGGTCGGGGCTCATCGTGTAGCCGAGCTCCTTGCCGCGCTGCACCATCAACAGTTCGTCAACCGCGTCGAGGATGACCGACGGCGTCACCTCATTCAGCGCCTGCTGCAACTCGGCGTCGTTGTTCGGACGGAGGTTAGGATTGCGCTGACGCAGCGCCGCGATCTGGCGCGCTTCGAGATCGGTCTTGGTGATGATCTCGCCATTCACCTTCACGAGCACCTGCTCGAGAATGATGGTGCCCTGGGCCGCCGCGTTCGAGGCCGCCAGGACCAACATCATCAACCCAACCACGGCCGAAAATCTGTGCTTCATCGGAATCTCTAATTATCAGGCCAACGGGCCATCGGACCAACAGGCCATCAGGGTTCAAGGCTTTCGAGTAAATCTGTGACCTTTACTAGGACTCCGTCGGGGGCCCGTGGGTCTTCCGGTGCCTTTCTGAGAATTTCGGCTTTTGTGAAGCCAGCCGTTACCTCTCCCGCGGTCGCTCGTGCGGTCCACCAGGATGGCTTTCGCTGAACTTTCGGTATTCGTGACCCCGCCTTGGGCTTGCGGCTTTCGGCCAGGATCTGGAGCTGGGACCTGGCTTCGGGCTCGCGGTACTTCAAGTCCAGCTTCAACGAGCTTGGCGGCAGCAGTTCCAGATCGCCCCGGTCCTGCACGAGCGCAATCACCTGCGTCAGCTCGACCTTCGTCTTCTGGCGGAACTTGATCACGACCGTTGAGTCGGCACGGTCGATCGTTTCCACGCCAAGTCCGTCGGCAAGCACGCGAATGCGCGCGAAGTCCGCAAGGTTCAACACCGGCACGGGCGGCGGACCGTAGCGATCACGCACCTCGTCCACGATGCGCCCGATCTCTTCCTCGCTGCGCGCCCCGGCCATGCGCCGATAGATCATCAGGCGCTGATTCATGTCTGGCACGTAGGCGTCGTCAAGCCGGAAGTCCACCTTCAGGTTGACCGTGGCCCTGATGTCGTCTTCGAGGTCCTCGCCCTTCAGCTCCTTGATCGTCTCTTCAAGCAGCTTCATGTACATCTCGAAGCCGACCGCATCAATGGTGCCGCTCTGTTCACCACCCAGCAAGTTGCCGGCGCCGCGGATCTCCAGGTCGAGTGCGGCGACGCGGAATCCGCTGCCGAGGTCGCTGAACTCCTTCATGGCCGTCAACCGCTTGCGGGCAATCGGCGACAGCGCTTCTTCGGGCGGGATCAACAGGTAGGCGTAGGCCGCGCGGTCGCTTCGACCGACGCGACCACGCAACTGATAGAGCTGCGCCAGGCCGTAGCGATCCGCCCGGTTGATGATGATCGTGTTCGCGTTCGGGATATCGAGGCCGTTCTCCACGATCGTCGTCGCCAACAGGATGTCGGCCTTGTGCGTCATGAAGTCGAGCATTGCGCGCTCGAGCGCATCCTCCGCCATCTGGCCGTGGCCGATCACAATGCGCGCGTCAGGCACCAACCGCTGCAGCAAATTGCCCATCGAGTAGATCGACTCGACGCGGTTATGGACGAAGAAGACCTGGCCGCCACGATCCATCTCGGCACGAATGGCCCGCACCAGCACGGTGGAGTCGAATTTGACGACGTTGGTTTGAATCGCAAGACGATCCTTCGGCGGCGTCTCGATCACCGACATGTCGCGGATGCCGACCAGCGACATGTTCAAGGTTCGCGGGATCGGGGTCGCTGTCATCGTCAGGACGTCGACCTTCTTGCGCATCTGCTTGATGCGTTCCTTGTGCGCGACACCGAATCGCTGTTCCTCGTCGACGACCAGCAGGCCGAGATCCTTGAAGGTGACGTCTTTCGACAGGAGGCGATGCGTGCCGACGATCACGTCGAGTCGGCCGGCGGACAACGCCTCTAGCGTTTCCTTGATCTCCTGCTTCGTTCGGAAGCGGCTGACCATGTCGATCTTGGCCGGGAACGCGGCAAAGCGCTCGGTGAGCGTCTTCAGGTGCTGCGCCGCCAGCACCGTCGTCGGCGCAAGGAAGGCGACCTGCTTGCCCTCCATCACCGCCTTGAAGGCGGCGCGCATCGACACTTCCGTCTTCCCGTAGCCAACGTCGCCGCAGAGCAGGCGATCCATCGGCGTCGACGATTCCATGTCGCGCTTGATGTCGGCAATCGCGGTCGCCTGGTCCACGGTCAGGTTGTATTCGAAAGCGTCCTCGAACTCTTCCTGCCAGTGCGTGTCGGCGCTGAAGGCGTAGCCCGGCACAGCCTTGCGCGCAGCGTAGAGCTTGAGCAGCTCCTCCGCCATGTCGCGCATCGCCTTCTTGACCTTGGACTTGGCCTTTTCCCAGGTCGTGCCGCCAAGACGGTCCAGCGGCGGATTCGCGCCACCGGTGTATTTCTGGATGAGGTCGAGCCGCTCGACCGGCACGAACAACTTCGCATCGCCGTGATAGCGGAGCTCCAGAAACTCCTGGACGACGTCGCCGCCGGCGACAGAGATCTGCTTCAGGCCAACGAACTGGCCGATGCCGTGATCGACATGAACGATCAGGTCGTTGACCTTGAGGTCGCGAAGGTCGGACAGGAAAGCCGCCGACGCGGACCGTTTCTTGCCGGCGCCAGTCTTCCGACGTTCCTCGTCGAATACGTCCGCTTCGGCGTAGATCAGCAGCGAGCCCGATTCGTGCCGAAGTCGAAATCCCTTCGACAGCCAACCTTCCGCAACCAACGCGGCGCCGCGCACCACATCGCCAGTGTCGGACGCCTTCAGCGCACGAATGTCGTAGTCGTTCAGCAGCTCGGCTGTGCGATCGGCGCGGCCACCGGAGCTTGCGACAAACACGACGTGATCGCCGTTCTTCTGCGCGGCCTTGATGTCCGCAACCCAGTCGGGAATGCGACCGTGAAACACCGCCGTCGGCTGCACTGAAAGCGTAAGCGCACCCTGATCGCCGGGTCCGGGTCCCTGATCTCCAAGCGCCAGCTCCTCGAGTACGACCGCGTCGGTGAGTGCGTGCGCGACTTCGTCCTCCGTCATCAGGAGGCTCATCGGATCTGGCGGATCAACGCCCCTCGATCGCTCCACCGCGTCGGAGTAGGACGTTGCGATCTGCTCCCACGCCGCCTTCACGTGGTTATCCACATCGGTTGGCTCGGACAGCCACACCTGGGCGTCCTTGGTACGCAGGAATTGAAACAGGTTCGATGGGAGCGATGTCTGTCCCTGTGACAATTCGCGGACGGGAATCAGGCCGAAGCGGTCGAGTGTTTCAACCGAGCGCTGCGTTCCCGGATCGAAGCGGCGGATGGATTCAACGGTGTCGCCGATAAACTCGATGCGGATCGGGAGTTCTTCGCCCGCAGGAAAGACGTCGAAAATGCCGCCGCGGCGGCCGAACTCGCCGTGCGCATCCACGGGGTCGGCCGGTTCATACCCGCCGAGCACGAGCGTGTTTGCGAGTTCATGTGGGTCGATGTCGATGCCTGGCTTGATCTCGCAGGACGACAACAGGATCGATGCCGGTTCAGGCAGCTTCGTCAGGAGCGCCGCTGCGGATGCCACGACGACACGCGCGGTCTTCGTGGTCAGGGCGTGGAGCACCCTCGCGCGAGCGGAAGCCACCTTGAAGTGCGGCTGGAATCCTCGGTAGGGATCGACCTGCGTCGATGGAAATGGCAGCACCTGCCGCTCGACGACGGTTGCCGCTGATCCCTCGAGCACCGACAGGAAGAAGGAGATGTCGCCGACCGTGTTCTCGATCTCGGCGTCGGTGGGCAGCACCAGGAGAATTGTCTGGTCGCCAAGTCGCTTGGCGGCTGCCGCCACGGCCAGCGCCCGTACAGGGGACGTCGCACCGCTGAGGCGTTTGAGGGGGGATTGCAGCCCCGTTTCCCGAAGAACGCCTGTCAGCAGCGACCGTAACGCGAGTGACGGAGCGCTAGCCATCCTTACTGCAAGGCTCGTGACAACGAGCCGAGCTTTTTATTGTCTCACAGTGGTCCGCCTGAAGGCGGACATCCTAACCGTTGCTTTCGGAGTCCGGCTTTTGCCGGACCTTTTCGATGATGCTCGTTGTCGAGTATCCCTCGGCGAGGGGGATGCGTACGACCTTGCCACCCTTCGCCTCGACCACATCGCGCCCGATGATCGCGTCCGCGGCCCAGTCGGCACCCTTCACGAGAATATCCGGCTGGATCTTGGTGATGATCGAGTGGGGATCGGCTTCGTCGAAGATCACGACCTCATCCACGCAGCGAAGCGCGCGCAGGACTTCTGCACGTTCGTGCTCTGGGTTGATGGGGCGGTCGGGCGCCTTGCCAAGTTCTCGCACCGAGCGGTCGGAGTTGATGCCGACGATCAGCTTGTCGCCCAACGCGCGTGCGGCCTGCAAATAGCGCACGTGGCCAGGATGCAGAATGTCGAAAACGCCATTCGTGAAGACGACGGTCTGTTGGCGGCTATCCGGCATCTGGCTACTGGCTACTGGCTACTGGCTACTGGCTACTGATTTTGATCCCGCCGCTGAACGACCAGGAGTGATCCGGGCGGTAGATCCCGACGTCCCGGATCCGTGACTTCACACGAAACGTGTAGAGCAGGCGATGGTAGTCGTAGGGATAGCCATCGGCCTTGTGCGCGGCCAGATCCAGGCGGTAGGTGCCCTCAACCAAATCGAGTTTGTCGATCGTGAAGGTGACGCTACCCGCGCCGTTGATCTCCGTCGGCCGGAACTCTTCGAGGTTGGTGTTCGTGCCGTAGACGCAGACGTTGTCGGCGTTGAACAGGCCAAGGCCGAACACGAAGTCGGTGATCGTGTCCTTCGACGTCACATCCATGCGGACTTTGATGGAGTCGCCGCTCTGAAACACGTGACCGGCTTCGCCGTCGGGACCGCTGATCGTAACGTTGGTGATCTCGATCTCGCGGGTGCCCCAACGTCCTTCGTCGGATTTGAACCCGTCCTTTGGACCTTCGGGTTCGGCAGGCGCCGGACCCTCGCCGCTTTCGGCGGGCGACTGTCCGCTCTCGGCTTTCGGCTCAACACCCTCAACCGGGTCCGGCGTCGAGACGGCTTTCGCCGCAGCCGCAACTCTCGCGGCTTCGGCCTTCGCCAGTTCGTTTTCTTCCGAGTCCTCAACGTTGATGATGTAGGCGGCGACAATGCGCTTGGGATCGCCTTCGCCCCTGCTGACGCCGTGATCGAGCCAGTGCGCCGTGTCGCAGAACTTCTCGACCAGGTCGAGGGAGTGCGTCACCAGCAGGATCGACTTGTTGCGCCGGCGGAACTCGGCAAACTTGTCCAGGCACTTGTGGGTAAAGCCCTGGTCGCCGACCGCCAGCACCTCGTCGACGAGCAACACTTCCGGGTCAACGTGCACCGCCACGGCAAAGCCAAGACGCATGTACATGCCGGATGAATACGTCTTGACCGGCGCGTCAATGAACTCCTGCATCTCCGCGAACTCGACAATCTCGTCGAAGCGGTACTGGATCTCTTTCTTGGTGAGCCCCAGCATGACGCCATTGATGAAGATGTTCTCGCGGCCAGAGATCTCCGGGTGGAAGCCGGCACCCAGCTCAATCAGGGCCGAGATGCGCCCGTCCACGGTCACGGTTCCCGTGGTCGGCCTGGTGATGCCGGCAACGCACTTCAGCAGCGTGCTCTTGCCGGATCCGTTGCGACCGATGACACCGTAGGTGCAGCCTTTCGGCACGGAGAGAGAGACACCGCGCAGCGCCTGGAATGTTTCGTCAGGCTTGAGATCGCCGATCAGCGTGCCGCTGAGGATCGCCGACTTCAGCGTCGCAAACTGTTTCTTCTGCTGGTAGCGGCGATAGACCTTGGAGACGTTGACGACGTCAATTGCGGGAGTCACCTAGACCTCCTCCGCAAACGAATCACGCAGCCGATCGAACACGAAATAGCCGAACAGGAACACGGCTATCGACGCGAAGGCGAGCGCGACCAGCCACTTCCAATGCCCATGCGGTCCAGGGAAGAACAGCACTTCCTGATAGGAGATCATCAGGTGCGTCATCGGGTTGAAGTTCAGCCACTGACGCATGTTGGCCGGCGCCTGGAGCATCGGATAGATGATCGGCGTGGCAAAAAACCACAACTGCACCATGTTGGCGAGGAGATCTTTCAGGTCGCGGAAGTGCACCGTCAGCGCCGAAAGAAGCAGCGCCAGGCCGATCGTGAAGGTCAGCTGCACGAGCACGATCACCGGGAACCACAGCAACTCGAGCGGATCGACCGGGCGCTGATAGTAGATCAGGAATCCGACCAGCACCGGCAGGCCGAAGAGGAAGTGCACCATGTTCGCCATCACGGTGACGATCGGCAGCACTTCGGCTGGAAATAGCACCTTCTTGATCAGGTTCCCGCCGGCGATCAGCGTATTCGACGATTCGAGCACCGACGAGGAGAACCACGTCCACGGCAGGATGCCGCAGAACATGAACAGCGCGTACGGCTCCATCTCCTTGTCGTGCGCGCCGACCAGGACCTGGGTGAAGACGAACGAGTAGATGAGAAGAAGGAGGAGCGGGTTGAAGAACGACCAGAAAAAACCGAGTACCGAGCCACGGTAGCGGGCTTTCAGATCGCGGACGACGAGCGTCTGGATCAGCCCGCGATATCTGAAGAGCGCTGCGAGATTCTTAAACACCTCTCCGGCTTTCCGCCTGGAGCTGCTGCAGCGTGCGCAGCATTGCCAGTCGAGCGCGCTCGAAGTCGATGTCGTGCGGCACCGCGCCGAGCACTTCTTCCGCTCGCTTCATGCCGGCTTCGGCGCGTTCCTGGTCGAGATCCTCTGCGCGTTCGGCCACCTGCGCGAGCACCGACACCGAGGTCGGCAGCACTTCCACAAAACCGACCGACACCATCAGGAATCGCTTCTCGCTGCCTTGCCGGTACCACATCGCGCCGGTGCGGAGCGAGGTGAAGAACGGCGTGTGGCCGGGCAGGACGCCGAAGTCACCTTCGACACCTGGCAATGAGGCCTCGTCCACCTCTTGCGAGATGGACTGATCCGGCGAGACGATGTTGAGTGTCAGCTTGGTCGGTAGAGCCATGTTCGTCCTTAGTATCCAGTAGCCAGTAGCCGGTAGCCAGAAGAACGCTTGTCTTCCTGGCTACTGGCATCGGGCACCTGGCTACTGCAGCGTCTTCGCCTTTTCGAGCGCTTCTTCGATGGAGCCGACGAGGTAGAACGCCTGCTCCGGCACCGCGTCGTGCTTGCCTTCGACGATTTCCTTGAAGCCCTTGATGGTGTCGGCAATCGGCACGTACTTGCCTGCGAGACCAGTGAACTGCGCGGCGACGAAGAACGGCTGCGACAGGAACTTCTGGATCTTGCGGGCGCGCGCCACCGAACGCTTGTCTTCTTCCGACAGTTCGTCGATACCGAGAATCGCGATGATGTCCTGGAGGTCCTTGTAGCGCTGCAGGATCTGCTTCACGGCGCGGGCGACTTCGTAGTGCTCGGTGCCGATCACGCGCGGATCGAGAATGCGCGACGACGAGGCCAGCGGGTCGACGGCGGGATAGATGCCGAGTTCCGCAATCTGGCGCGACAGGTTCGTGGTCGCATCCAGGTGCGCGAACGTCGTCGCCGGCGCCGGGTCGGTGTAGTCGTCGGCGGGCACGTAGATCGCCTGCACAGAGGTGATGGAACCCTTCTTCGTGGACGTGATGCGTTCCTGCATCGCGCCCATTTCCGACAGCAGGGTCGGCTGGTAACCGACGGCCGACGGCATGCGGCCGAGGAGCGCCGACACTTCAGAACCCGCCTGCGTGAAGCGGAAGACGTTGTCGATGAACAGGAGCACGTCCTTGTTCTCGGCGTCGCGGAAGTACTCGGCCACGGTCAGGGCCGAGAGGCCGACGCGCAGACGCGCACCTGGCGGCTCGGTCATCTGTCCGTAGACCAGTGCGGCGCGGCTCTTCGACATGTCCTTCATGTCGATCACGCCCGACTCCTGGAATTCGAGCCACAAGTCGTTGCCTTCGCGGGTGCGTTCGCCGACGCCCGCGAACACCGACACACCGCCGTGCTTCATGGCGATGTTGTTGATCAACTCCATGATGATGACGGTCTTGCCGACGCCGGCGCCGCCGAACAGGCCGATCTTGCCGCCCTGGAGGTACGGCTCGAGCAAGTCGATGACCTTGATGCCGGTCTCGAACATCTTCATCTCGGTCGACTGCTGTTCCAGTGTCGGGGCCGGGCGATGGATCGGCCACGACTCCTTCGACTTGACCGGCTGGTCCGGGAAGTCGACCGGCTCGCCGAGCACGTTCAGCACGCGGCCGAGAGTCTCGGGACCAACAGGCACCGAGATCGCTGCGCCGGTGTCGTGCACGTCCATGCCGCGCTGCAAGCCGTCGGTCGGCTTCATCGCGACGGTGCGGACGCGACCTTCGCCAAGGTGCTGTTCGACCTCGGTGACGATGTCGACCTTCTCACCCGTCTGCAGCGTGCCCTGGATGCGCAGCGCGTTGTAGACCGCCGGGAGATAACCGCCCTCGAACTCGACGTCGATGACGGGCCCGATGACCTGAATAACCTTGCCGACCTTGTTAGCAGTTGCTGTCGCCATAATTAAGTAGCCTGTGCTCCCGAAACGACCTCGATAATTTCCCTGGTAATCGCGGCCTGACGGACCTTGTTCATGTAAAGCGTCAACCGGTCGACCATTTCCTTCGCGTTGCGCGTCGCGCTATCCATGGACTGCATGCGCGCGGCGTGTTCGGCCGCCGACGACTCCAGCAGGGCGCGATTGACCTGCACCGCAACGTGCAGCGGCAGCAGGGTGGTCAGCAGCTCTTCGGGATCCGGCTCGAACAGGTAGTCCATCGGCGCTTCCGCCGACGCACCGGTATTCGTCCCTTCGGCCTCGTTGAGCTTCGGAATCGGCAGCAGCTTTTCGATCACCACGCGCTGCGAGATCACCGAGCGGAACTCGTTGTAGACGAGATACACCGAGCTGATGTCCGGACCGAGGAATTCGTTGATCGCGGTCTGCGCAATCGCCTGCGCGTGTGACCACTTGACGTTCTGGAAGAGGCCGACCTCTTCATATTTGACGTCGAAGCCGCGGCGCATGAAGAAGTCGCGGCCCTTGCGGCCGACGAGCGCCAGCGCCACTTCGGCGCCGTCCTTGCTCTTTGGATGCTCGAGCGTGAACTGCAACGCCGACTTGACGATGTTGGTGTTGAAGCTGCCGCACAGGCCGCGATCCGCAGAGATCACGATCAGCAGCGTACGACCCGATTCCGGATCGTCGTTCAACAGCGGGTGCTTCGACGCATCGACGCGCGTCGCGAGGTTGTTGAACACCCGCAACATTTCCTTCGCGTAGGGGCGGCTCTTGAGGATGCGCTCCTGCGCGCGGCGCAGCTTCGATGACGAGACCATCTTCATGGCCTTCGTAATCTGCTGCGTCGACTTGACCGCTCTGACGCGGCGCCGGATGTCAATAAGCGATGGCATTGCTTACGCCTTCGCCAATCCCTTCATCGCCATGAAGTGCTCGACGAATTCCTTGAGGGCGGCTTCGAGATTGCCCTTAATGGTGTCGTCGATCGTCTTCTTTTCCTTGATGGCCGCCAGCACGTTGCCGAAGCGGGTCGACATGAACTTGACCAGTTCGGTTTCCGCCGCGCGCACGTCCGGCACCGGGATGGTGTCGAAGAAGCCGTTGACGCCGGCGTAGAGCACGGCGACCTGCTGTTCGACCGACAGCGGGGAATACTGCGGCTGCTTCAGCAATTCGACGAGGCGCGCGCCGCGGTTCAACTGCTGCTGCGTCGCCTTGTCGAGGTCGCTCGAACCGAACTGCGCGAAGGCCGCCAGCTCGCGATACTGCGCAAGCGACAGCCGCAGGGTGCCGGCCACCTGGCGCATCGCCTTGATCTGCGCCGAGCCGCCGACGCGCGACACGGAGTTGCCGACGTTGATCGCCGGGCGGACGCCCTGGTTGAAGAGGTCCGCTTCCAGGAAGATCTGGCCGTCGGTAATCGAGATGACGTTGGTCGGGATGTAGGCCGACAAGTCGCCGGCCTGCGTTTCAATGATCGGCAGCGAGGTCAGCGAACCGCCGCCCAGCTTGTCGTTCATCTTTGCCGCACGCTCCAGCAAACGTGAGTGCAGATAGAAGACGTCGCCGGGATACGCCTCGCGGCCTGGCGGACGGCGGAGCAGCAGCGAAATTTCGCGGTACGACTGCGCGTGCTTCGACAGGTCGTCGTAGATCAACAGCGCGTGACGGTCCGAGGCGCGGACGTACTCGCCCATCGCGGTCGCCGAGTACGGGCTGATGTAGAGCATCGGCGCCGGGTCGGATGCGGTTGCGGCGACCACGATCGTGTAACGCATCGCGTCGGCTTCTTCGAGCGTGCGCACGACCTGCGCGACCGTCGACTGCTTCTGACCGATCGCGTTGTAAATACAGATGACGCCGGTGTCCTTCTGGTTGAGGATCGTGTCGATCGCCACCGCGGTCTTGCCGGTCTGGCGGTCGCCGATGATCAACTCGCGCTGGCCGCGGCCGATCGGCACCATGCCGTCGATCGACTTCAGGCCGGTCTGCATCGGTTCACGAACCGGCTGGCGGTCGACGACGCCGGGCGCGATCCTTTCAATCGGCGCGCTGTCCTTCGTCAGGATCGGACCCTTGCCGTCGATCGGCTGGCCGAGCGCGTTGACGACGCGACCAAGCATCGCTTCGCCGACCGGCACGGAAATGATGCGGCCGGTGCGCTTGACCGGATCGCCTTCACGGATGGCGGTGTAGTCGCCGAGCAACACGGCGCCGACGCTGTCCTCTTCGAGGTTCAGCGCGATGCCGAACACGCCGTGCGGGAACTCGAGCATCTCGCCCGCCATGGCGCGCTGGCAGCCGTGGACGCGCGCAATGCCGTCACCGAGGCTGACGACGGTGCCAACTTCAGCGACGTCAACCGCCACCGCGAAGCTACCGATCTGCTCGCGGATAATCTTGGAAATCTCGTCGGCCTTAATGCTCATATGCTTTTCCTGTTTGCCCGTCGGCCTGTCGGCCTGCCGGCCTACTGCTTGACCAACTCTTGGCGCATCTGCGCCAGTTGCGTTTTCACGCTTCCGTCGTACACCGTGCTACCGATTCGAGCCACCACGCCGCCCAGCAACTCGGGGTCGACACTGGCGGTGATTTCGACTTTCTTGCCCGTCACCTTCGAGAGGCTCTCTTCAAGCGCCTTCGTCTTCTCCGGTGAGAGAGGCGCCGCGCTCGTCACCTCGGCACGGACGATGTTCTGGTGCGCAAGCAGACGTTCGCGATAGGACTCCGCCAGACCCGGCAGCAGGTTCAGTCTGCCGCCCTTGGCCAGCAACACCAGGGTCTTGGTCACGTGGGTCGACAGCGCCATTGCTGTCGCGACCGACTCCATCAGCGCCTGGCGCTGCGCGTCGGTCGTCGATGAGAAACCTGCCGCGCGCTCTAACTCGGGGCTGCCCTGCATCATCAGGACGACGGCGGCGAGGTCCTCGGCGATCTTGGCAAGATCGGCCTTCTCCTCGAGCGCGACGTCGAACAGCGCCTTGGCGTAACGATTGGCCGACGTGCGTAGCGACATTAGCTTTCCTTCACCTGCGTGAGGTAGCGATCAACGAGACGATCCTGGTCCGCCGGCGTGGCTTCCTTCTTGATGCGCTCGGTCGCCAGCTGCACCGAGAGCGCGGCGGCGTGTTCGAGGATGTCCTTCTTCGCGAGGCGCACCTGTAGTTCGATTTCGCGGCGCGTCTGTTCGAGCAGGCGATCGCGATCCGCGGCGGCTTGCGTGGCGATGCGCTGTTCCTCGGCCGTGATCTCTTCGGCACCTCGGGTGCGAAGCGCGGCCAGTTCGCCTGGCAGTGACTGCAATTTCTGTTCGATGGTGGCGAGCTGGGTGGTGGCGTTCTTCTTCAGCTCGGCAGCTTCAACCAGGTCCTTGCGGATCGTGGCGCTGCGCGTCGCGAGGTAGTCCTGGAAGGGCTTCTTCAGAAAGCGATTCAGCACCCAGAGAAACACGATGAAGTTGGCGACCGGCCAGCCCATCGCGAGAATCATGCCGCCGATGCTTTGATCGTGCCCGCCTTCAGCTGCGTGCTCCTGCGCAAACATCACCGGAGCGTACGACAGCAAAACGGCTGCGAACAAAGCAGTTCGGACTTTGTTCTTTAATTCACAAGCGGCGCGAAGCGTCGTCTGCATTTCGAAATCCCTATGCACCGTTGTTACTTAGGAGGCCCGGCCGAGCACGCGCGTCACGATCGCGCCCGCCAGGTTTGCGGCGTCGCCATCCAGCGCGGCGCGCGCAGCGTTTGATTCCTGCTTCACGCGAGCGGTTGCCTCCGACAATTCCTTGTCGACGGTCGCGCGCGTGGACGCGAGGATTTCGGCGCGCTTGTCGAGCGCCGTCTTGCGCATATCGTCCATCTGTCGATAGACCTCGGTACGCGCAGCGTTGAGTTTGTGATCGTATTCAGCAGCGGCCGCGGTCGCCTTGTGCGCCGCGGAATCGGCGAGCTCCTTGGCGCTGCGAACAGCGGTGGTGCGCTCGTCGATGACACGCAGGATCGGCTGGAAGACCAGCGAGTTGAGCAGGTAGGTGCACAACAGCAGGAAGCCGACGACCCAAAGTGCAGTTATGTCTGGCGTTAACAAACGTTTAATCGTATCACGGCCGCAGAAGTAGCCGCAGGGGGCGCGGAGAGCGCATGCGCCGGGCGAAGGGGCGTGTTTCTGGTATTTACCCGAAAATCAGATGCTTCTCTCCTGGTGACCTGACCGTTCCAACAAGATAGGGCTGAATTCCTGATTTTGCGAGTTTTTCGGCCAAAATCGACGCGGATTCGGGCGCTACCGAGATCAGGAGTCCGCCAGATGTTTGCGGGTCGTAGGCGAGATCGTGGAACACGGCCTCAACCGATCCGCCAAATTCGACGCCCTTCCCAAAATGGTGCCGGTTGGTTTTCAGGCCACCAGAAAGATTCGACGAGGCAATTTCGCGAACCCCCGGAATGATCGGTAACTCTTGCGTGTCGAATTCGATCGTGACGTTGCTGCCGGCCGCCATTTCCGATCCGTGGCCGGCGAGCCCAAATCCGGTGATGTCGGTGCAGGCGTGCACGCCCTCGACGCTCAACATGGCTTCCGCTGCCGCCTTGTTCAGCGTCTTCATCTGATCGACGGCGCGCGCGATCAGATCTTCCGACGCCCGGCCAAACTTGATCGCCGTTCCGACAATGCCGGCGCCAAGGGCTTTCGTGAGGATCAGCCGGTCGCCTGGCTTCGCCCCGGTGTTGGCAAGAATCCGTTTCGGATCGATGGTGCCAGTCACCGAGTACCCGAACTTGATCTCCTTGTCCTGAACGGTGTGACCGCCAAGCAACGCCACGCCCGCTTCGCGCAGCTTGTCGAATCCGCCGCGGAAGATCTGCGCGATGTCGTCGGTGTGCAGGCCGTCTTGCGGGAACGCCGCGATCGCGAGCGCCGTTATCGGACGGCCCCCCATCGCGTAGACGTCGCTCACCGAGTTGGCGGCGGCGATCTGGCCATACAAGTACGGATCGTCGACGATCGGCGTAAAGAAGTCGACCGTCTGCACGAGCGCCGGTCCATCGTCGCCGAGCGCGTACACACCTGCATCGTCCGCAGTCCTGTAGTCGACCAGGATGCGTGGATCCGTTTGAGTTGGTATGCCGCTCAGGACCTGAGCGAGCTCGCCGGCAGCGAGTTTGCTCGCTCAACCGGCGCAGCCGACCATCTCGGTCAGCCGCCGCCTCTGTTGGTCTGTCATCGTGTTCTTGATACCTGCTTCTTGCTACTTCTTCTCCGTTAGATACTCGTAGAGGCGCTGGAGTTCCGTTTCGTTGTTGAAGGCGATAGCGATCGTGCCGCCCTTGCCTTTGCGCTTGATCTCGACCGGCGTGCCAAGCGACATGCGCAGCTGATCTTCCGCAGCGCGGGTGTGCACGTCCTTCTTGGGCTTCATCGGCTCCGGCCTGGCTTCGCCCGGCTTGGTGCCAATCTCTTTCTTGAGGAGCGCTTCGGTTTCGCGAACGGAGAGCCCTCGCGCCACCACATCGCGCGCGAGGCGCTTCTGGTCGACGTCCGACGGCAGGGCGACGATCGCGCGCGCATGGCCCATCGACAATGCGCCCGAGGCGACGTTGCCACGCACTTCCTCTGGGAGCTTGAGCAGGCGGAGGTAGTTGGCCACCGTCGCGCGGTCCTTGCCGACCTGGACGGCGATGTCGTCCTGCTTTAGTTGAAACTCGTCGACGAGCCGCTGATAAGCGGCAGCCGATTCCATTGGGTTGAGATCTTCGCGCTGGATGTTCTCGATCAGCGCCATCTCGAGGAGCCGCTTCTTTTCCGCGGGCGGTACGTCCTTGACGACGATCGGCACCTTGGCGAGCTGGGCGAGCTGGGCGGCACGCCAGCGGCGTTCACCGGCAATGATCTGGTAGCGCTCGCGGCCGCCGCTAACAGCCGCGTCCATACGGCGCACGACGATCGGTTGAATCACGCCATTGGCCTTGATTGACCGCGAGAGTTCTTCAAGCTTTCCGGCGTCGATCGGTCCACGCGGCTGGTAGTGGTTCGGCTCGAGTTGGTCGACGTCGACCTCAAGCGATGCGCGCGCCGGCGCAGTGAGCGTGTCGGCGGCGTCGGGAATGAGCGCGCTCAATCCCTTGCCAAGTGCTGGTCTCTTTTCCATGACGTATTTCCTGTCGGCCTGTTCTCCTGTTCGCCTGTTCGCCTGCTAGGCGAGCGCGGGCTCGTTTCTTTCGAGAACCTCTCGCGCAAACGCAATGTACGCTTCGGCTCCCCTCGAGCGGGCGTCGTAGGTGACGGCCGGCAATCCGTGGCTCGGCGCCTCGGCGAGGCGGACGTTGCGAGGGATCACAGTGTTGTAGACCTTTTCCTTGAAGAACTCGCGCACGTCTCGCGACACCTGTTGCCCCAGGTTGGTGCGCTCATCGTTCATCGTCAGCAGTACGCCTTCGATGTCGAGCGATGGATTGAGCGACGCGCGCACACGTCGCATCGTCGCGACCAGATCGGCGAGTCCTTCGAGCGCGAAGTACTCGCAGTGCAGCGGGATCAGCACGCGGTCGGCGGCGACGAGGGCGTTCAGCGTGAGCAGGCCAAGCGATGGCGGCGAATCAAGAATGATGAAGTCGTATTCGTCGCGGACCTGCGCGAGCAGCGCCTTCAATCGGCGCTCGCGGTCCTCGACGCTGATCAGTTCGATCTCCGCGCCGGACAAGTCGCGGGTAGCGGGAATGATCGAGAGCCGTTCGGTCGTGGTCTTCAGAATGAAATCGTGGACGTCGACGTTGGCACCCGTCAGGGCTTCGTAGATCGTTCCACCAGGGGCGGGGCGGGTTGGCCTTTCTGGCCAACGCCGCTGGTGGCGTTCCCCTGCGCATCACAGTCCACGAGCAGGACGTTTTTCCCCTCGAGAGCGAGCGCGGCGGCCAGATTGATCGCCGTGGTGGTTTTTCCCACCCCGCCTTTCTGGTTTGTGACGGCGATAACCTTAGACATATCAACCACTTAATTGTTGATTCTGTTATAAAACCTAATCGTATGTTTCCGGTGCGGCGAGGTATCAATCTAGCCTGTTCCACGTGGAACATTCAATGGCTAAACGCGGGTTTTGCTTAGGACGACGAGTTTCGAGTGAAGGGAGTCGACGAGCGGATACGTCGCCATCCAGGCCAAGGGTGGCGGAGGCGAATCCTCGAGATCGTTCTTGCTGGATCCGCGAAACAAGAGCAGCTTCCCGCCTGGCCGCAGGAACGCTTGGAGCGTGTTGAGTGTGCGAGTCTCGACGCGGACGGCTCGAATCGAGACAAGATCCAGGGCTTCGTGAAGTTCTGCTCTCGGAAGAAGCTCTTCAAACCTCGAGGTTTCAACAAACGCGTCGCGAAGGCCAAGTTCTCTCACGGCCTCCCGGAGGAATACTGCCTTCCGCGTTTTCACCTCCACCATCCGAAGGGAGAGATTCGCGCTGGCAAGTTTGAGTGGAATCGCAGGCGATCCGCCACCAGAGCCCGCATCCAGCAAGGACCGAGCGTTCTCTGGCACATAGCTGGCGGCGCTGACAGGCTCGATCAGCAGCCGATCGATCGCCTCATCAGTTCCCTCTGGGCTGAGTCGGAAGGCCGTTAGATTGATCTTGATATTCCACTTCGTCAGGAGTTGATAGTAGATCTCGAGCTGATCGATCAGCTCGGTCTCAAGCGAGATGCCGGCGGTCTTTGCCCGCCGGATCAGCCGCTCGCGAAATTCCCGGTTCGCCATCTGAGGCGTACTTTAACCACAGCTGTCGCCGAGACACAGAGCATTTTCGGTGAGCGGGTGGCCCGTCCTTGACGAGGCTTCTCAGAACCGGTTCAGGTAGGCTCCGACAACAGCGACTGCGGCAGGCGTGACCCCTGGGATGCGCTGGGCCTGTCCCAGGGTTTCAGGACGGGCCTCTGAAAAGCGCTGCACCATCTCGTTCGAGAGCCCAGGGACCCGTTCGAAGGGGAAATCCTCTGGAATACGGCGACGCTCAGCGTGCTGCGCGCGCGCAACAGCCTGGTTTTGACGGAGTAAGTAGCCCTCGTACTTGATGGCCGTCTCCACCGAAGCGATGTCCAGCATCCGATCCTGAGGAGATGTCCGAATCGAGACGTCGCCCTTGGCCTCGAGGCTTTCGAGGGTAATTTCTGGCCGCTTCAACGCCTGGGAGGCTGGATTTCTGGCGCCGCCTTCAACACGCACCCAACTGCGGTTCAGGGTGTCGAGATTGTGGTCAAACCGCAGCTTTCGAGCCTGGAATCGCTCCCAGCGCTCATCATCGACCAGCCCGGCTTCCCGACCCTTCGGAGTCAACCTCAAGTCGGCGTTATCCGTGCGAAGCAACAGCCGGAACTCGGCCCTGGAGGTGAACATGCGATAGGGCTCGAGGCAGCCCTTGGTAACCAGATCGTCGACCATGATGCCCAGATACGCTTCATCGCGACGGAACGAGAGCGGCTCACGGCCTTGCACCGCTAATGCGGCATTCAGGCCTGCCACGAGCCCCTGACCAGCGGCCTCTTCGTAACCTGACGTCCCGTTGAGCTGACCGGCAAAGAAGAGACCCGGGACGCGGCGTGTTTCGAGGGTTGATCGCAACTCAGTCGGCTGAACGAAGTCGTATTCCACGGCATAGCCAGGCCGCATCATCTCCGCCGACTCCAGGCCAGGGAGTGCGTGGATCAAACTACGCTGGGTCTCCGCAGGCAGGCTCATAGAGAACCCGTTTACGTAAATCTCCTCCACGTCGAGGCCCTCCGGCTCGAGGAACAGCTGGTGCCGCTCCCGATCAGGGAATCGCATCACCTTGTCTTCGAGGGAGGGGCAATAGCGGGGGCCGATGCCGGCGATCTGCCCGTTATAGAGCGGGGACTCGGCGATCTTGTCTCGGACCAGGCTGTGGACGCGGTCAGTCGTGTGGAGCACGAAACACGCGGCGGAGTTAACGGGGTTCTGAGTCGCTGTGAAAGAGAACGGGATGGGCGACTCGTCGCCATGTTCCACGTGGAACACTCCGCGCTTCACACCCGATTCGAAATCAATCGACTTCCTGGCGAGGCGGGGTGGGGTCCCCGTCTTCAAACGGCCCCAGTTGAATCCGAACGACTTGATCGACTCGGCAAGGTCCCGCGACGGCGGTTCGTCCGCCCGGCCGGCTGGCTTCTGCTCGCGACCGATGTGAATCAGGCCATTCAGGAACGTCCCAGTCGTGATGACCAGCGACCTGCAGCGGAAATTGCGCCCATCCTCGAGGGCAAGGCCGCAGATTCGGCCACCATCGGTCAAGATTCGTCCGGCGCGGCCAAGAATCCACTCGATTCTCGGCTCCGCCTCGAGGGTCGCACGCACCCACTGCCCGTAGCGCGGCTTGTCCGCTTGCGCCCGCGGTGACCACACGGCCGGGCCGCGGCTGCGATTGAGCAACTTGAATTGTATTCCTGTAGCGTCGATTGCTCTACCCATCAATCCGCCCAGAGCATCGATCTCCCGAACCAGATGCCCCTTCGCGGTACCGCCGACCGCCGGATTGCACGGCATGTGCGCGACGGTTTCTCGATTGAGCGTGCAGAGTCCGACACTGCAGCCGAGACGCGCCGCGGCCCACGCCGCCTCGACCCCGGCGTGTCCAGCGCCGATCACTATTACATCTAATTCAATCATTGATTATGTGTGTCTTATCTCTTTATTGCAACTCACGGCGACTGCCACTTACAGGATACCCCGCTCGCCGAACGCCAGCGGCGCTGGTCACTCGCGCGGGGCGCGGCGAAGTTGGGCACAGGGGCAGGTCTCGCGCGGCGAGCTCCGACCGAGCCGACTCTGCATTCGTAGTTCCGACAAACGGAGCGGAGGCCACGACGGGCGATGTCTGAGCAGGGTGTCACGCGAGTTCGCTTGAGCGCACTTGATCCGCCGAGTGACGTTTGTCCGGCGAGCGGAGGGCGAGCGGCGCGGGACCTGCCCCTGTGCCCAACTTCGCCGCAGAGCAGGCGCCGCGCCGGCGCGGGCGATCGGCTGTCCCTGAGCGGATCTTGCGCTGACTACTTGCCGATGCAAAACCGTTCGAAGATGTGACGTAGCAGATCGTCGCTCGTGCGCTTACCCGTGATCTCCTGGAGCGCGGCACTTGCCTCTTGAAGATCCAGCAACGGAAACTCCTCCGAGACACTGGACTCCAACGCCACAGACGCACGCGTGAGTGCATCCCTGGCCTTCTCGAGCAGCGCCGTGTGACGCACGTTGGTAATCTGCGGATGGTCGCGAGTTGGTTCGCTGCCGCCGAGCACTTTGCCGATCGCCGCGATCAATTTGTCGATGCCGGCACCCGTCGTCGCGGAGATCGCGACCGCCTCGATTGGATCAAGGGGCTCGAGGGGTAACGCCGGCGGCAGGTCGATCTTGTTCCACGCCACCACGCGCGGCCGGTCGGCGGTGATCCCCAGCAACTCCCGGTCGTCCATTGAGAGGTGACACGAGCGGTCCAGCAGGAGGATCGTGACGTCGGCCACGCCGACGGCGGCCTTCGCCCGCGCCACACCTTCCTGTTCCACCAGGTCAGTCGTCTGACGGACGCCAGCGGTGTCGCTCAGGGACAGCAACACGCCCCCGATGTCAGCGCGCTCGGTCAGCAGATCCCGCGTCGTGCCTGGGATCGGCGTCACGATGGCACGGTTGGCGTTCAGCAGCGCATTAAACAGGCTCGACTTCCCCGCGTTCGGCGTCCCGACAATCGCGATCGCTGCGCCCTCTCGAATCAGCCGGCCGCGAGCGGCTTGCGCCAGCAGGGTCTCGATGCGACCGATCACCGTGGCGATCGCTGCGCGCGCTTCCGTTGGCGCCACGAAGTGATAGCCCTCGTCGGGAAAATCCAGCGAGGCCTCGAGCTTTGCCATGGTGTCAAACAGCGCCTGGTCGATCGAGGAGATCTCCCTGGTCAGCGTACCCTCGAGCTGATCAAAGGCTGCGCGCGCCTGGGTTGGCGTCACTGCGTCGATCAGGTCCCCGACGGCTTCGGCCTGGATCAGGTCGACCTTCCCGTTCAGGAACGCTCGCAAAGTGAACTCACCGGGCTCGGCCAGTCTGGCTCCGGCATCCATCGCCGCGCGAAGGATCCCGTTCAAGATCACCGGACTGCCGTGCGCTGAAATTTCGACGACGTCCTCTCCCGTGTAGGAAGCAGGAGCGACGAAGTAGGTCAGCACGACTTGATCGCTGTTGGAATGCGCGAACGTTGCGAGTCTTGGTTGGAGGGGGCTGGTACGGGCGGTCAGCTCACAGCCGATCCTCGATGCGTCGGCGCCGCTGATACGGATGACACCAAGACCTCCGCGGCCCGGAGGCGTCGCGATCGCGACGATGGTGTCTGAGGTGGAGAACATCAGGTAGCCAGTATCCAGTAGCCAGTATCCAGAAAGACGGTTTTCTCTGGCTACCGGCTACTGGCTACTCGCTATTTCACGGAAATAATGACCGTCTTCTCGAACGCGTCGCCGATGCTCTCCGACGTCACCGATTCGATCTCGGCGATTGCCAGGTGCACGATGCGGCGCTCGTACGGGTTCAGCGGACCGATTTCCTGAGCGAGGCCGGTGTCCTTGGCCTTGCCGCCGAGAAACAGCGCCATCTGGCGCAGCTCGTCGTCCTTGCCCTTGCGATAGCCCATGCAATCAACAACGAGGCGGCGGCCTTCGGTCGACTCGCTGCGGTAGGCGGCCGCGACAATGTGCTGGAGCGCGGCGAGGGCCTCGCCCTGGCGGCGGATCAGGACGTTGCCATCCTCGCCAGTCAGGTTGATGCGGAGGCCATCGGGCATCTCCTCGGCGCTGGCCTCGAGATCGAGGTCCATCGCGTCGACGATTTTCTGGACGAAGGTGGTGATGTCTGCTGTAGCCATGGGAGTCGTTATTTTGCTGCAGTTTTTACCGGCGCGCCAGTAATACGCGTCGTCAACTGCTGCTGCAGAATCGTCAGCACCGTGCTGACCAGCCAGTAGAGCACCAAGCCGCTTGGGAACGAAAGCGACATCAGGGTGAACATGACCGGCATGAACATCATCACCTTCTGCTGGGCCGGGTCGCCCTGCATGGGTGTGATCTTCATCTGGTAAACCTGGATCGCGCCGAACACGAGCGGCAGCACGTAGTACGGATCCGGTCCCGACAGGTTGTGGATCCAAAGAGCAAAGTCAGCGCCGCGAATCTCGATCGACTGCGACAGCATGTTGTAGAAGCCAAACAGGAACGGGAAGGTCAGCAGGGTCGGGATGCAGCCGCTGGCCGGGTTGACACCCTTGGCCTTGTACAGCTCCATCACTTCCGTGTTCATCTTCTGGCGTTCGGGATCGGTGATCTTGTACTTCGCGTAGCGATCCTGGATCGCCTTCATCTGCGGCTGGATCTCCTGCATCTTGCGCATCGAGACCACGCTCTTGTGGCGCAGCGGGAACATCGCGGCATTGATGAAGAAGGTCAGGACGATGATCGCCCAGCCCCAGTTGCCGATGTAACCGTGCACCCATTTCAGCGCGCCGAGCAGCGGCACGGCCAGCCACGAGAAGATGCCGAAGTTGATGACGCGCGTCGCTTCGGCGTCGATGTTCTTCAGGTCGTCGAAGGCCTTCGGTCCGAAGAAGAAGCGCGCCTGGTCAAACGGCTGGTTGAAGCGGATGGAATAACTGACGTACTTGCCCATCAGATCCGGAACGTCGGTCTGCGGCACGATCGTCGGCGTGTACTCGACGCGGAACTGCTGTGAGTTCTGCTCGTTGAGCAGCATCGACACAAAGTAGTGATCGTCCACGCCGGCGTAGCGGAAGACGCCGTCCTGCGAGCCCGAGGTTGCTGCGGCGATGCGCTCAACCGAGCCGTCTTTGTGCACGATCGCCTGCGCGGGCGTGTTGTAGCTGGGCGAGAAGAACGACGCGGGCGGCGAACGGGCGATGTCGTCACCGAGCCCGGGTCCCCAGTGAATGATCGGGTTCAGCCGCTGTGAGCCCATCATCACGACGGGGCTGAAACTCACGATGTAGCTGGTTGGCTCGACCGAGAACGTCTTCTTGACGTTGAGCCCATCCGCCGACACCGCCTCGAAGACGATGCTCTTCGGCGAGGCCGTCGCGTCGACCATCTCCCCGGCTGGAGTTCCATCCACGGTGACGCGATAGGTCGCGTCCTTCAGACGGGCGCTGATGGCTGGATCGTCAACCGCCAGCGTGAAAGGCTTGACCGCATCCGCGCCGGCGCTCGAGGGCACCAGGTCCAGCGGCTGGCCGCGGTCGTCGCGATAGTCCTTGAGGATCCAGTGCACGACCGTCGCGCCACGGTTCGAGAAGACCGCCTTGACCTTCGCCGTCTCGACGACGACCTCACGCGCAGACGTCTCGCTCACCAATGACGCTGGGGCCGGCGGCGCCTCGGGTGAAGAGGGAGAGGCGGAAGACGCGGAAGTGGCGGGTGACGCCGCGGTGGCGCCCGGTGCCGGAGCGCTCTGCGCAATCGGCGCAATCGGCGCGCTGGTATTGCCAGGCAGCTCGGCCGGCGGCGGCATCACGAAGCGCTGAAACAAGAACAGCACTAAGAACGAGAGGGTGATTGCGATGAGGACGCGGCGTTCCATCTGGTGATTCTTGTGAACTCGTGGGGTTAGTTTTTGGTTGGGACCGGGTCGTAGCCGTGCCCGCCGAACGGGTGGCACCGGCACAGGCGCCTGGTGCCCAGCCATCCGCCACGCAGTAGTCCATGGCGCGCGATCGATTCGCTCATGTAATCCGCGCAGCCGGGCGTGTAGCGGCAACTGCCCGCAAAGCACGGCGACAGCGTCAGCTTGTAGACGCGAATCAACGCGAGAGCCGCTCGGCTAAGCATGTGCGGTCTTGGTCACGCCGCGTTTGGTCAGCAGCGATCGAAACTCGGCTTCGATGCGATCGAACGGCGCCGCGAGGATCTCCCTCCTCGGCACGACGACGACATCCACGGCGGTGACAGGCTTGTGGTGCCGGAACAACTCCCGGACAAGTCTCTTCGCACGATTGCGCTCGACAGCGGCGCCCATCTTTCGCGTCGCTGCTATCCCGAGACGGGCCGGGCCCGTGTCGCGTTCCCTCGTGAACATTGTCATGAGGCGCCCGGAGCGCTTGAAACCTGTCTTGTAGATGAGCTCGAAGTCGGCCCGCTTCCGGACGTGCTCAGCGGGCCTGAAACCTGACACGCGCGTGTTTACTTCTCGTCAGAGACGGTAAGACGCTTTCTGCCTTTGGCGCGGCGGCGCTTCAACACCTGCCGGCCATCCTTGGTCGCCATGCGAACCAGGAAGCCGTGCCGCTTGGCGCGACGGCTGGTGTTAGGTTGAAACGTGCGCTTGCCCTTCTTAGATCTGGCCATTTTTCTCCTCGGTCGAACTTTCGATTATAGACCGGGATGGTCGAGCAGGATAGGTCGAACCGGCGTGCTAAAGTGACACCTCCCTTGGTTCCTTGAAATTCGGGCTTCCGGATCCAGGCGAGTTTTCCACACCTGTGGAAACTGTGTGGAAAAGCCAGCGATTATTAAGCTTTAAGTCCTTTTATTTCATAAGCTTAAAGGTGATGCAGAGCACGACCGTCTGGGATCAGGTCTTGAGCCGAATCGAGGATCAGGTCGGAAAGCACAGCTTTTCGACGTGGTTCAAGCCGACCTCCCTGCTGACAGATGGCGGCCAGAGCCTCTCCATCCGGGTGCCAAACCCGCTCTTTGTCGAGTGGCTTCCCAAACACTATTCGGTCGTAATGGCCGAGGCGCTGCGCGATGTGGGCCGGCCCGATGTGAAGCTGGTCTTCGTGCCGGATACCCCTGGCGCCCGCGAGGAGGGCCGTGTTGCCGCAAGTGGCAGGTCCTCGAGCCCCGAACTGTCGGTCGCCGAGATCACGACGGAGACCGCGGCGCCTGACGCCGCACAAGACGACACCGCGCCGCGCGGCAGCCTGATCCCCCGCTACACCTTCGACACGTTCATCGTCGGACCATCGAACCAGTTTGCGCACGCCGCGTGCCGTGCCGTCGCGGAAACGCCGTCGCGTTCGTACAACCCGCTGTTTATTCATGGCGGCGTCGGTCTTGGCAAGACGCACTTGATGCATGCCATTGGTCACTACGTGATGCGGCATCACCCGTCATTGAAGCTGCTCTACATCTCTTCCGAGCGCTTCATGAACGAGATGATCAACGCCGTGCGTTTTGATCGCATCCTGGATTTCCGCTCCCGCTATCGCAGCGTGGATGTGCTGCTGGTCGACGACATCCAGTTCGTCTCGGGGCGCGAAGGTACCCAGAACGAGTTCTTCCACACGTTCAACGCGCTGCACGACGCACAGAAGCAGATCGTCATCAGCAGTGACCGTCCGCCCCATGAAATTCCGGCTCTCGAAGAACGCTTGCGCTCCCGTTTTGAGTGGGGATTGATCGCCGATATTCAGCCGCCTGATGTCGAGACCAAAGCCGCCATTCTGAAGCGCAAGGCCGAAGATGAAGGCGTGCCACTACCCGACAACCTGGCGATGTACCTCGCCAGCCGGGTGAAGACCAACATCCGCGAACTCGAAGGGTCGTTAATTCGCCTGATTGCGTATTCGTCGCTCACCACGAAGCCGCTGACGATCGAACTGGCGCAGGAAGTGCTGCGCAACGTGATCGATCACGATGAAAAGGCGATCACGATCGAACAGATCCAGAAGAAGGTGGCTGACTACTACCGCCTGAAGCCCGCGGATCTGCGCTCGCGCAACAACGCCAAGTCGGTGGCCATGCCGCGCCAGGTCGCGATGTATCTCAGTAAGTCACTCACGCACGCGTCGCTGCCTGAAATTGGTCGTGCGTTTGGCGGCAAGCATCACTCGACCGTTATTCACTCGATCAAGAAGGTCGAAGAACTTCGCACGAAGAGCAGCGAATTCGACAAGCAGATTTCGAATTTGCTCGATTCCATCAAGTAGCCAGTAGCCAGATGCGAGTAGCTGGAAGAAATGAGCATTTCTGGCTACTGGCTACAGGCTACAGGCTATCCGGATACTTTTCCACAGCCTCAATGTGCATGGATTGCGGAGGCTGAGGATGGGGCGAAAGACCCCTGTGGTGTCGGGGCATCTTCACGTATTCCACACACAGAAAAATACACAGGTTAAATAACTGAAATTAAAGACTTTATCGGCGTTGGAAATTTCGTAAACAAGACCTATATCTTGTATACTTTTATATCTTCGCTTCTTACTCAATTCTCAGAGGTTAAGCAGGCCCTATGGAACTGGTCGCCAGGAAAGCCGATCTTGTGCGGGAACTGCAATTTTTCCAGCAGATCGTAGAGCGCAAGAACACGATTCCTATCCTGGCAAACGTCCTGCTGGAAGGGACCGGCAACGAGTGCACGTTGCTCGCCACAGACCTTGAAGTCGCTCTACGGAGCCGCTGCGAGGCTGCGGTGAACAAGCCTGGCTCGGTCACCCTCCCCGCCAAGAAGCTCTACGAAGTGGTCAGGGCGCTGCCGGACGGCGACGTCAACATCGAGACCGACAAGAACGGGACGAGCGTCAAGGTCTCCGGCGGTCAGTTCAGCTCGAAGATGCCGACTCTGCCGCGCGAAGACTTCCCGAGCCTGCCCGAGGCCGGCGGTGGCGTGAAGGCCACCATCAACGGCAAGTCGTTGCTGCAGATGGTGGCCAAGACGCAGTTTGCGATCACCGGCGAAGACACGCGCTTCTATCTCAACGGCGCGCAGTTCATCCTGAAGCCAGACGACATGACGCTCGTTGCCACGGATGGCCATCGTCTCGCCCTGGTGACCAGCAAGCACGACGGCAAGAAAGGCGACGACATCAAGGCGATCCTGCCGCGCAAGACGCTGTCGGAGCTTTCGCGGCAGCTTGCCGAAGCGGATACCGACGTGAAGTATGAGCGCGGCGAGAACCATCTCTTCTTCGAGATTGGCCCGCGGCTGCTGATCTCGCGCATGATCGACGGACAGTTCCCGGCCTACGATCGCGTGATTCCGAAGGGGAACGACAAGACCGTGGAGTTTGAGCGCGATCGGCTGACACAGGCGGTCAAGCGCGTCGCCATTCTCTCGAACGAGCGCTCGCGCGCCGTCAAGATGATCGTCGAGAAGGGCAAGGTCGAAGTCACGTCGAGCAGTCCCGAATTTGGCGAAGCGCACGAACCCATCCCTGTGGAATACAGCGGTCCGTCCCTGACGATCTGCTTCAACGCGCAGTATGTGCTCGATTTCCTGAACGTCGTGGAATCGGAAGTCGTGGCGCTCGAGTTGAAGGATGAAGTCAGCCAGGCGGTGATGAAACCCGTGGGTGCGGACGGATACGACTACACCTACGTGATCATGCCGATGCGCGTGTGAACGCAATTACACGGAAAGCACTGATTGTCTGAAACAGATCAGAACCCAGGTAACGGGAACGGCAGCGGCGACTACGGCGCAGAGAGCATCAAGGTTCTCGAAGGCCTTGAAGCAGTTCGCAAGCGCCCGGCGATGTATATCGGCTCCACGGGGCCGGCAGGTCTACATCACCTCGTCTACGAAATCGTCGACAACTCGATCGACGAAGCGCTGGCCGGCTTCTGCACGGAAGTCAGCGTCAGGATTCATCTCGACAACTCGATCAGCGTCGTCGATAACGGCCGCGGTATTCCGACCGACATGCACGAGAGTGGCAAGTCGGCGGCCGAAGTCGCACTGACCGTCCTGCACGCCGGCGGCAAGTTCGAGAACAGCGCCTACAAGGTCTCAGGCGGTCTGCACGGCGTCGGTGTATCGGTCGTGAACGCCCTGTCTGAACGACTCGAACTCGAGATCTGGCGTAACGACAAGACGCATCAGCAGAGCTACGAGCGCGGCAAGCCGCAGACCGAGCTCAACATCACCGGCACGACGAAGCGCCGCGGCACCAAGGTCAGCTTCAAGCCGGATCCGCAGATCTTCGAGATCACAGAATTCAGCTTCGACACCCTCGCGGGCCGCTTGCGCGAGCTGGCGTTCCTCAACAAGGGCGTCACGATCACGCTCGACGACGAACGCGAAGCCGGCAAGAGCCACCACTTCCACTACGAAGGCGGCATCATCTCGTTTGTCGAACACCTGAACAAGAACAAGGGTGTGGTCAACGAGAAGCCCGTATTCATGAACGGCAATCGCGACGGCATTGATGTCGAAATCGCGATGCAGTGGAACGACGGCTACAACCCGCAGGAATTTTCGTTCGCCAACAACATCAACACGCACGAAGGCGGCACGCACCTTTCGGGTTTCCGCGCCGCGCTGACGCGCACGGTAAACTCGTACGCGACCGCGAACAACCTCGCCAAGGATCTGAAAGACACCACCATCAGCGGCGACGACATTCGCGAAGGCTTGACGACGGTAATCAGCGTCAAGATCCCGCAGCCGCAGTTCGAAGGCCAGACCAAGACCAAGCTCGGTAACACCGAGGTCAAGGGCATCGTCGAGGCGATCGTCAACGACAAGCTCGGCGCGTTCCTCGAAGAGACGCCGGCGGTCGCGCGCAAGATCATCCAGAAGGCCGTTGATGCGGCTCGCGCTCGCGACGCCGCACGCAAGGCCCGCGACCTGGTGCGCCGCAAGGGTGCGCTCGACGGCAGTTCGCTGCCGGGCAAGCTCGCCGACTGCCAGGAGCGTGATCCGGCCAACGCCGAAATCTACATCGTCGAAGGTGAATCGGCCGGCGGTTCGGCCAAGCAGGGACGCGACCGCAAGTTCCAGGCGATCCTGCCGATCAAGGGCAAGATCCTGAACGTCGAACGCGCGCGCCTGGATCGCATGCTCAGCTCCGACGAAATCAAGACGATGATCGCGGCGCTTGGCTGCGGCATCGGCACCGAAGATTTCGACATCGACAAGCTCCGCTATCACCGCGTCATCATCATGACCGACGCCGACGTGGACGGATCGCACATCCGCACGCTGCTGCTGACGTTTTTCTACCGGCAGATGCCGCTGCTCGTCGAACGCGGCCACATCTACATCGCGCAGCCGCCGCTGTTCCGCGCCAAGCGCGGCCGGCAGGAGACCTACATCAAGGACGAGCGTGCGCTCGAGAATTTCCTGGTGCATCGCGCGGTTGAAGGCCGGACGATTCGCACCAGCGACGGGCAGGACATTGCGGGAGCGGAGCTCGAGAAGCTCCTGCACGGGATGATTGCGTATCGCAACGTGCTCTCGACGGTCGAACGCCGCGGCCACGCCCGGGACGTCGTCGAAGCGCTGCTCGATCGCGATGCGCGCGGGCGGTCGTTCTTCGAGAACGAGCAGGTCCTGCAGGGCCTGGCCAACCAGCTCACCACGCCGCTGCGCGACGTGGCGGTGAAGCGCGACGAAGAGCACAACACCTGGTTGCTGCACATCGACGATCGCCCAACCGGATACTCGCGCATCGACACGATCGGTCCCGAGTTTGTGTCCGGCGGCGAGTTCCGCACGCTGGCAGCCAGCTACGCCGACATCGCCTCGGTGGTCCGTTCCTTCCGAAAGGGCGCGGTCGAGGTGCTGGTGTCCGGCGCGCCGGTTGAAGAAGAGCAGATCAACAAAGAAACCGGCGAAGAACTGACCGCCGACGAAAAAGACGCGCTCAACGCCATTGGCGTGGCGCCGGTTGCCAAGGGCAACCCAAGGCTGAAGTCGATCGACGAATTCATCGACCACTTCATCACCCTTGGCCGCAAGGGCGTTGCGATCAACCGCTATAAGGGTCTCGGCGAAATGAACCCCGAGACGCTCTGGACGACGACGATGAATCCGGACGTGCGGACGTTGTTGCAGGTCAAGGCGGAAGATCACACCGAAGCAGACTCGATGTTCACCACGCTGATGGGCGACCAGGTGGAGCCGCGGCGCAAGTTCATCGAGGACAACGCGTTGGAAGTAAAGAACCTGGATATTTGATGAGTAGCCAGTATCCAGTAGCCGGTATCCAGAAAGGCATGTGTCTTTCCGGTCTGGCTGCTGGCTACCGGCTACTGGCGACTGAATGGATGTAAACGTAAATCGTACGCCGGTAAATATCGAAGACGAGATGAAGCGCTCGTACCTCGATTACGCGATGAGCGTGATCATTGGTCGTGCGCTGCCAGACGTCCGCGACGGCTTGAAGCCTGCGCATCGACGCGTGCTGTATGCGATGCGCCAGATGGGTCTCGCGTCGAATCGCGCGTATCGCAAGTGCGCGAAGATCGTCGGCGAAGTCATCGGTAACTACCACCCGCACGGCGACGCGCCCGCCTACGACACGCTCGTCCGTCTCGCGCAGGACTTCAACATGCGCCAGACCCTGGTCGACGGCCAGGGTAACTTCGGCTCGGTCGACGGCGATCCACCGGCTGCGTATCGATACACGGAAGCCAGGCTCGAGGCGCTTGCCGAGAGCCTCATGGCGGATCTCGACAAGGACACTGTCGACTTCCAGCCGAACTTCGACGAGACCACCACCGAGCCCACGGTGCTGCCGGCGCCATACCCCAACCTGTTGGTCAACGGATCGACCGGCATTGCGGTCGGCATGGCCACGAATATCCCGCCCCACAACCTCTGCGAGGTCGTGGACGGCGTGATCTGGTTCATCGAGACGACGCTGATGGGCGACGGCGGCGGGTTGAGCCGCGAAGCCAAGCTCAAGGAATTGATTCGTCTCGTGCCCGGTCCGGATTTCCCGACTGGCGGGATGATCGTCGGCCGACGCGGCATTCACGAGGCCTATGTCAGCGGCCGCGGCTCGATCCAGGTCCGCGCCAAGGCCGAAGTCGAAACCACGCGCAAGGGCGACCGCGAACAGATCATCGTCACCGAGATCCCCTACCAGGTGAACAAGGCGCGCCTGCTCGAGCGAATTGCCGAACTGGTGCGCGAGAAGACGATCGAAGGGATTTCCGATCTCCGCGACGAGTCCGATCGTTCGGGCATGCGGATCGTCATCGAGCTGAAGCGCGGTGAGGTGGCGGAGGTCATCCTCAACAACCTCTACAAGCACACCCAGCTGCAGCAGTCGTTCGGCATCATCACGCTGGCGATCGTCGGCGGCCGTCCGAAGGTGCTGAGCCTGCTCGAGGTCATCGAGAACTTCGTCGACTTCCGGCGCGACGTTGTGCGCCGGCGCATCGAGTTCGAACTGCGGAAGGCCGAGGCGCGCGCGCACATTCTCGAAGGTCTGCGGATCGCGCTCGATAACCTCGACGCCGTCATCAAGTTGATTCGTGCATCGAAGACCCCGCCGGAAGCCAAGGCCGGGCTGACGGGCAACTTCGGCCTCAGCGACATCCAGGCGCAGGCGATTCTCGACATGCAGCTCCAGCGCCTCACCGGCCTGGAACGGCAGAAGATCCTCGACGAGCTGGCGGAGCTGACCGCGTTAATCACGCACCTTCGCGGGATCCTCGCCGACCAGAAGAAGCTGCTGCAGATCATCGTCGACGAGCTGAAGAACATTAAGGAGAAATTTGCCGATCCGCGTCGCACGCAGTTGATCGACGAGGAAGGCGACTTCAGCATCGAGGACCTGATCACCGAGGAAGACGTCGCGGTGACGGTCACCGACACCGGCTACATCAAGCGCACGCCGATCACCACGTATCGCACGCAGAACCGCGGCGGCAAGGGCCGCATCGGCATGCGCACGCGAGAGGAGGACGTCGTCAACCACCTGTTCGTGGCGTCGACGCACTCGTACATGATGATCTTCTCGGATCGCGGCCGTGCGTACTGGCTGAAGGTGCACGAGATTCCCGACGTCGGCGCCGACGGCAAGGGCAAGTCGATCGCCAACCTCGTGCAGATGGAGTCCGGCGAGAAGCTGGCGGCCATGCTGGCGGTGCAGGAGTTCGACGACCAGCGCTTCATCGTCATGGGCACCCGTCGCGGCACGATCAAGAAGACCGAGCTCTCCGCGTTCTCGAATCCACGCGCCGGCGGCATCATCGCCATGGGCATCGAGGAGGGCGACGCGGTCATCGACGTCCAACTCTCCGACGGCCAGAGCGAGATCCTGATCGGCACCCGCGACGGCAAAGCGATCCGTTTCGGCGAAGAAGACGTCCGCTCGATGGGCCGCACCGCCTATGGCGTGCGCGGCATCCAGTTGCGCGAGAACGACGAAGTCGTGGCGATGCAGGTGGCCAAGCCCGGCGGCATGTTGTTGACCGTGACCGAGAAGGGTTACGCCAAGAACACGCTGCTCGACGAGTATCGCGTGACCGGCCGCGGCGGCCTCGGCGTCAAGAACGTCGAAGTGACCGAGAAGAACGGCCAGGTCGTCGCCATTGCCCAGATTCACGCCAACGAAGAGTTGCTGGTGATGACGGAGCAGGGCAAAATCCTGCGCACGCCCGCCAACGAGATCCGCACCGTCGGCCGCGCTACTCAGGGCGTCCGGTTGATGGACCTCGATGGCGAGGACAAGATCGTGTCGGTGGCGCTCGTGGAAGCTGCAGTTGAGGAAGCTCCGCCGGCCGCCGAAGCCCCCGTGACTGAAGCGCCTCCAACTGAGAGAGAAAACCAGTGAAGAAACTGATTGCTGCGGCCCTGTTGATCGTTCCGTCGATGGTCTTCGTGATCGGCTGTTCGCGTCCGCCCGAACAGCAATTCCTGACGCAGTATTTCCGCGCGTCACGCGGCCGCGACAACACCACGGTCGGACGCATGTCGGCCGTGGAACTCGATCCGCGAACGCAGGGTTCGGTCGAAGACTTCTCGATCGAGGGCATCAGCGAAGAAACCCGCACGCCGCTGACCTTCAAGCCGCTGTTCGAGGCCGAGCAGAAGGCCAAGGACGAGGAGACGGCGTTCCTGAAGACGAAGATCGAATATCAGAATGCCAACATCAAGGCGATCGAAGAAGTGCTGAAGATCGAGGCGATGGCGGAGCCGAAGTACAACGCCGCTCAGCAGAAGGTGAAAGCTGAGTGGGACAAGTGGCGCGAAGGCATCTCGAATCACGCGCGTGCCACGGCCAGCGCCGGAGCCGCGATCAAGCGCGCGACGAGCGTTGCCGAAGCGTCGCTGACGCAGCCTGGTCAGGCCGCGCTCGATCCGAAGACGTTTGAAGGCGAGACGATCAAGAAGGACGTGACCGTGAAGGCGCAGTTCAAGTCGCCTGAAGGGCAAACGTCAGAGAAGACGCTGGTGGTGACCATCGAGCGCGTCTCCGGTGGCGGCCGCGAGGGCCGGCCGCTGATCACGAAGATTAGCGGGCTGTAAGCTTCGCGTACTTGGCGCGAAGGGTCTTCGTGCCGACCGAAGCAAACTTCACGACCAGCTTCTGGTCGTCCTCGAGATCTTCGACGCTGACCACCGTGCCGGGTCCGAACTGGGCGTGCGACACACGCGCTCCTGGACGCAGACCCGGCGTCTGGTCCTCCTCTTCATAGCGGAAATTCTGAGTCGGAACCTTCGCGTCGCTGTCTTCCTCTTTGCGACGCCGGAAGCCGCCGTATCCGCTACTGCTTCCGCCACCGCGGCCGTACGGATTCGGCCGATAGCTCCAATCGGTACCGCCGCCATTGTTGTAGCGCTGCGTCGTCGCCGGGAACTCCTGCTCAATCAGATCGGGCGGGATCTCGTCGATAAACCGTGACGCTTCAGTGTTTTGGTACTCCCCAAACACGCGGCGGCGGGCGGCGCTCGTCAGGACCAGCTGCTTGCGCGCGCGGGTGATGCCCACATAGCAGAGACGGCGTTCTTCCTCCATCTCCGCCTCGTCATCCCGTGATCGCGAATGCGGAAAGAGACCTTCCTCGAGGCCGGCGAGCACGACCGTCGGAAACTCAAGACCCTTTGCAGAGTGCAGGGTCATCATCATGACCTTAGGCTCAGTCTTCTGGCCCTGGTCTTTATCCACGTCCGAGAGCAGCGCCAGACGATCGACAAACCCGCCGAGGGACGGCTCCGCTTCACGAGACTCGTACTCGTTTGCGGCCGACACGAGTTCCATCAGGTTCTCGATGCGGGCTTCCGATTCCTCACTCCTGTCCTCGCGGAGGTCACGCAGGTAACCGGACTGATCGAGGACCTTGCCCAGGAGGATCGACACCGGCTCACGGCGAGCGACGTCGGCAAGTCCGGTGATCAGGTCGCGAAATGCCGCCAGCGACGCCACCTGCCTCGAACTCAGGCACCGACCGTCAACGGCGGTCACCAGCTTCGTCCACAGCGAATTCTGCGACACCGTCGGCGCCAGTCCGGCCAGCAGGTTGGGATCGACCTCCGAGACATCGACCGCCTCGAGCGCATCCATGACGCCTTTGCCAATGCCTCGTGCCGGAACATTGATCACCCGGCGAACAGCGACGTCGTCATGCGGATTCAGGATCAGCTTCAGATACGAAAGGGCGTCCTTGACCTCGCGGCGCTCGTAGAATCCGACGCCACCCAGGATCACGTAGGCAATGCCAGCAGCCCGCAGGGAATCTTCCACGGCACGCGACTGCGCGTTGGTGCGATACAACACCGCGGTCAGTGACTTGTAGTCGTCCTCGAGGGCCTTTCGGACAGTCCGCGTGATGTATTCGGCCTCCTCAAGTTCATCGGAGCCTCGGAACAACTTGATCTTGGCGCCGCCCTTGAGGTCGGTCCAGAGTTCCTTCTTCTTGCGGTTCTTGTTGTTGGCAATGACCGCCGAGGCCGCATCGAGGATGACTTCGGTCGACCGGTAGTTCTGCTCGAGACGCACGATCTGCGCATCCGAGAAGTCCGACTCGAAGTCCATGATGTTGCGCAGGTCGGCACCCCGCCACTTGTAGATCGACTGGTCGGGATCACCGACCACTGCCAGGTTGCGGTGCTTGCCGGCGATCTGGGTAATCAGCAGGTACTGCGGCCGGTTGGTGTCCTGATACTCGTCCACCATCACGTACTTGAAGCGGTGGGCATAGCGCTCGCGGACGCCAGGATTCTGGTTGAACAGCTCCACGGTGGCAAGCAGCAGGTCGTCGAAGTCGAGCGCGCTGGCGTTCTTGAGCGCCTTGATATAGCCGTCGTACAGCTTGCCGATCTCCTTGTCGCGCGGGTTCCAGGTGTTGTTGAAGCTTTCCGGACCCTCCATCCGGTTCTTCGCGGCGCTGATGCGGCTGAGAACCATGCGCGGCTGATACGTCTCGTCGGCGAGGTGATACTCCTTGAGCAACTGCTTGATCACCGACTGCTGGTCGGCGGAGTCGTAAATCGTGAAGTCGCGGCTCAGCCCGATGTTGTGGGACTCGCGCCGCAACAGGCGCGCGCACAGCGCGTGGAAGGTGGAGATCCACATCGCGCGGCAGTCGACGTTGAGAATCTTCTCGACGCGCTCGCGCATTTCCTGGGCGGCCTTGTTGGTAAAGGTCACCGCCATGATCTGGTCGGGACTCGCGATCTGCTCGGAGACGAGATACGCGATGCGATGCGCGATGACGCGCGTCTTCCCCGATCCCGCTCCTGCCAGGATCAGAAGGGGACCTTCTGTCTGGCGCACGGCTTCCTGTTGCGCGGGATTAAGGGATGAAAGGAGATCCATGAAGTGGCCAGATGTCAGTAGCCAGTATCCAGAAGAACATCTGTCTTTGCTGGCTACCGGCTACTGGCTACTATTCTACCGTGACTGACTTCGCCAGATTCCTCGGTTGATCGACATCACAGCCGCGACGAACGGCAATGTAGTACGACAACAACTGCAGCGGCAGCGAGATCACGACCGGCATCAGGAGCCGATGCGTCTCTGGAATGGCGATCAGGCGATCGCCTTCACCGAGCAGATCCTTGAGGGTGGTGTCCCCGATCGAGGTGATGGCGATGATCGAGCCCCCGCGCGCCTTGGCTTCCTGGATATTGCCCTGCATCTTCTCGAACACGTGATCGTGCGTCGCGAGCGCGACCACCGGCATTTGCTCGTCGATCAGCGCGATCGGGCCGTGTTTCATTTCGCCGGCCGGATAGCCTTCGGCGTGGATGTAGGAGATTTCCTTCAGCTTCAGCGCGCCTTCGAGCGCGATCGGATAGTTGATGCCGCGGCCCAGGTAAAGGAAGTCCGAACGGCTGTGGAACCTGGCCGCGATCTCCTCGATCGGCTTGGTGACCTTGAGCGTGTCTTCCAGGACCTGCGGCAAGCCCATCAGCGCCTTGATGTGGTCGACCCGGTCGGCCTGTGACAGGGTGCCGCGCACCTCGGCCATCTTGAGCGCGAACAGATACAGCGCGACCAACTGCGTCGTGAACGCCTTGGTCGAGGCGACGCCAATCTCCGGCCCCGCATGGGTGTAGATCGTTCCTTCGGCCTCGCGGGTGGCCATGCTGCCGACCACGTTGCAGACGGCAAGGCTGCGCGCGCCTTTACCCTTCGCCTCACGGAGCGCCGCCAGCGTGTCGGCCGTTTCTCCGGACTGGGTGATGGCGACGGCGAGCGTCTTGTTGCTGATGATCGGATCGCGGTAGCGGTATTCAGAGCCGTAGTCGACTTCGACCGGGATCTTGGCCAGCTCTTCGATCATGAACTTGCCGACCAGCGCGGCGTGCCACGAAGTGCCACACGCCAGCATGGTGATCTTCTCGATGCCGGCGAGATCCGCGTCCGAGATGGCCATCTCGTTGAGATGGATCTGGCCGGTTTCGAGCGACGCGCGCCCGAGGACCGTCTCGCGGACGGCGGAGGGCTGCTCAAAGATTTCCTTGAGCATGAAGTGCTTGTAGCCGGCCTTCTCGGCTGAAATCGGATCCCATGTGACGCGGGTCGGCTTGCGGGACACGGGTGTGCCGTCCAGCGTCGAGAAGGTCACACCCGTCTCGGTCAGGACGGCGATCTCCTTGTCATCCAGGAACACGACGTCGCGGGTGTGGCTCAGGATCGCGGGCACGTCCGAGGCGACGAAGTATTCTCCGTCGCCGATGCCGACGACGATTGGCGGACCGTTGCGAACCGTGACCAGCTTGTTGGGATCATCAGCAGAGAGCAGCACGAGTGCGAACAGTCCGCGGACGCGTTTCATCGCGCGCTGGACCGCCTTCTCGAGGCCGTCGTTCTTCCACTCCTTCTGGACCAGATGGGCGACGACTTCGGTGTCGGTCTCTGATTCGAACTTGTGGCCGTCGGCGATCAGCTCGCGCTTGATCTCGAGGTAGTTCTCGATGATGCCGTTGTGGACCACGACAATGCGGCCGCTGCCATCGCGATGCGGGTGAGCGTTTTCTTCGGTTGGTCGTCCGTGAGTCGCCCACCGCGTGTGCCCAAGCCCATAGGCACCGTTAAGCGGCTGGCCCTGGATCGCGTTCTCGAGATTGATCAACTTGCCGGCACTGCGCCGGATTTCAATGGCGCCGCTCTGGACGACCGCAACGCCGGCTGAGTCATAGCCGCGGTACTCCAGACGTCTCAACCCATCGATCAGGACGGGCACAACAGGCTTTGGTCCGATATAGCCGACGATTCCGCACATAGTCAGTAGCCAGTATCCAGTAGCCGGTATCCAGAAAACGCAGTTGCCAGAAGAGTAATCCTGGCGTCTGGCTACTGGCTATTTCTCTTCTGCTTCCGTTTAGCGACCCATCCGTCCTTATTCTCCTGGCGCGAACGGCCAAGAGCGAGAGCACCGGACGGTACATCCGAAGTAATGGCGGAGCCTGCTGCAATGTACGAGCCATCAGCCAGCGTCACTGGCGCGACAAGTGTGCTATTGCTCCCGACAAACACTCCGGCGCCGATCGTTGTCTGGTGTTTCTTCTCTCCGTCGTAGTTACAGGTGATGGTGCCGGCGCCGACGTTGGTCTTCTCGCCAATCACTGCGTCGCCCAGGTAGGCGAGGTGATTCGCTTTTGCGCCCTTCCCCATCGACGTCTTCTTGAGTTCGACAAAGTTACCGATGTGGGCGTCCGGACCAACCGCTGATCCAGGGCGAATGTGCGCGAACGGCCCGAGGAATGCGCCGGCCTCCACTGTGGAGTCTGTGACCACAGTGTGGTTTCTGACACACACACGATCGCCGATCGTCGAGTTGACGATTCGAGTGCCAGAGTGAATTTCGCACGCGGCGCCGATCTTGGTTGAGCCTTCAAGAAACACGCAGGGGTAGATCACGGTATCCGGCCCGACGACGACGTCGGCGTCGACGTAGGTCGTGGCGGGATCGATCAGCGTAACGCCCGCGGCCATCAACTCTTCGTTCTTCTGCTGGCGGACCATAGTGGCAACCTCTGCGAGTTCGGTGCGGCTGTTGATGCCGCGAATATCGTCGGGACGTGAGATCGTCCAGGTGGCGACCTCTCGCTTCTGCTTGCGATAGATCGCCACGAGATCGGGCAGGTAGTACTCCCCCTGCTTGTTGGCGGTGCCAATCGAATCCAGCGCCGTAAACAGGCCGCTCAAATCAAAGGCGTAGATGCCGGAATTGATTTCGTTGATCGCCTTCTGCGCGTCGGTCGTGTCCCGCTCCTCGACGATTTTCGAAATTCGGCCGCTGCTGCGAACGATGCGACCATAACCAAACGGCCTCGCGAAGATTGCCGTCATCACCGTTGCGGCGGCGGCAGCGTCCACGTGGGTCGCCAGCATGCCCTCGAGCGAGTCCACGGTCAGCAACGGCACGTCACCTGACAGCAGGACCACTGTGCCGGCCTTGCCTTCGAGTAACTGACGGGTCTGCAATAGCGCGTGGCCGGTGCCGAGCTGTTGTTCCTGGGTGACGAATTGCAGCGTCGACCGCGCGCTGAGGGATTGCTTGACCTCGTCGGCGCCATGGCCGACGACCATCGTGATGCTGGCGGGTGACAGCGCCGACGCGGTTCTAAGCACGCGCTCGATGAGCGTCAGCCCGCCGATCTGGTGCAGCACCTTGGGCAACTGCGACTTCATCCGCGTGCCCTTCCCGGCGGCAAGAATGACTACGTGGATGTCTGAGACTGGTGAGGGAGCCAAGCGCACAATTCTATTCCGACAAGGTTGTTGTGAAATTATGTCAATCAACCAATTTGCTCCGCTCTACGATGTCGTAAACCTCCTTCGCCGTCATTCCAAGTTGCTCCCCAACAGCTCTGGCCACCTCTCGTTTTGAGCCAAAAACGGTATTTTCTGCTGTTTGACCAAAAACAATTACTACTTCTGCGTCTGAGGGCCGATCCCTTTCGATCTCTGATGCATCGGCCGGCGGAACCAGCACCGTAAACTCGCCTTGCGGCTCCTGAAACTTCGCCAGGAGTTCGTCTGGGGTCCCCTGAGCAAACTCTTCGTGAAGCTTGGTCAACTCACGAGCGATAATAATTTGTCGTTTAACCAATTTAGCTAAATCTTCCAGTGTTTTCCTGACTTTGTGGGGGGCCTCAAAGAACACCACAAGCCGATCATTTGACGACCTGGAGAGCTCGTCCAACCATTTTTTACGGTCTTTTAACCTAACTGGTGGAAACCCAAGGAAGACAAAGCCCTGTGACGAGACTCCTGAGGCGGAAATGGCCGCGACGACCGCGCAGGCACCCGGGATCGGCTCGACCGTGAAGCCTGCCTGCCTGACGGCCGCCACCAGTGCGGCCCCCGGATCAGAGATCCCAGGCGTTCCGGCGTCCGTCACGAGGGCGACCGACTCGCCTCTTGCCAGCCGAGCGGTGACTCGCTCGACGCGGGCGCTTTCGTTGTGCTCGTGGACGCTCAGAATCGAGGTCTCAATCCCGAAATGCCTGAGCAAAATACCGGTTCGCCGGGTGTCTTCGGCGGCCACCAATTGCACCTGCTTGAGCACCTTCAGCGCCCGCAGCGTCATGTCGTCGAGATTGCCAATGGGCGTGGCGACTACATAAAGAACTCCGTGGGAGTCGCGGGCCATGGGCGCATTTTAAGGTACCATTGCGAGGATGGTCGCTTCCCTAACTAACTGACACAGGAAGGCATGCACGCGGCTGAACCACTACCCCACTTCGTAGACGACTACCTTTCCTTTCTCTACGAGGTGCACCCCACCGGCGCCACCATGGATGGGGTCCACATTCACGACGATCTGCTCGAGGACTTCCGGCGTTCGGCGATTGATACGCACGTCAGCGCGCTCGCAGGATTTGCCAGGCGTCTCGACAGCATTCCCCTCGATCAACTTCCCGCGAAGGAGAAGATCGAGCACGAGATCGTGTCGGCCAACATCCGCGCGCGTCAGTTCGAACTGGAGGCGGTACGGTCGTGGGAACGCAATCCGCACATCTATGCCGACACGCTGGCGGCAAGCCTCGCGGCACAGGCGATCTTCACCTCATCGCCCGAAACCGATCGTGCGCGCCGCGTCCTGTCGAAACTTCGCCAGGTGCCGCGCCTCGTGCAGGCCGCTCGCGACAACATCAAGGAACCGCCGGCCATGTACGTCAAGGTCGGCATCGATACCTGGCGCGGTTGCATGTCGTTCATCGACGCAGATCTGCCGCGCGCCTTTTCCGGTGTCGACGACATCCACCTGCTCGGAGACCTTGACGACGCCTGCAGGGAAGCGGTCCGAACGATTGGCGCCTATGTCGAAGATCTCGAGAACGACATTCGCCCGAAAGCCAAAGGGACATTCCGTCTCGGACGCGATCGCTTCGAGCAGAAGCTTCGCCTCGAAGAAGGCCTGAACCTTCCCGTTGACCGCCTGCTGGCGATCGCCGAACGCGAGCTGGCCCGAACGCAGGAAGAGTTCCGCCAGCTCGCCGGCAAGAACGGCGTCGATTCGATCGAAGCCTGGCGCAAGGCAAAGCAACAGCATCCTGACGCCGGCAAGCTGATGGCGACCGCGCGCGAACAGGTGAGCGAGCTGCAGACGTTTCTCGAACGCAACCAGATCATCACCCTGCCCGATCGAGGTGAGGTTGCCGTCGGCCCGACGCCGGAGTTCTTCCGCTGGTCGTCAGCCAGCATGTGGACGCCCGGGCCGTTCGAAGCCCGCGCATCCCGCGCGATGTACTACCTCACCGACGTCGATCCGAAGTGGGACGCCGAACGCAAGGCCGAACACCTGCGCGATTTCAACCTGCCGACGCTCTGGGCAATCTCGATTCATGAGGTCTACCCCGGGCACTTCCTCCACTACCAGTTCCTGCGCAAGGTGGAGTCGAAGGTGCGCCGCTCGACGTTCTTCGCACCCTCGTCCTACATGGAAGGCTGGGCGCACTACTGCGAGCAGATGATGATCGAAGCCGGCTTTGGCGGTCGCGATCATTCAATGAAGCTCGGACAGCTCGCCGAATCGCTGGTGCGGCTGGCGCGATTCATCGTCGGCATCCGTCTCCACACCGAAGACTGGTCGGTCGAACAGGGCGTGCGCTTCTTCCGCGACGAAGCCTACCTGGAAGACGCCAACGCCCGTCGCGAGGCCGAGCGCGGAACGTTCGATCCCACGTACCTGGTCTACTCGGCGGGTAAGTTGATGCTGCTCAAACTGCGCCGCGATTGGTACGAAGAGCAGGGCGGCAAGCCGTCGCTGCGCAATTTCCACGACGCGTTCATGTCGCACGGTGCCGCGCCGTTTTGGGCCTTGCGCAAGTTGATGCTCAAGTCACACGACGACGCAGTGTTGGAGTAATCGGGCCAACAGGCCAACGGGCCGACAGGAAAGACAACATGCCTCTTTACGAGTATCAGTGCGAGAAGTGCGCACACCGTTTCGAAGTGATCCAGAAGTTCTCGGACGCGCCAATCGAGGTGTGCCCGAAGTGCGGTGGACCGGTGGTGAAGTTATTGTCGTCGCCGGCGATTCAGTTCAAGGGATCCGGCTGGTACATCACCGACTACGCCAAGAAGGGCAGCGACAGCGCCACGACGCCCGCGTCGAGTGAAACGAAGACGGAAACCAAGACTGAGACGAAGACCGAAACGAAGTCCGAAACCAAGAGCGACTAGGACAGTCCGGCTGAAGCCGGACGCCGTCATTTCACTGTCTTCAGATATTCCCGAAACGCGTCCGCGATGTCCGGTCGCTTCAACGCGAAATAGACACTCGCCTTCAGGAACCCCAGCTTGTTGCCGGTGTCGTGCCTGACACCGTCGATCTCCAGGGCGTAGAGCGGGCGCGTCTTGAGCAGCCGGCGTAGCCCATTGGTCAACTGAATCTCGCCGGACTTGTCCTTGGCCGTCTCGTGCAGGGCGGGGAAGATGTCCGGGGTCAGCAGGTATCGCCCGACAATGGCCAGATCCGAGGGGGCTTGTTCGCGGGGCGGCTTCTCGACCAGGTCCGTGATCCGGTAGACGCCCTTGCCGAACTCCGGCGCCGGTTCACCCGCAATCACGCCGTACGCCGAGACGTTCTCCATCGGCACCCGCTCGACGGCCAGCACCGGCCCGCCCGCGCGATCGAACACGTCGACCATCTGCTTGAGTGCCGCCGGCGTGGCGTCGTACACGTCATCCGCGAGGATGACGGCGAAGGGCTCGTCACCCACGATCGTCTCCGTGACGAGCACGGCGTGACCGAGGCCGAGCGGTTCCCCCTGGCGCACGTACGACACCTGGATCAATTCGGAGATCTTGCGAACTTCGTCGGCAAGGTCCTGCTTGCCGCGGCTCTCGAGGAAGGCCTCGAGCTCCTTCGACACGTCGAAGTGGTCCTCGATGGCGTTCTTGCCGCGTCCGGTGACGACGACAATGTTGGGAATGCCGGCAGCGACCGCTTCCTCGACGCCGTATTGAATGGTCGGCTTGTCGACGAGCGGCAGCATTTCCTTAGGTTGCGCCTTGGTGGCGGGCAGGAAACGGGTCCCGAGACCCGCGGCAGGGAACACAGCCTTACGAATTCTGGCGCTCACTCCACTAGAATACCAGCGGCGTCTATGCTCGATCCCAACTTCGTTCGCGACAACCTTGATGCGGTCCAGACCGGGATGGCCAACCGCGGCCTGAACGTGACGGCCGAGTTGCAGACCCTTGCCACGGCGGAGGCCGATCGCCGGCGCCTGATTCAGCAAAGCGAAGCAATGAAGCGCGAGCAGAACGCGTCCGGTGAAGAGGTCGCGCGCGCCAAGAAACAGGGGATCGACGTCTCGCACATTTTCGAAGCCAACAAGCAGCGTGGCCAGCAGATCAAGCAGCTTGACGTTGAGCTCGAGGCGGTGGAGCAGCGCCGTACCAACCTGCTCGAGACCCTGCCGAACATCCCCCACAGCAGCGTGCCGGTGGGGAAGAGCGCGGCCGACAACCAGGTCGTGCGGACCTGGGGTGACCCGCGCGCGTTCGACTTCGAACCCAAGGCGCACTGGGATCTCGGTCCAGAACTGGGCGTGATCGACTTCGAGCGTGCGACGAAGATTTCCGGCGCGCGCTTCTCAATCCTGATGGGCGCAGGCGCGCAGCTCGAACGCGCGTTGATCAACTTCATGTTGAACCTGCACACGGGCGAGCACGGCTACACGGAAGTGCTGCCGCCATTCCTCGTGTCGTCAGCGACGCTCTACGGAACCGGTCAGCTGCCGAAGTTCGAGCAGGACCTGTTCAAGATCGGCGGGGAATGGGACCTGTTCCTCATCCCGACGGCGGAGGTGCCGGTCACCAATCTCTACCGCGGAGAAATTCTCGACGGCCGCCAGATGCCCATGCGCTATACGGCGTACACACCCTGCTTCCGCAGCGAAGCGGGTTCATACGGCGCCGACGTGCGCGGCCTGATCCGGCAGCACCAGTTCGACAAGGTCGAACTGGTCAAGTTCACCACCCCGGAGCAGTCGTACGACGAGCTTGAAAGCCTGACCGCGAACGCCGAGAAGGTGCTGCAGTTGCTCGGCCTGCCATACCGCACCATGGCGCTGTGCACGGGCGACATGGGCTTCTCTTCGGCCAAGACCTACGACATCGAGGTGTGGCTGCCGAGCCAGAAAGCGTATCGAGAGATCTCGTCCTGCTCGAACTGCGAGGCGTTCCAGGCCCGACGCGCGAACATCAAGTTCCGTCGTGACGGGACGGGCAAGGCCGAACACGTGCACACGCTCAACGGCTCCGGCCTCGCCGTGGGCCGGACGTTGATTGCGATCCTCGAGAATTACCAGCAGAAGGACGGCTCGGTGACCATTCCCGAGGCGCTGCAGCCGTATATGGGCGGGAAGAGCAGGATCGCGCGCGCGTAAGCGCGTGATTCACGGATTTGGCGGAGAGGAAGGGATTCGAACCCCTGGAACCCGTGAAGGTTCAACGGTTTTCAAGACCGCCGCTATCGACCGCTCAGCCACCTCTCCGCTCCAGCTATTGTACCTTCGTCAACGGATAAGGACGACACAGTGAGCGACATTACCCAACTTCAGATGGAAGACACGGTCGTCGGCTCGGGCGCCGAGGCCAAGGCCGGTCACAAGGTGTCTGTGCACTACACCGGCTGGCTGTACGACCCGGCCAAGCCAAACAATCGCGGCACCAAGTTCGACAGCTCAAAGGATCGCAACGATCCGTTCGACTTCCCGCTCGGCGCTGGCCACGTGATCGCTGGATGGGACCAGGGGTTTGCCGGCATGAAAGTCGGCGGCACACGGGTGCTGACGATTCCGCCGCACATGGGGTACGGCGCGCGCGGTGCCGGCGGCGTGATTCCGCCCAACGCCATACTGGTGTTCGAAGTGGAACTGCTGGGAGTGAAGTAGCCAGTAGCCGGATGCCAGTATCCAGAAAAACAGAAATTGTTCTGGCTACCTGCTACTGGATACGGGCTACCGCATGAACTGTAAGCATTTCGGTGTCTGCGGCGGGTGCACGCTTCCAGGCGTGCCCTACGCCGAGCAGTTGACGAGGAAGCGCAATCAGCTGTCCCGGCTGCTGAACGTAGACGTCCCACCGCTCATTCCTTCACCGAAGGAATCCGGATTCCGAAACAAAGTAGCGTTCGTGTTTGGTGCGGCCGGTCGCGATCGATCGGTGATGGGCCACTTCGCGCGCGGCTCGCAGCGCGTGATCCCGATCGAGGAATGCCCGGTGCACCACGCGCACGGCAACCAGGTCGCGTTTGCCCTGCGCGACCGGCTCCAGAAAGTCAGGATCTTCTCGGACCTGCTGCGTCATCTCGTGATTCGTGTCACCGACGATGGCAAAGAAGCATCGGCCATGCTGGTCGTGCACGAGAACGACAAGTCGCTCCGGGCGCCGATCAAGAAGTTTCTCGCCTCGGACGACAAGCCGGACGGCTTCTTTGTCAACGTCAACAGCAAGCCAGGTCCGTACATGGTCGGCGAGCAGACGCTGAAGATCGAGGGTCGCAGTCACGTCAAGGAAACGATCGGTGACGTGTCGTATCTCGTATCGCCGACCGCGTTCTTCCAGACCAACTCAGGCGCCGCGGCCGTGCTGGTAAGGCTCGTGCTCGAAGAGTTGGCGGATGCGAAGCGGGTGCTTGATCTGTATTGCGGCACCGGACTGTTCACGCTGCCGATCGCCAAACGCGGTGCCACCGTCACGGCCATCGAAGAGAACCGGCAGGCGATCGCTGACGCCGAGCTGAACGTGCGGCTCAATCGACTGCCGGCAGGCCAAATCAGGTTTCTTGCCGCCCGCGTCGAGGATGCGTTGGTGCGCGTCAGCAAGGATGCCTGGGACGCGATCGTGCTCGATCCGCCGAGGCAGGGCTGCCCGCCCGCGGTGCTGACCAGTGTTTTCGAGAAGATGCGGCCAGCCAGGGTCGTGTACGTCTCCTGCAATCCCGATGCGCTGGCGGCGGAAATGCCGGTTATTCTCAATACGGGCTATCGCGTGTCACGCGTGCAGCCGGTAGACATGTTTCCGCACACCGAGCACATCGAAACCGTCGTGTCGTTCGCTCGCGCATGATCCAGGGCACTCGCGTCCTCGTGCTCGTCTCCACCGTGCTGGCGGCGTTGGTCGAGGGCTACCTCGGATCAGGGACCTCGCGTGTGCCGCAGGTGCTGTGGATTGGTGTCGGCGGGTTCCTGCTGATGCTGTCGGCCGGTCATCGGTGGCGATGGATGGCCATGCCCATCCTGATGGCGTCGCTCTATCTGACGCCGGCAATTCTCTTCCTGACCTACGGCGCGGTCGACTACGGGCTCGATGCGATCTGGCTGTTGCCGCTGCTGGGTTTGATCCTGTCGGATCGTGGCACGCTCGACTGGTCGTTGCCGGGGCGATGGCAGTGGCCGTTGATCACGTGGACCGCGATGGTGTCGCTCACTTGGCCGATCGTGCTGTTGCGTGAAGCGGACTTCGCGTTGTGGATCCTGCCGCTGCAGCGCGTGTCCAATTCCAGCGATGGCGCACCGCCCTGGCTGATTGCGCAGAACATCGCTTACTTTGCGCTGCTGCATAACGTCGGCATCCTGCTGGTGGATGCGCTGTGCCGCTGGTATCGAAGCGAGTCGGAGCGCTTTCGCGCGCAAGTGCTTGCGCCGATGGTGATGGCGGCCGGCGTGGCGGCCGCGGTCGCGGCGTATCAGGGCTTTGTCGATCTCACGTTCCTGAACACCGGCTTCTGGGCCTACATGATTCGCGCCTCCGGTACATTGGCCGACGCCAACAAGCTCGGCGCCGTTGCCGGACTGTGGACGATCGGGGCCGTCGCCTATGCGCGGCGCTTGCCGGCACCGTGGAACGGCGTGGTCTCGATCGCCGGACTGGTGCTCGGGATCTCCGCGGCCTGGCTGTCGGGTTCACGCACCGGCCTCGCGTCGGTGCTGATCAGTGCGCCGATCGCCGGCGTCGAGGCGTTGCGCTGGCTGAAGCTGGACGTCCGCAAGCTGGCCACGGCCGCGATCGTGGCGATCGTCATCGGCGGCGCGATGGTGGCGGTGCTACGAAACGCCTCGACCCACACGATCGTGCAGCGCGGTACGCTTGGTTACCTGCCGTTCATCGGTGATCGCGGCATCGCCGAGAGCGCCAACGAGTTGTTGTGGGATCGATTCGGCTACGGGCCGACGGCGATCCAGATGATCAAGGAGCATTCAATCAACGGCGTCGGCCTGGGCATGTTCCATTCGCTGTCGCACGATTTCGGAAAGGCGGCGGGCAGGGAAGGACTGGTTCCCGACAACGCCCAGGCGTGGTGGCGGCACAACCTCGCGGAACTGGGCCTGCTCGGCTTCCTGCCGATGCTCTGGTGGTGCGTTGCCTTTGCGCCGTCCCTGTTTGCGACCGGCGCGTCGCGCGATCGTGTCACCAGCGGCATGTTGCGAGGGGTGTTGATCGCGTTCTTCTTTGCGTCCCTGTTCGGCCTGCCGTCGCAATCGGCGGCCATCACGCTCACGTTCTGGGTGATGGTGTTCTGGTTCGCGCTGGAGCAGGGCGGCGATGCGCTGGTGCCATCCAGGGAGCAGAAGTGGTCGCCCGTGGTTGTGTCGCTGACAATTGCCCTGGTCGTCGTCCATGTCGGCGTGACGGCCGCCGACGCTTTTGGTGATCTACGCCCGCGTCATCGGGCGGAGCGATTCGAGTGGTACTACCGCTACGGGTATCACATCAGCAACGACGGCGCCGACGTCGAGCCCGATCCAGGGGGCAATCCGATCGGCCGGCGATGGACCATGAAGCAGTCGCTGGCGTTGATCCCGGTCAAGGGCAAGGTCCTGAAATTCGCCGCCTGGGTCGATCACCCAGACGCCGACGAGCGTCCGGTGCATACGCAGATCTACGCCGACTCGATGCTGGTCTACGAAGGCGATCTGCGACGCACGCCGCTGTTCCTCGACATCCCGGCGACGCCGGGCAGGCACTACATGCTGATTGAAACCGCGATCGATCGCACGTTCCGTCCGAGCGACGCCGGCAGCCTCGATGCGCGCGACCTCGGCCTCTCGATCCGCGACTGGACCTGGGAGTAGTAGCCGCTATTTTTTCGGGACCGTCTTTTCCAGGTAAGCGCGAATCGTGTCGTAGGTGTGCGGCTGCATCCACGCCTCCTCGACGCGAGCGTTGAGATCGGCAAGCTGCTGCGTGCGCGCCAGGATCGGCGAGTAAAAGGCTTCCTTCGTCAACGCAAACGCCCCTGCGGGAATTGCCGCGAGCTTCTGCGCGACTTCCGTCGCCCGGTCCATCAGCATTCCAGCCGGGCACTTCTCATCGATCAGGCCCAGAGCCTTCGCTTCGTCAATCTGAACGGTGCGCCCGCTGAAGACGAGGTCACGCAAGTGGCCGTCGGGGACGCGTGCCGCCATGATCTGCAACGGCAACGCGGGAAACGGCACACCAACAGCAAGTTCGGGAATGCCGATGCGGCCGTTGCCTTCCGTCATGATCCGGTGATCGCACGCGGCGGCGAGGATGCATCCGCCAGCGATGGCGTGACCGTTGACGGCGGCGACAACCGGTTTCGGAAACGTCAGCGTGGCGCGCAAGAACGCATCGAGTACCGGCAGGAATCGATGAGCGTAGCCGGCGCCCTCCTTGACCAGCCGAAACAGATCGACGCCGGCAGAGAAGGATGATCCAGATCCGGTCAAGATGACCGCTCTGACGGACTCATCCCTGGCGGCCGTGAGTTCGGCGGTAATCGCTTCGCCCAGTTCGATGTCCATGGCACTGACCTTGCCGTGGGCCAGTTTGAGAACGCGAATACCGTCGCTGTCGGTGCGGTCGATCATCGACACAGATTACACAGAGTCCGAGCGAAAGACTCATAATTGGTTCGAGTGACGAACATCGTTCCCGCCCGCCCTGCGTCAACCGTTGTCGTGCTGCGCGAAGGACGAAGCGGCGCCCCGTTCGAGATCCTGATGGTTCGGCGCAACGACAAGGTCGCGTTCATGGCCGGATCGTACGTGTTTCCCGGCGGCCGCGTTGACGATGAGGATCGCCCGCGCCCAGGCGGCCCTTTGCCGGCTGCGGTATTTCCCGATCTCACCGACGAGGAGGAAGCCACTTTCCGCATCGCGTGCGTTCGCGAGTTGCAGGAAGAAGCCAACGTGCGGATCACCGTTGATGATCTGTATCCCTACGCGCACTGGGTGACGCCGGAAGTTGAAATTCGGCGGTACGACACGCGCTTCTTCCTGGCCCGCATGCCCGAAGGCCAGGTCGCCAAGCACGACGAGAGCGAGACGACTGCGCTGGAGTGGCTGAGCCCGCGTGAAGCCATCGCGCGCTTTCAGAGCTGCGATCTGCTGTTGCCGCCTCCAACCTGGACGACAATCAGGCAGCTGGCACCACGCACATCGATCGACGACGTGTTTGCGTGGGCCAGGACGCGAACGATTGTCCGCGTGATGCCCGGGTTCTTCAGGAATGGCGAGGAAGCGACCCTGACCTTGCCTGGCGATCCGCTGTTTCCGACCATTCCGGGATGGGATGTACCGGAAGAAACACGATTCGTGCTCGAAGGCGGCCAGCGATGGCGTCCGGCCAGAGCTGACGAATGAGTTTGTCGATTCCCCGACTCATGATTCGTCAGTAGCGTGGAGGCTCCATGCACCTGCTGCTGACGCTCGCGCTACTTGTTCAGGCCGCTCCCGATTCCCTGCTCGGCCGACTGGCGGGGAAATGGTCCGGAACCGGCACGGTATTGAACCAGCCTGCCAAGATCGAGATGGAGTGGTCGTGGGAACTCGACGGCCGCTTTCTGAAGCTGACATTCCGCAACGAGATGGGCACGGCGCCGAAGGTGACGCTCTTTGAAGGCCACGCCTACTACCGGACGACCTCGGAAGGTGTCTATCGAGGGATGTGGTTCGACAATTCGGGAATGTTTCGCCCGCTGGATGCAAAGCGCGACGGTGACGCGCTCGTAGCGAAGTGGGGCACACCTGATACCGAGGAAGGCGAAACGACCTACCGCCTGTTGCCCAACGGATCAATGGAAGTGATCGATCGCGTAAAGGGCAAGGACGGGGCCTGGCGGAACTTCGGTCAGTCCGGGTTGATGAAGCGGTAGAGGACGCGCACGATTCGATACGCCTCCGGCATGGTCGTTCGCGAGAACTCGACGGTGTCCGGCGCGACCAGCTTGATTTCACTGAAGGCGGTGGCGACTTCGGGGATCGTGAAGTTTCGCAACTGCATCCGCACGGTGTAGGCCGCGGCACGATCGGGCGCCGGCTTTTTCGATCCGGCCACGCCGTCGCGCGCGGCCGCCTCGATGTCCTTCCGGGCTTCGGCGAGTGGTCGCGCTTCTACCGCGCGCATATTGATGGCGCGCTTGACGGCGACGCCGCGAATGTTTGGCGTCCACTCCTTCTGTTGGGCCACGGCCACGTCGTCTCCGGAGATCATCACCACCGGGACGCCGTACCATTGCGCCATCAACGTGTTGAGTCCGCCTTCGCCGGCGGAGCGTCCGTTGACGATCACATCTTTCACTACGCCGGAGCCGGTGTGCGCAAAGAGACCACGCGGTGAATCGGCCTTGGCGTGATAACCGACGAAGATGACCGCGTCGAACGTCTCGTCGAGGCCTTCGACCATGCCATGACGCTTGAAGCTGTGGCTGATCAGGCGCGCGCGGGGATCGAGATCTTCCGGCAGAAGATTGCGCTGGCTGCCATGCGAGTCGTTGACGACGACTTCGGTTGCGCCGCCGGCAAACGCGCCGCGAATCGCGGCGTTGGCGTCTTCAGCCATCAACTTGCGTGAGCGGTTGTATTCCGGCTGGCCGGCACTGGTCTGATCGTCGCCGACCACGCCGCTGATGCCTTCCATGTCGACCGAGATGTAGACCTTCCTGGCTTGCGCTGCCGCTTCACTGACACCGACGGCGACGAACAGCAGTGCAACCAGGATCTTCACGCCTGAGGCTCCTCTGGCAGGTTCAAGACCTGCCGCACGAACATCTTCTCCGGCAAGCCGCCCATGATCTCGATCGTCTCGTTGACGATGGTCTTGGGGACGCCCGTGACCCGGTACTTTCGGCTCAGATCCATGAATTCCGTGGCTTCAACAGCATCCGCCGTGATGTTCTCGTTTGCCGCTGCCATCTTGTGCGCGAGGACGACCGCCCTCGGACAGTGCGGTCAAGTCGGTGTTGAAAACACCTGGATGTGGGTGGGCGTATCCACCGCCTGGATCCAGGCCATGGTTTCGGGATCGAGGTCGATCTTGCCGGTGCCGGCGACGATGATCGCTTCAACGAGGCCAACAAACTCGTAGCCGGTCGGCGCGCCGTACATCCGCATGCGCGTGTCGGTGTGGTCGCTCAAGATGACGATGGCCGGCGCCTTATCGATCTTGTACTTGGCCTTGTCTTCCGTATCGAGCACGAAGTTCTTCTCGATCACGGAGATCTTGTCGTTCAGCGACGCGATCTCGTTCAGGATCTGCTTGGCGACGTCACCGCTTTCCGATCCACCAAAGGTCTGGGTGAACAGCACGAGCTGCACCGGCAGCGTGATCGAGGACAGGTGCGCCTTCAGCGTGGCTTCGTCTTGCGGAGAGAGCAGTCCCATGAAGTGATTATCAGTCGAACCGGCCTGCGGGCCTACAGGCGAACAGGAAAACGCACTTCAGAATTTGAAGAGGTCGTCGAACGCCTTCTTGGCGCCGCTGGGTTCCTTCGGGCTCGCGCCCTTTTCGGCCACGGCCGCGGTAGTTTCCCGTTCCCACGAGGTGCGGATGCTGAAGTGCTGGCAGTCATTGGCGGTGTCTTTCGGCGACACGCCGACGGGAATCCTCACCGCGCACTGCAGGCTGGCGCCGGGATCGAAGTTGACGCATTGAATGCACGAGCGCATGTCGACCTGGCACTTCGGACACGTGCTGCGCGACATGACCTGGGGATCGACGATGGTGCCGCAGCGCGTGCACCGCGCCACCTGCCGCGAATTCATCATGCGGGGATTGCGCGCCCCTTCCGATGAGATGCGGCGCGCCCCGGCCGGTGCGCCCGGCTCCCGTTCCGGCCTGCTGCTTCCGCCGTCCGGACGGGGCCCCTGCGGCCGTCGATCGCGGTCATCGTCCTGGTAGCCGCGCTGGCGGTACTTGCGGTCGTCGCTCATTTCCTGGGGAGACTATATCCGCCTTCGCGCCGGGCGACCTCGGATTGGTGAACGCTCCGGGGACCAAGAGCCGACGCGCATGATGGAGGCTACCGACAGTGGGGGAAGCACCGGGTGGCCCACCACCATGCGCTGGCAGGATGCTAGTTATGCGCCGAGGGGATGAGATTGTCAAGAAGCATCTATGGTCGCGCTTATCGAGACAAAAGATCCGCTTTGGGTCGGCTGGAGCGGTAGTATCGGCGCGCAGGAGAGCTGACATGAAGAGGGTTCGAATCGGCGTTGCAGTAGTGCTGTGCGCGCTGGCGTTGTCGCCGGCGGGTGCCCAGGAGAAACGCGGCCGCACCTTTATCGATGCGCTCGAGCAACCCGTGGTTGGCGATCCGCAGCTGTCGCCGGACGGCAAGCGCATCCTGTTCACGATCGACCGCGCCGACTGGAAACAGAATCGCCGCGTTGGTCACATTTATCGCATCAACGCCGACGGTACCGGACAGGTCCAACTGACCTTTGGTCATCGCGGCGAGAACAGCCCGCGCTGGTCGCCGGACGGCAAGCTGATCGCGTTTACGACGCGCCGCGATCCCGATACCACCAACCAGATCTATCTCCTGAACGTCGACGGCGGCGAAGCGCGACGCCTGACGAATCACCCCACCGCGCCCGGGACCTTGACGTGGGCGCCTGATGGCAAGTCGATCTATTTCATCGCAGCGGACGACAAGACAGCCGAGGAGAAGGAAAAAGACCGGCTCCGAGACGATGTATATGCGTTCGAGGAGAACAACTTCAAGCAACGCCACCTGTGGACGACGGACCTCGATGGCAAGACCAGGCGCGTCACCGAAGGTGCCTGGAGCGTGAGCGGCTATGACCTGAATGCCGATGGCACGCGCGTGGCGATGGAGCGCACGCCGAGCCCGCTGCTCGAGTTTATCGACCGTGGCGAAGTGTGGGTGATGGACGCCAGCGGCGCGAATGCAAGGCAGCTGACGAAGAACATGGTGCCGGAAGACAACGCGTCGCTGTCGCCCGACGGATCGACGGTGATGTTCACGTCGGCGTCGAACGAGCAGTTCGACATCTACTACAACGACAAGATCTTCCTGGTGCCCGCCTCCGGCGGCGCCGCCAGGGTGTTGTTGCCCGATGTGCCCTATGGCGTGGAGAACGCGTCGTGGAGCAAGGACGGCAAGAGCATCTACTTCACGGCGAACATGGGCGTGCACAACGAGATCATGAAGGTGGACGTGGCCAGCCGGCAGGTCACGCAGATCACCAAAGGTGATCACAACCTGGGCGGCTGGTCGTTCAACGAGGACGCCGGCCTGCATGTGTTCACGCGCAACACAGCCGAGCGCGCGAGCGAGGTCAACCTGCTCGCCGCCGCCGCGGGATCGCAGCCCAAACGGGTCACCGCGGTGTTTGACGAAGACCTGGCGAAGTTTGGGACCGCGCGCCAGGAGAAGATCACGTGGAAGGGGCAGGATGGCGTCACCGTTGAGGGCCTGCTGATCTATCCGCTCGACTACAAGGCCGGCACGCGCTATCCGCTGATCGTGCAGACGCACGGCGGACCTGCCGCATCGGATCGCTTCGGATATTCCACGGAGAACCAGGTGTACGCGGCAAAGGGCTACGCGGTGCTGCGCCCGAATTATCGCGGCAGCACGGGCTATGGTGACGTGTTCCTGCGCGACATGGTGAAGGGCTACTTCAAGCAATCACACCTCGACGTGATGCTCGGCACCGATGCGGTGATTGCGATGGGTGTCGCGGATCCATCGAAGTTGATCAAGATGGGGTGGAGCGCCGGCGGTCACATGACGAACAAGATCGTCACGTTCACGGATCGCTTCAAGGCGGCAAGCAGCGGCGCCGGCGCCGCGAACTGGATCTCGATGTATGCGCAGAGCGATCACCGCGAGTTCCGCACGCCGTGGTTTGGCGGATCGCCGTGGCAGCCGAATGCGCCGATCGATCTCTACTGGAACCATTCGCCGCTGAAGGACGTGGCCAAGGTGAAGACGCCGACGATTTTTCTGGTCGGCGAGCAGGATCCGCGGGTGCCGCTGCCGCAATCGGTCGAAATGTTCAGGGCGCTGAAGTCGAACGGCGTGCCGACCCACCTGTATGTGGCCCCGCGCGAGGGTCACGGGTGGGCCGAGCTCCGGCACCGCCTTTTCAAGGTGCAGATCGAGATGGAGTGGTTCGAAAAACACGTACACAACAGGTCGTATACGTGGGAGCGAATCCCGGGCGAAGAAAAGAAGGAAGCGCCGAAGCCGACCTCCACGGCGGGGCAGCAGTAGCCGGGAAAAATACGAATCTTTAAACTCCGACTGTTCCAGTCGCAATTGTGCTGAGCCATAAGCGCGGCATACAATAGCTTGAGAAATTTTTCACAAGAGTCTCGACGTCGGTAAATCGAGATAAAGTGAGCTGTTTTGCGCCGTTCGTCCCAGCCGATTTTGGGAGAGCTGTGCGCGCTCAACTAACCCCAGGGGCTGCTGGATTCGCATGTCGCAGGTATTCCCAAAAAGCGCTAACGCCTGGTCCAAGGCCAGCATCATCGCGCTCGTGTTCTTGCTGATCGCTGTCGGCAACATCGTGCTGATGATTCAACGGTCGGACTTCGTGACGTCGGCTAATCAGTTCATCGAACAGCCCGTCCAGTTCAGCCACCAGCACCACGCCGGCGGCATCGGCATCGAGTGCCGCTATTGCCACACGTCGGTGGAAGTCTCACCGTCGGCCGGCATCCCGCCGACCAAGACGTGCATCAACTGCCACTCGCAGATCTGGAACACGAGCCCGTATCTCGAACCGGTGCGCGCCAGCTTCCGCGACGACAAGCCGCTCAACTGGATTCGTGTCCACGACCTGCCGGACTTCGTTTACTTCAACCACAGCATCCACGTCCGCAAGGGCGTTGGCTGCGAGACCTGCCACGGCCGCGTCGATCGCATGCCGCTGATGATCCAGAAGTCTTCGCTGCAGATGGAATGGTGTCTCGACTGCCACCGCGATCCGGCGAAGTACGTCCGGCCGCGCAGCGAGATCACGACGATGGGCTACGTGCCGGCAAAGGCGCAGGCCGAACTCGGCGCCGAGCTCGTGCGCGAATACAAGATTGCTGACAGGGAACGCTTGACGAACTGCTCGGTGTGCCACCGATGACGCAAATGAACAACGAACACGAAGATCAGACGCCTGCGCACCGCAGCAAGTCGGCGTCGATCGATCTGAATGGCGTGCGCGCCAGGCTGCAGCAAGACGGACCGCAGGTGTGGCGCAGCCTTGACCAGGCCGCCGACACGCCGGAGTTCCAGCAGTACCTGCATCGCGAATTCCCCAGCAACGCGTCCGAATGGCTCGACCCGGTTGGCCGCCGCAACTTCCTGAAGTTGATGAGCGCGTCGATGGCGCTGGCCGGCGTCACCGCCTGCACGGTGCAGCCGCAGGAACTGATCGTTCCCTACGTGCGCCAGCCCGAAGAAGAGATTCCCGGCAAGCCGCTGTTTTTTGCCACGGCGATGACGCTTGGCGGCGTCGGCTCGGGCCTGCTCGTCGAAAGCCACGAAGGCCGCCCGACCAAGATCGAAGGCAATCCGGACCATCCAGCCAGCAAGGGCGCCACGGACCTGTTCGCTCAGGGTTCGGTCCTGACGCTGTACGATCCCGATCGCTCACAGACCATCACGCAGCTCGGCGATGTTCGTCCGTGGAGCGCCGTGATTGCCGCCGTGCGCGGCGGCTTGTCGGCGCAGTCGGCATCGAAGGGCGCCGGCCTCCGCATCCTCACCGAGACGGTCGCGTCCCCGACCCTTGCCGCGCAGATTCAGCAGGTGCTGGCGCAGCAGCCGAACGCGAAGTGGATTCAGTGGGAGCCGGTCAATCGCGATAACGCCCGCGCCGGTGCGCGCACCGCATTCGGCCAGTACGCCGAACCGGTGTACGACCTGACCAAGGCCGACGTCATTCTCTCGCTCGACGCCGACTTCCTCGCGGCCGACGGCGCGCACAACCTTCAGTACATCCGGCAGTTTGCCTCGCGCCGTCGCGTCGAAGGCAACGCCGAAAACCTCAACCGTCTCTACGTCGCTGAGTCCGATCACACCGTGACCGGTGGTCGCGCCGACAACCGCCTGCCGTTGAAGTCGAGCCAGGTGGAAGCCTTCGCCCGCGCGGTGGCAGCCGGCACCGGCGTCAGCGGGATCAGCGGCACCGCGCCAGCCGGATCGGATGCGTTTGCGTCCGCGGTCGCGAAAGATCTCTCCGAGCACAAGGGCCGTGCCGTGGTGATGGCCGGCGACGCCCAGCCGCCCGCGGTGCACGCGATCGCTCACGCGATCAATGCCGCGATCGGTGCCCCGGTCGCTTACTTGCCGACGCCTGAAGTGGTGCCGTCCGAGCAGAACGCGGCGTTTGCCGAGTTGGTCTCGGACATCAACGGCGGCAAGGTGCAGATGCTGGTGATCATCGGCGAATCAAACCCGGTGTTCACGGCGCCCGCCGACTACAAGTTCCACGAGGTGATCCGCAAGGTCAGCCTCGTGATTCACTCGGGTCTCTTCCTCGACGAAACGGCGACCCTGAGCCACTGGCACATTCCCGCCGCGCACTATCTCGAGGCGTGGAGCGACACGCGCAGCGTTGATGGCACCGTCTCGATCGTGCAGCCGCTGATCCAGCCGCTCTACGGCGGCAAGTCGGCGCACGAAATCATCGCCACGATGTCGGATCGTCCGGAACACGCCGGCTACGACGTGGTGCGCGAATACTGGATGGCGAACGCGCCGAAGAGTGCGCCCGCTGCTGCGGCCATGCCGGCGACCATGCCCGCTGCTGCACCGGCTGCCGGAGCAAAACCCGCGACCGCTGTTGCGCCGCCTCCCGCGGCTGCGCCGACCGCCGCTGATACGTTCGAGAAGTCGTGGCGCAAGTGGTTGCACGACGGCTTCATTGACGGCACCGCTGCGACCCCAGGCATGATCACCGTTGCCCCTGATGTGGCGACGCGCATCACCGCCGGCGCCGCCGTTGACGGGCTCGAGGTCAACTTCAGGCGCGACCTGACGATCTACGACGGCCGCTTTGCCAACAACGGCTGGCTGCAGGAACTGCCGAAGCCGATGTCGAAGATGACGTGGGACGCCGTGGCGCACATCGCGCCGTCGACCGCGGAAGCCAGCAACCTGCACAACGGCGACGTGATCGAGATTCAGCACGACGGCCGCACGCTGCGCGCGCCGGTGTTCCTGCTGCCGGGTCACGTGAAGGAATCGCTCACGCTGACGGTCGGTTACGGCCGCACCCGCGCGGGACGCCTCGGCAACACCGGTGTCAACGCGTTTGCGCTGCGTGGCTCGAGCGCGCCGTTCTTTGGCGCCGCCACCATGACGCGCACCGGCGACGAGTACGAGCTGGCGATGACGCAGGAGCACTGGGCCATCGAGGGCCGCAACCTGGTCCGCTCGGCGACGCTTGAAGAGTTCAAGGAGAACCCGGCGTTCGTCAAGGCGATGGAGCATGGCGTGCCGAAGGACGGCAAGCGCATCTCCCTCTACGCCGACAAGGAATACCGCGGCCAGCAGTGGGGCATGTCGATCGACATGAACGCCTGCACCGGCTGCATGGCATGCGTGATTGCCTGCGTCGCCGAGAACAACATCCCGGTGGTTGGCAAGACGCAGGTGCACACCAATCGCGAGATGCACTGGCTGCGTATCGATCGCTACTTCGCCGGCCCGGCGGACACGCCCGATACCTACATGCAGCCGATGCCGTGCCAGCAGTGCGAAAACGCGCCCTGCGAAGTGGTGTGCCCGGTGGCGGCGACGACGCACAGCGCGGAAGGCCTGAACGACATGGTCTACAACCGCTGCGTCGGCACGCGCTACTGCTCGAACAACTGCCCCTGGAAGGTGCGCCGCTTCAACTTCCTGCTCTACACCGACTACAGCACTCCGCAGTTCAAGCTGCAGCGCAATCCCGATGTCACGGTGCGCAGCCGCGGTGTGATGGAGAAGTGCACCTACTGCGTGCAGCGCATCAACGCGGCCCGCATCCAGTCGAAGCGCGAGGATCGCGACATTCGTGACGGCGAGATCGTCACGGCCTGCCAGGCGGTGTGCCCGGCCGAGGCGATCGTGTTCGGCGACATCAACGATCCGAACAGCCGCGTCGCCAAGCTCAAGGCGAGCTCACGCAACTACACGATGCTCGAGGATCTCAACACGCGGCCGCGCACGACCTATCTGGCGGCCGTGAAGAATCCGAATCCCGCGTTGCCGCACAACCCGATGGTTGGCGGCCACCACGCGACGACTGAAGAGGGCGCCGGACACTAATGGATCCCAACATCCACAAACCGATGGCGTTACAAGAGACGCCGGTGATCCTGCCGGGTCACGACTTCGAGACGGTCACCGAAACGATCGCCGAGATCCCGCTGTCGAAGCGGTTCCCGATTGGCTGGGTCGGTTTCCTGCTGATCTCGCTGGGCCTGCTGGGCGTGCTGCACATGGCGCTCGGCTACCTGGTGATGACCGGTATCGGCATCTTCGGCACCAACCAGCCGGTCGGCTGGGCGTTCCCGATCATCAACTTCGTCTGGTGGATCGGCATTGGCCACGCCGGCACGCTCATCTCGGCGATCTTGCTGCTCTTCAAGCAGCAGTGGCGCATGTCGATCAGCCGTTTCGCCGAAGCGATGACGATCTTTGCGGTGGCCTGTGCGGCGATCTTCCCGGTGTTCCACACCGGCCGTCCGTGGCTGGCGGCCTACTGGCTGTTCCCGTACCCAAATGCGATGGGCCTGTGGCCGCAGTTCAAGAGCCCGCTGATCTGGGACGTGTTCGCGGTCTCGACCTACGCGACCGTGTCGATCGTATTCTGGTACATCGGCATGATCCCGGACCTCGGGACGTTGCGCGATCGCGCCACCTCGAAGGTCAAGGCGCGCATCTACGGCATGTTCTCGCTCGGCTGGCGTGGTTCCGCCCGTCACTGGCATCGTTATGAAGTGGCGTCGCTGATCCTCGCGGGTCTCTCGACGCCGCTGGTGCTGTCCGTGCACACGGTCGTGAGCTTCGACTTCGCGGTGTCGCTGATTCCCGGCTGGCACGCCACGATCTTCCCGCCCTACTTCGTCGCCGGCGCGATCTACGCCGGTTTCGCGATGGTGTTGACGCTGGCGATTCCGGTGCGCCGCTTCTACGGCATGGAAAGCCTGATCACCATGCGCCACATCGACAACATGGCCAAGGTGACGCTGGCCACCGGCCTGATCGTCGGCTACGGCTACACGATGGAAGCGTTCTTTGCGTGGTACTCCGGCAGCCCGCACGAACGCTTCATGATGTGGAACCGCATGTTCGGTCAGTACGGCTGGTCGTACTGGTCGCTGATCGCCATCAACGTCGTGATGGTGCAGATGCTGTGGTTCAAGAAGATCCGCCAGAACACCACGGTGCTGTTCATCTTCTCGCTGTTTGTCGGCGTCGGCATGTGGCTCGAGCGCTTTGTGATCGTCGTCACCTCGCTCGCCAACGACTTCCTGCCAAGCTCGTGGGCGCACTACTCGCCGACGGCGTGGGACTGGCTGCTCTACGCGGGCACGTTCGGTCTGTTCCTGACGGCGTTCCTGTTGTTCCTGCGCTTCATCCCGATGATTTCGATCTTCGAAGTCAAGACGCTGTTGCCGCAGGCAAAGATCAAGGCTGATCACTGATGTCGCACACACCTGAGACCTCACCCGGCCTGCATGGCGTGATGGCCGAGTTCGAATCCGGCCAGGCGCTCGTGGAAGCTGCCCGCAAGACGATGGGGCAGGGCTTCACGCGTGTCGAAGCCTATTCACCCGTGCCGATCGAAGAACTGAACGACATCATCCACAAGAAGCGCACCGTGCTGCCAAAGCTGGTGCTGACGGGTGGATTGACCGGCATGGCGACCGGCTTTGCGCTGCAGTACTGGGCGTCGGTGATCGAGTACCCGATGAACATCGGTGGCCGGCCGCAGGCCAGCTGGACGACGTTCATCGTGCCGTCCTACGAATTGACGATTCTGTTTTCCGCGCTGACCGCCGCGATCGGCATGATCGTGCTGAGCGGCCTGCCGCAGCCGTATCACCCGGTGTTCAACGTCGAGCGCTTCTCGATGGCGAGCTCGGACAAGTTCTTCCTGGTGATCGAATCGACCGATCCGAAGTTCAGCGAGGCGACCAGCTTCCTGCAGGGCACGGGCGCGAAGGGAGTGTACGACGTTGCTGAATAAGTCACTGCTCGCGATCGTCGCGTCCACCGCGATTCTCGCCGGCTGCCGCCAGGACATGCACGATGCGCCGCGCTACGAGGCGTTCGAGGCAAGTTCGACGTTCGCCGACAACCGCGCGTCGCGCACGGCTCCGGCCGGCACGGTGGCGCGCGGCTGGCTGCGCGACGACGAGGCGCTCTACACCGGCAAGCTCGCCGGCCAGGCCGTCAACGAGTTCCCGTTTGCGATCGGCCGCGAAGAACTCGCGCGCGGTCAGCAGCGCTACAACATCTACTGCACGCCCTGCCACGGCAAGCTTGGCGACGGCAACGGCATGGTGGTGCAGCGCGGTCTGCGCCAGGCGGCGTCATATCACCAGGATCGCCTGCGTGAAGAGAAGCTCGGCTACTTCTACGACGTCATCACCAACGGCTTCGGCGCCATGCAGGGCTACGCGGAACAGATTCCGGTCCGCGACCGCTGGCTGATCGTCGCCTACGTGCGCACGCTGCAACTGAGCCAGCACGCGTCGGTCAACGACGTCCCGGCTGATCAGCGCGCGGCGCTTGATGCTGGAACGGAAGCCGCGCCGGGCGCGAGCACGGCCAAGCCGGCGGAGAAACACTAGTGTCGACGACGACTGCGACTCCCGAAACCTACACCCCTTCAGGCGCGCCCCTGCCGGGCATGCGTCAGTTCGGCATGATCATCGCCGTGCTCGGCGTGGTGCTGGCCGCGGCCGGCTTCTTCATGTCTGGTGTGGATCGCTTCTACCAGGCCTACCTGATTGCCTACACCTTCTGGATGGGCGTACTGCTCGGCAGCATGGCGCTGCTGATGGTGCAGTACCTCACCGGCGGCGTATGGGGCATCATCCTGCGCCGCCCGTTCGAAGCGGCGGTGCGCACGCTGCCGGTGATGACGCTGCTGTTCATCCCGATCATCCTCGGGATGCACTCGCTCTACGAGTGGTCACACGAGGGCATCACGGAAACCGATCCGCTGATCGCGGCCAAGGCGCTGTATCTCAACACGCCGTTCTTCCTCGGCCGCCAGGCGTTCTACTTCATCGTGTGGAACGTGATGGGCCACCTGCTCGTGAAGTGGTCGGCCGAACACGATCGCACGGGTGATGCAGCACTGCTCGACAAGCTGTCGAAGCTGTCAGGCGCCGGCCTGCTGATCTACGGCCTCACGCTGACCTTCGCAATGGTCGACTGGACGATGTCGGTGAACCCGCATTGGTTCTCGACGATCTGGGGCATGCTCTACGCCGGCGGCCAGGGCCTGTCCGCGTTTGCCTTCGGTATCGTTGTCCTGCTGCTGCTGGCGCAGGCGGCACCGCTCAACCGGGTGCTGACCAGCCATCACTTCCACGACCTCGGCAAGTTCCTGTTCGCGTTCCTGATGCTGTGGGCGTATTTGACGTTCTCGCAGTTCATCATCATCTGGTCGGCGAACATCCCCGAAGAGATTCCGTACTACCTGGATCGCTGGGAGAACAGCTACAAGTACCTCAGCATCTTCATCATCATCGGGCACTTCATGCTGCCCTACGCGCTGCTGTTGTCACGCGACATCAAGCGCAACATGGGCAAGCTGCGGGTCATCGCGACGTGGATCCTGATGGCGCGCGTCGCCGACTACTACTGGCACGTGGCCCCGGAACTGACCAAGGGCGGGTTGTCGATCAGCCTGCTCGACGTTGCGCTGCCGTTGGCGCTGGGCGGGGTATTCATCTCCCTGTTCGTGTCCAACCTGAGCGGACGTTCGCTGTTGCCGGTCAATGACCCGGCCCTAGATAAGGTGCTGCATCACCATGTCCACTGAGCACGTGAGCGAACACGACATCGAGTACGGGCCGAATCCGCCCGGCGCGCAGTACGAGCACACCGACATCGACCCGAGCGTCGGCTACAAGTTCGCGCTGTGGCTGAGCGTGGCGATGTTCATCTCGTTCGGCATCGTCTATGGCGTCTTCTGGTTCTTCGAGGGACGTGAACGTGCGGCCAACGCCGCGGCGCAAAAGTTCCCGCTGGCCGCCGGCCAGCATCGTGAGCCGCCGCTGCCGAACCTGCAGACGCAGCCGTTCAAGGATGTCTACAAGCTGCGCCAGGCCGAAGCGGCCAGGCTCGGGGGCTACGGCTGGGTCGACAAGGAAGGCGGCGTGACGCACATCCCGATCGATCGCGCGATGGACGTGATGCTGGAACGCGGATTCCCGGCGCGTGCCGAAGGCGGCAACGCGTTGAACGTGGTGACGCAGGACTCGTCGTCTGGCCGCACTACGGTGCCCCGCTAACGCTGTTGCTTTCGTGATTTGGTGATTTGGTGAACTCGACACTGCGAACGGCAATCGGCCTGATGAGCCTCGTGCTCATGTCGGCCGTCGTGTCGGCGCAGGGCAACGCGCCCGGCGTGATGCCGGATCCGACGCTGCCGTCGAACAAGAAGCCGGTGGCGCTGGAGAAGGTGTCGTTCGAGCAGCGCCTGAACGAACAGTTGCCGCTGGACCTGCCGTTCAAGGACGAGCAGGGCAAGGCGGTCAGGCTCGGCGACTACTTCGGCCGCAAGCCCGTGGTGCTGACGTTCGTGTATTACGAGTGCCCGATGTTGTGCACCGAAGTGCTCAACGGCCTCGAAAGCAGCCTGCGCGTGCTGAACGAGTCGATCGGCAAGGAATTCGACGTCGTGACGGTGAGCTTCGATCCGAAAGAGACACCGGTCCTGGCCGCGGGCAAGAAGAAGGCGTACCTCGAACGCTACAAGCGTCCGGAAGCCGAACAGGGCTGGCACTTCCTGACCGGCGACCAGGCGTCGATCGAGACGCTGACCAAGGCGGCAGGGTTCAACTTCGTGTGGGACGAGCCGTCGCAGCAGTTTGCGCACGCCAGCGGCATCGTGATCGCCACGCCCGGCGGCACGATCTCGCGGTACTTCCTCGGCATCGACTACTCGCCGCGTGACGTCAAGTTCGCGCTGATCGAGTCGAGCCAGGGACGCGTCGGCACGCTCGCCGACAAGCTGCTGCTGTATTGCTATCACTACGACCCGACGACGGGGAATTACGGGTTCGTGGCCATGCGCGCGGTGCGCGTGGCCGGCGCAGTGACGATCCTGGCGCTGGTTGGTTTTGTGTTCGTCTCGTTACGGCGTGAGTCGAACGGATAGTAGCTAATGACTATATTCGGCATACCGATTTTCCCAGAGCAGGCATCGACGTTCGCCAAGGACGTCGACGCGCTATATTTCTTCATCCTCGCGACATGCGCGTTCTTTGCGATCGGTGTGTCGATAGCGGTGGTCCTGCTGGGCCTGAAGTACCGCAAGACGCATGAGGGCCAGATCGGCGCGCGCATCGAGGGCAACCTGCCGCTCGAACTGCTGTGGAGCGTGATCCCGACGATCATCGCGATGTTCATGTTCGGGTGGGGCGCCTCGGTCTACTACCACCTGCGCCGTCCGCCCGACGAAGCGCTGCACCTGTATGCCGTCGGCAAGCAGTGGATGTGGAAGTTCCAGCACCTCGAAGGGCAGCGCGAGATCAACGAGCTGCACATTCCGGCTGGCCGTCCCGTCAAGATCACGATCAGCTCGGAAGACGTGCTGCACAGCCTGTATTTCCCGGCGTTCCGCACCAAGATGGACGCCATCCCAGGGCGTTACACCGAGTTGTGGTTCGAAGCGCAGAAGCCCGGCACGTACCACATCTTCTGCACCGAGTACTGCGGCACCAACCACGCCGGCATGATCGGCAACGTGACCGTGCTCGAGCCAGCCGCGTATCAGGCGTGGTTGCAGGGCGGCGGGATGGAAGGTACGCTGGCGCAGCGCGGCGCCAAGCTGTTCAACGACCTGGCCTGCCAGACCTGCCACCTCGACACCGGCCAGGGCCGCGGTCCCTCGTTGAAGGACATCGTCGGCACGAACGTCGAATTCCAGGACGGCACGTCGGCCGTGATCGATGAAGCCTACCTGCGTGAATCGATCCTGAATTCGCAGGCCAAGATCGTGAAGGGGTTCCAGCCGCTGATGCCGACTTTCCAGGGCCTGGTCAGCGAAGAGAACCTCGTTGCGTTGCTCGAACACGTGAAGTCGATGTCGCCGAAGGCGACGGCATCCTCAACCGCAGCTGCCGCACCGGCTGCCGCTACACCTGCGCCCGCAGCCGCGGAGAAGAAGTAAGCCATGCTCGACAAACTGAAGATTCCCGAGCGTCACTACCTCAACAACGGCCACGGCTTGAAGTCGTGGTTGTTGACGAAGGACCACAAGCGAATCGCGATCATGTATTTGATCTCGATCTCGGTGATGTTCCTCCTCGGCGGCCTGTTCGCGATGGGCATCCGCCTCGAGCTGGCGACGCCGCAGGGCGACTTCGTCCAGGCCGACACCTACAACAAGTTCTTCACGATGCACGGCGTGATCATGGTGTTCTTCTTCCTGATCCCGTCGATTCCGGCAGTGCTCGGCAACTTCATGATCCCGCCGATGATCGGCGCGAAGGACCTGGCGTTCCCCCGCATCAACCTGCTCAGCCTCTACATCTACTGGATTGGCGGCATTTTCACGCTTGCCGCCATGGTCACCGGCGGCGTGGACACGGGCTGGACGTTCTACACGCCGTATAGCGCGTCAGCGTCAAACACCCACATCATCCCGACGGCGCTGGGCATCTTCATCGCCGGTTTCTCGTCGATCCTGACCGGCCTCAACTTCATCGTCACCATTCACCGCATGCGCGCGCCCGGCATGGGCTGGTTCCGCCTGCCGCTGTTCGTATGGGCGCACTACGCCACCAGCCTGGTGCAGGTGCTCGGCACGCCGGTCATCGCGATCACGATCGTGATGCTGTTCGTGGAGCGCGCGTTCGGCTTCGGCATCTTCGATCCGAGCCGCGGCGGTGACCCGGTGCTGTTCCAGCACCTGTTCTGGTTCTACTCGCACCCGGCGGTTTACATCATGATCCTGCCGGCGCTGGGCGTGATGTCGGAACTGGTCTCGACGTTCTCGAAGAAGATGATCTTCGGCTACAGCTTCGTGGCCTTCTCGTCGCTGGCGATCGCGGTGTTCGGCTTCATCGTGTGGGCGCACCACATGTTCGTCGCCGGCATCTCGACGTATGCCGCGATGGTGTTCTCGTTCCTGAGCTTCTCGGTCGCGATTCCGTCTGCGGTCAAGGTGTTCAACTGGGCGGCCACCCTCTACAAGGGCGCCATCTCGTTCGAGACGCCGATGCTCTACGCCTACGGCTTCATGGGCCTGTTCCTGATCGGCGGCCTGACCGGCTTGTTCCTGGCCACGCTGGGCGTGGACATCCACCTGCACGACACCTACTTCGTCGTCGCGCACTTCCACTACATCATGGTGGGCGGCGCGATCATGGGCTACCAGGGCGGTCTCCACTACTGGTGGCCAAAGATGACCGGCCGCATGTATTCGGAGTTCTTCTCCCGCATCTCGGCGATCCTGGTGTTTGTCGGCTTCAACCTGACCTTCTTCCCGCAGTTCGTGGTCGGCTACCTCGGCATGCCGCGCCGCTACCACTCCTATCCGGATGAAATGCAGGTGCTGAACGTGATGTCGTCGGCCGGCGCCAGCGTGCTGGGCCTCGGCTACCTGCTGCCGGTGATCTACCTGATCTACTCGCTCAAGAAGGGCGAAGTGGCCGGCCCGAACCCGTACGGCGCCTCGACGCTCGAGTGGCAGACGCAGTCGCCGCCGCTGACCGAAAACTTTACCGAGGTTCCGGTCGTGACCGGCGAACCCTACGAGTACGAGCACGTCGTCGCCAAGGAGTCGCATCTTGTCTAGCACGGTTGCCCACGCCGACCACGGGCACGCGCACGCGCATCATCCGGCGCAGCAGCACCACTTCGACACGATGGCGCAGCAGAAGGAAGCTGCGGTCATCGGCATGTGGCTGTTCCTGCTGACCGAAATCCTGTTCTTCGGCGGCCTGTTCGTCGCCTACATGATCTACCGCGTCTGGTATTTCGACGCGTTCGCGGAAGCCAGCCGGCGACTGAGCCTGTTCTGGGGCGGCCTCAACACCGCGGTGCTGATCGGCAGTTCGCTGACCATGGCGCTGGCGGTGCGTGCGGCGCAGACCAACAAGCGCAAGGCCACCGTCAACTGGCTGATCCTCACGATGATCCTCGGCTGCGTCTTCCTTGGCGTGAAGGTCATTGAGTACGAGGACAAGTTCGCTAATCACGAAGTCCCTGGCTACAACTTCGACTTTTCGTACCACGAACGGCACGCCGCCGCCGAGGGCCACGCCCCCGAAGCCAGCGAGCACCGCGAACTGAGCCTGACGCCTGAGCAGCTGCAGAACACCACGCAGCTCTATTTCAGCCTCTACTTCACGATGACCGGCCTGCACGCGCTGCACATGATCATCGGCGTCGGCATCATGCTGGTGATCACGTGGATGGCGCACAAGGGCAAATTTGACGGCGTTTACTACACGCCGGTTGAAATGGCCGGCCTCTACTGGCACTTCGTCGATATCGTCTGGATCTTCCTGTTCCCGCTGCTCTACCTCGTTGAGAGGCACACGTAATGTCGGACCACGCATCGCACGGCTCGGGGCACATCTCCCCGATCTCGCTCTACATCACCATCTTCCTGGCGCTGATGGTGGGCACCGCCTTGACGGTTGGCGCGGCGTTTGTTGACCTCGGCTCGCTGAATTTCCCGGTGGCGATGCTGATCGCCGTCACGAAGGCCGTCTTGGTGGTGTGGTACTTCATGCACGTCAAGTGGCAGAGCCACCTGACCAAGCTGACGCTGGCGACCGGCTTGTTCTTCCTGGCGATCCTGCTGGGAATGATGCTGATCGACTACACCTCGAAGGACTTCATTGCGATGCCGCGGCCCACGGACGCCGCGGGTCAGATGGCGGCACCGGAACCGGCCTCGCACTAAGCCGGGCAAGCGTGACGGGCCTGCGGGCCCCTGGAAAGACAAAACGCGGGCGAAGGGGTGACCCTTCGGCCCGTGTTGTTGCGTACGGCGCGTTGAGCGTGACGGCGCTATTTGGTCGCCGGGCCGCTGACCTTGAGCTTCTGCACGATCTTCTTCGAGCCCTCGAGCCAGAACTTGACCTCGGCCTTCTGGCCGACGGCAATCGCTGACGCATCAGCCTTGGCATTGTTGTTCAGCACTTCAGACGCATCGGTGATGACGAACTCACCCTGCTTGTCTTTCCGCTTGATAACCACGGTCTTGGTGGCGGCGTCGTACTTGTCAACGATGCCCGAGTAGTCGGCAGTGACCTTCTTTTGCGCAAAGGCCGACGTGGCGATCGCCAGCGCGAACGCGAGGATAAACAGCTTCTTCATCGACGAGAGTCTCCTATCCATCCATTAAACAGGGGACTGTCGCAGATTCGAATCTGCTGACGCAGTGAGACACAAAATTACGGGACGGTGAAGAACTCAGACGCGCGCGAAGAGATGTGCGCCTTCGATCTGGATCGCTTGTGCACCGGCTTCATTCAGCGCATGCATCAACGCGCGCTGATGCGGCTCTGGGACATCGAGCAAGGCGACGGCGTGCGTCGCCTTGGCGAACATGCGCGCGACAAGGCCGCGCATGTAGTCGGATGACGGTGCGTCGCCGAGCGACCGGCACACCACGACGTCCCAGGGAATGGCTGGATCGAGCGCCTCCGCTGTCGCGACCTGGAAGAGGCCTTCGGGCATCGCGACCGTGGCCTGTTCGATCGCGTCAGCCTGTGAGTCCGTGCCGCCGACCACGAAACCGTTCATGTAGAACGGATAGAGGAACTCCCCGGGGCCACAATCGACCTCGAACATGCGAGTGCCCGGACCGACATCCAGCGTCTCGGCCACACGTTCGGCGAGTTCCAGCATGCTCCGAGCGTAGCTTACTTATCGAGGGCAGCGACGTTGATTGTCGCGGTGTCGATGGAGACCGACGCGATCTTCGTTCCGGTTGGCACCCGGAACGGGAACGTGCACTTGTATTCAGGCACCGAGCCTGCGTCGATGATCGAGGCCGAGGTCTGGAAAGTCTTACCGGACGCGTCGGTCAGCACCGGCTTCTTGACGATGGTCTTGGCGTCGAATGCCGGCGTGACCTCGAAGCCGAGCGTGACGACCGCGAACTCCGTTCCGTCGAGCGCGTTGCCCCGAACCGTGTTCGCTCCAGGAGGGCAGTCGCCCAGCGCGACATTCTTCGCCCGCTCGATACCCAGCGGCGTGATCTCGAGACCTTTGTAGTTGGTGGGCTTGGTCTGCATGACGGCCGTAGCCGCCATGCACACAGACAGGACCGCGGTGATGCTAGAGAGGCGCATCGGGATTGGCAAGCGTGCGCCACATGTGCGCGCTCGGCGAGTTGTCGTTCCCAAGCCCTTCCTTCGGTGTCTTGAAGTGGCGCCCGATGATGTCTTCGAACGGATCCAGCGACACCTTCGCATTCGGGTCGAATGCATAGAGGTCGTTGACCGTGACCAGTCGCGGCTCCATGTACCACTTGTGGTTGCGGAGCATCTTGTAGGTCGCCTCGATGTGCTGTGGCGGCTTGTAGTCTTCGCCGAAGAAGCGGTAGTAGAGATCCGGATACTCGTAGCCGGCCTCTGCATCTGGATAGAAGCGCAGCGTCTGGTGATAGCGGATCGCGAACGTCGACTTTTCCGGGATATACGGCTCGAACAGCTGCGCCCCCCACCAGCCGTGATCCGGCTTGATCAGGTTCAACACGCAGTCGTGCAGCAGGCAGGCGAGGATGACTTCCTCGGTCATCCCGGTCTTCATGGCGCGCGTCGCGCTCTGTAGCACGTGATTGGCCGGTGCGAAGCGGAGGCGGAAGAAATCCTGGAGGGTCGGATTCTTCGGCATCGGCTCGAGCTTCTTGACGTTGCCGCGCGTCGAGACGAACAGGCTGCCAACGCCGCGCCGGTAGTTGCGCGTTTCGATCTGTGCTTCGATGTCGGCGACGGTCGGGAACTTCTCGGGCTGGCCTTGCGCAGCCGCGACCTGCTCGTCGAGCTGCTCTTCCATGTAGTGCTCGAGCGCGTCAGCCTTGGCCTCGGAATCCATCATGGCCACGGCGGCCGTGCCACCGAGAGTGGCGATGAATGCTCTGCGATTTAGATCCATGAATGCTCCTCGCACCGGAGACCATACGCCCTTTGCATGGATGCGGCAAGGGCTATCTCAGGGTCATTTGACCCCTTGTGCCTGGAGGTCGGCGAGCCACTTTTGCGCAAAAGCGCGCGCCGCGTCAGAGGCGGGCTTTCCTGCCCGAAACGCCATCTTCCACTCGGCGGGCTTGGCTTCCAGATCGGGGTCGGCAAAGACCTTCTTCTTGTCCTTGTCGGTCAGGGTCGCCGCGTAATTGACGTCCGCTGTTGCCTGCAGGAAGTGGCGGAGTCGCATGGCAACGAGCGCCCGGGGGTCGGCCGGGAACGCCTGCTCGAACTGCGTCATGGCTTCGGCGCGGCTGCGGACCTGCGCGGCCCGCTCCTCACGAAGCGCCGCGTCGATCTGCTTGCGGCGATCCCCCTTTTCCATCTCGTCGAGTTGCTTCCGCATGTCGGCCCACCCGGCTTCGAGCGTCGCCCGCTGTTCGGGCGTGATCTGGTCGAATAGCTTGCGCATCTCGGCGACCTGGTTCTCGAAGCCGTCGCGCTGCTTCTTGAAGATGGTGTCAGCCGTCTGCTCCTCGGGCAGGGGCTCGGGCCCGTTGGCTTCCCGATGATCGGCGTAGCGGCGCTTGAAGTCCTCGCTCTCCGTAAAGGTCCGCGCCAGGTTCAGGGCAAACGTCGTCATCGCGGCCCGGGCCGTCGGCGAGAGGCCGAGAAAGGCGGCCGGTTTGCCGGCAATCGAGACCGCATCTGACATGAAGGAGTCGAAGACCGCCTCTTTGGCGCGGCCTTCCGAGATGCCAAGGGTGGCCAGGTGATCCTGGGCCGTGGCACCAAGTGCCGTGACACACAGCAATCCAGCGACGACGTATGCACGCATAGCGCGCAAGTATAGCCAGTCTGCCCGCGTTGTGGTGGCCGGATCGATGCGCGGGCGTTGACTCGCTACCTCGATGGCTTCGACTGGATCGTCACCTTGTTGCCGCGGATCTTGGTGCGGCGCAGCGCCTCGATGATCCGCTCCGACAGTTCCTCCGGCACTTCAACCAGCGAGTAGTCGTCGTGGATCTTGATGCCGCCGATCACGCGTGACGGGATGCCGGCTTCTCCGGCGATCGCGCCGACGAGATCTGCGGGCCGCACGCTCTCTTCCTTACCGACGCTGATCCTCAGCAAGGTCATCCGACCGGAGAGCCGCTCTGACACGCGTTCGGAACGGTCGGATCGTTCAGGGCGGTCGAACCGCCCCGGCCGGTCGCGGCGTTCGCCGTGAGGCTCGATTGACACGATCTCTTCGATCGGTGCGGGTTTGTCGGCTTCCGCATTTGCGAGTGCCACGGCGGCAGCGGCAACATCCATGATGTCGAACTCTTCGGCGAGCGATGCGACGAGTTCGCGCATCTCATCGAGATCGCCGGCGGCAATGCGCGTGCGCACCGTGTCCTTTGCGGCCTCGAGGCGGCGCTTGCGCAGGTCGGCTTCGCTTGGCAGCTTGCCGATTTCAACTTTCTGCTTGGTCAGGCGCTCGACGAATTGCAGAAAGCGCTGTTCACGCGGAGAGATCAGGGTGATTGCGACGCCTTCACGACCGGCGCGTCCGGTGCGGCCGATGCGGTGCACGTACACTTCGGCGGCAGTTGGCAGGTCGAAGTTGATCACGTGCGAGACGTGATCGATGTCCAGGCCGCGCGCGGCCACGTCGGTAGCGACAAGGATGTCAGCCTTCTCCGTGCGGAACATCTGCATGATGCGATCGCGCTGCTTCTGCACCAGTCCGCCGTGCAGCGACTGCGCGCCGTAGCCGTGCGCGTTCAGCGTGTCGGTGAGCTCATCGACTTCAAGACGCGTCCGGCAGAACACGATCGCCGATTTTGGGCTTTCGAAGTCGAGAATGCGGTTGAGCGCCGCGATCTTCTGTCCCTTGCCGACGATGTAGGCGGTCTGGCGAATGCGCGGCAGCTTTCCGGGCGCGCGTTTCTCCTGGGCGATCTGCACCTTCTTCGGATTCTTCAGGTGCCGACCGGCAATCGACATGATGCGCGGCGCAAAGGTCGCGGCGAAGAGCGCGGTCTGTCGCGTATCCGGCGTCTCGGCGACGATCGCGTCGATGTCTTCAGAGAAGCCCATGTCGAGCATCTCGTCCGCTTCGTCGAGCACAAGCACCTGCACCAAGCTCAAGTCGAGCGTCTGACGCCGGATGTGATCGAGCACGCGCCCGGGCGTGCCGACCACGACTTCAGTGCCGCGACGCAGCGCGCGGATCTGATGATCCATCGGCGCGCCACCGTACACCGGCACCACATTCAGGTTCGAGCCTTTCGCGTACTTGTGCAGCGCTTCAGCGACCTGCATGGCCAACTCGCGCGTCGGCACGAGCACCAGCGCCTGCACCTTGCCGCGGCTGCCTTTTCCGCCCTTCACGAGCTTGTCGAGCAACGGCAGCGCAAACGCCGCGGTCTTGCCCGTGCCGGTCGCGGCCTGGCCGAGCATGTCGGCGCCAGACAGCAGCACGGGAATCGCTTCGCCTTGAATAGGTGTTGGCTCTTCGTAACCGAGTGCGGCGACGGCGGAGACGAGGGACGGAGTAAGGCCGAGCGCGGCAAAACCGGTTGCGTCGCCGGCAGGAGTGGTCTTCATTGAATGCTTTCGTTTCCAGAGTTTCCGAAGGTCAAGAGGCGGGCAAGTGCTCGAGAGCCAGTGACAATTGTATCAATTGTGATGGTGACACCCAAGCGTCGTCACGCGACGCGACTCTCATCAAGAACTGCTCTACCTGGATGTCAAATAGAAACGGCTATTCAGACACTTCGTTATTCACGGGAACCGCAGAAGGCAGCGGCGTGAACATCGCGGCGAAGGCGAGTGCGCCGATGATCGCGGCGAGGATGTTGAACATGGCCGCGTAGCTGCCGGTCCACTCGACACACCACGCCAGCAGCAGGGGACCAATGGCGGACGCGAGAACCGTCATCGCCTGCGCCGCGCCCTGGATGCGCCCAAGGTGGGCGCGACCGTAAACACGCGGCCACACGCTGAAGAACAACACCATCACCAGACCGCCGCCCAGGCCCATCGCAGTCGCCCACCCCATCACCTGCACGATCGACGATACATGCGGCAGCACGGCGAGACCGAGCGCGAGCACGAACATCGAGATGGCGAGAAGGTTCGTTAGCGACATGCGCGTGGCAAGCCAGCCGCCGCCGAAGTTGCCGATCAGCGCGGTCAGAGCCGTGACGATGAGGGTCTGGTAGAACACGTCGGGCCCGAACCCGCGCTCGAGAAGAATTGATTCGTTGAACAGGCCAATACCGGATGCCACCAGTCCGTACATCGCGGCGCCCACCGAGAACATCCAGAATGCGGGAGTGGAGAGCGCCTCTTGCCAGAGCATTCCATGCAGAGCCGGCGCATCCTCGACCGCGTGCACTTCGTGTCTTCTTGAAAGCAACAACGCGGCAGGAGCCAGCGCGATCAGCAAGGTCGCACCGATCGCGAACCACGCCGGGCGCCAGCCCCAGGACTGCACGAGGCCGCCGACGACCGGGAACGCGATCATGAAGCCAATGCTCATGACGATGGAATAAATCGCCATGCCCTTATCGATTGTGTTGGTCGCAAACCAATGGCCGATCATGGTCAGGCTGACGACCGACAATGCGCTCTGGCCGAGTCCGCGCGTCAGCGTGATGGTGGTCGCCAGTCCCCAGAACGACGTGACGCGACTCATCGCGATCACGACGATGCCGAGTGCCACCACGACCGTGGTCAGCACGATGCGTGTCCCCAACTGATCAATGAAGCGGCCGATGCCGATCGCGAACAGCGACCCGATCAGCGTGGCGTAGAGATTGACCTGCGCATAGTCGACGCGACCGATCTGCAGATCCTGCAACAGCGGCTCGGTGACGAGCCCAAGTCCCTGCGTTCGACCGGGCAAGGTCCCCACCATGGCCGCCGCGGCGAGCCCCAGCATTACCCAGCGATACGGCACGCGAACATTGTAGGCTTATCGCCCATGCCGATCTCGCGTCGCCAGTCGCTCGCGGTCAAGATTCCGCTGCTGATGTCGACGCGGCTGCCGCTGGCGTTGGCGGGCATGAGCGCGGCATCGGCGGAAGGGAAGCCGGGCGCCGGCGCGACGTTCTCCTTCACGCTGCCGCCCGCGACAGGTGAGGCCGTCCCGGCATGAAGAGCCTTCTCATCCTGGCGCTGCTGATCCAGTGGCCGGCCTTTCGAGGGCCTGATGGCCAGGGGCATTCAAGCGAGCGCGGACTCCCACTGACCTGGAGCGAAACGCAGAACATCGCGTGGAAGACCAAGGTGCCGGGGCTCGGCTGGTCCTCGCCGGTGATCGCCAACGGCCGCGTGTGGATCACGACCGCGGTGGAACAGAAGGGCATCTCGCTGCGCGCGCTGGCGTACGACATCGAGACCGGGCAGCAAGTGGTCGACGTCGAAGTCTTCAAGATTCCGTACGATCGGCGCGACATCAATCCGAAGAACAGCTGGGCGTCACCGACGCCGATCATCGACGGCGACCGCGTCTACGTGCATTTCGGCGCCGATGGCACGGCGGCGCTGACGTGGAGCGGCGAGATCATCTGGAAGAACCGCTTCGAGTACCAGTCGCAACATGGCGCCGGCGGATCGCCGATCATCCATGGTGACCTGCTGATCTTCAGTTGTGACGGCAGTGACGCCGCGTTTGTGATCGCGCTCGACAAGCTCACCGGCAAGACCAGCTGGAAGACCAACCGCGGCTACCCGGCGGACCAGGCCTACACGACACCACTTGTGATCCGCGTCGGCGATCAGGATCAACTGATCAGCGTCGGGGCATTTCGCGCACGTGCCTACGAGCCGCTGACCGGCAAGGAGATCTGGCGGGTGCGCTACGACGAAGGGTTTTCGAACGTGCCCCGCCCGGTGTTTGCGCACGGGTTGGTCTACATTGCGACGGGTTTTCAGCAGCCGGAACTCCTGGCCGTGCGCCCTGATGGCAAGGGCGACGTGACCAGGACCCACGTGGCGTGGTCGCTCAAGCGCGGCGCGCCCCTGACGCCGTCACCGCTGATCGTAGGTGATGAGCTGTACGTGGTAAACGATGGCGGCATTGCCACCTGTATTGATGCGCGTACCGGAGCGCTGGTCTGGCAGCAGCGGCTGGGCGGGACGTATTCCGCGTCACCCGTTTTTGCCGACGGGCGCATATACTTTTTGGCTGAGCAGGGCGCGACCGTCGTGATCGCGCCGGGCCGGGAATTTCGGAGGCTGGCCGTCAATACGCTGGATGGCGGCTTGCTGGCCTCGATGGGTATATCCAGCGGTTCGTTGTTCTTGAGAACCGACTCTTACTTGTACCGCGTTACGGAGACACTTCGATGATGAGACGTATTGCAGTTCTTTCGGTCATGGTTGCCTTCACGGCGAACGTGGCGTTTGCGCAGGGCACCGACCAGAAGCCGTTCGAGCCCCAGGTGGGCCAGGCGGGCAAGGACGTGGTGTGGGTGCCGACGCCGCAGGCGGTGGTCGACAAGATGCTCGACATGGCGAAGATCACCAAGGACGACATTCACTACGACCTGGGGTCGGGCGACGGCCGTACCGTGATCACCGCGGCGAAGCGCGGCGCGCGCGCGTTCGGCATTGAGTACAACCCGGACATGGTGACGCTGTCACAGAACAACGCCAAGGCTGCCGGCGTCGCCGATCGCGCCACGTTCGTGAAGGCCGACCTGTTCGAGACCGACTTCTCGAAGGCGACGGTCGTGACGATGTTCCTGTTGCCGTCGATCAACATGAAGCTGCGCCCGAAGATTCTCGACATGAAGCCGGGCACGCGCATCGCGTCGAACACGTTCACGATGGAAGACTGGCAGGCGGACGAAACCGCCACGATCACCGATGGCTGCTCGAGCAGCTGGTGTACGGCGCTGTTCTGGATCGTGCCCGCGAAGGTCGCCGGCACCTGGAACACCCCGAACGGCGCCCTGACGCTGACGCAGAACTTCCAGATGCTGTCGGGCACACTGGGCAACGAGGCAGTCCAGGGCCGCCTGAAGGGCGCAGAAATCACCATTACGGCCGGGACTCAGAAGTGGACCGGCATGGTCGACGGCAACACGATCAAGTTCTCGTCGCCCTCGGCGATGACGGCGACCAAGAAGTAAAGGCCGCCGGATCCATCCAGAACAGGCCTATATCCATAATTTGAACGGGCGTTTAGCCTAAACGCCCGTTTTCTTTTGCACGAACCTCTTGTGTACGAATGTCACGAAAGGTCATATCTTCTTGCACCATCTATGCTTAGCGGCGATTGGGTGTATATTTTCCGCTGATTCAGACGGGTCGCTGATTTAGCTCTGCAGCGGCCATCGCTGTTCGTACGCGTGTGGGGTCGTTCGTAATGAAAAGCGCCGGCATTGTTTCGCTAGGAACTGCATCGGCAGTTCTTGCACTCGTCACAGCACTCGCGGCACAAACACCAGCCGCAAAGCCGCAGGCTGTCGTCGCACCTGCTGCAAAGCCGCAGGCTGTGGCCGCAAAAACGTCGGCTGCACCAACAACCAAGCCAGTGGCTTCGCAGACGGCTGCGGCTTCGGTGGCCGATAACAACGCTCTCGTCAAGCAGTACTGCGTCAACTGTCACAACGATCGCAACAAGGAACGCGCCGGCAACTTGACCTTGTCGTCGTTCGACATGGCCAAGCTCAGCGAGCACGCGGATGTGGCGGAGCGGATGATCCGCAAACTGCAGGCGAGCATGATGCCGCCGCCGGGAATGCCGCGGCCGGAACCCGCCAAGTACGCGGCGTTCATCAACACGCTTGAGACGTCGATCGATGCGCACGCCAAGGCCAACCCGAATCCCGGTGGCCGTCCGTTCCAGCGCCTGAACCGTCCCGAGTACGCGCGTGCGATCAAGGATCTGCTGGCGCTCGACGTCGATTCGTCGGAGTGGTTGCCCAACGACACCATGAGCGCCAACTTCGACAACATCGCCGATGAACAGGCGCTGTCGCCGACGCTGCTCGAGGCGTACCTGAACGCGGCCGCGGACATCAGCCGCCTTGCGGTCGGCGACAAGAACGCGCCGCTGATCGATCACACCTACACCAACTCGACCTACGCATCGCAGCACCCCTGGGATCGCGTGCCCGGCGCGCCCTATGGCACGCGCGGCGGCATGGTGGTCACGCACGTGTTTCCCGCCGACGGCGAATACCAGTTCGAGATGACGTTCAACTCGGGCGAGAACACGCGCTTCGAGTCGATCGATGTGTCGATCGACGGCCAGCGCGTGGCGCTGGTCGAATACGAATTGCTGAACGTCGCCGGCGCCGACGGGCGCGGCCAGACGCCGCACCGCACCGAGCCGATCTTCGTCAAGGCCGGCCAACACAAGATCGCCGCCGCGTTCGTGCGCAAGATCGACGGACCGTACGAAGACCTGATCAAGCCGCACGAATGGTCGTATGCGGGCGGCGGGTCGGGCGGCAGCGGCATCACCACCTTGCCGCACATGGCGGACCTCGTGATCCGCGGCCCGATCAAGGCCGTGGGCATTTCCAATACCGCCAGCCGCCAGAAGATCTTCACCTGCCGCCCGACGTCAAAGGCCGACGAGCCGGCCTGCGCGCGTCAGATCATCTCGAAGCTTGGCGGCGACGCCTACCGGCGTCCGCTGACCAGCCAGGAAATCGATCGCCTGATGCCGTTCTACGAGTCAGGCGCCGCCAAGGGCGGCTTCGAGCAGGGCATTCGCAACGCCGTTGAAACGGTGCTCGCAAGCCCGCACTTCATCTTCCGCCTGGAGCGCGCCCCGACCGACGCGCGCAGCGGCGGCACCTACCGTGTGGCCGACATCGACCTGGCGTCGCGGCTCTCGTTCTTCCTGTGGGGACTGCCGCCGGACAAGGAGCTGATCGCAGCGGCTCAGCGTCGCGAATTGTCGACGGCTGCCGGCATCGAGAAGCACGCCCGCCGCATGCTTGCCGATCCGCGCGCCGAGGCGCTGGCGTCGCGCTTTGCGGCACAGTGGCTCCGCTTGCAGGACATTGAAAAGGTTCGTCCCGATCCGAACTTCTACCCGAACTTCGACGAGAACCTCGCCGAGGCGATGCGGACCGAGACCAAGATGTTCTTCGAGAGCCTGGTGCGCGAGGATCGCAGCCTGCTCGAACTGCTGACCGCCGACTACACGTTCGTGAACGAACGGCTGGCGCGCCACTACGGCTTCGACAACGTCGTTGGCCGCGAATTCCGGCGCGTGTCCTATCCGGACGCCAATCGCCGCGGCATCCTTGGCCAGGGCAGCATGCTGGTCCAGACCTCGCTCGCCAATCGCACCTCGCCGGTGCTGCGCGGCAAGTGGGTGATGGAGGTGCTGATGGGCACGCCGCCGCCACCACCACCACCGAACGTGCCGGATCTCGAGGCCGCCGGTGAAGCAACCGAAGGCCGCCTGCTGACGACGCGCGAAAAAATGGAGCTGCATCGCAAGAGCGCGACGTGCAATTCGTGCCACCGCTTCATGGACCCGATCGGCCTCGCGCTCGACAACTTCGACGTGACCGCCAAGTGGCGCCAGCGCGAGAACGGCATGCCGCTCGACACCGCCGGCGATTTCTACGACGGCACCAAGGTGACGTCCCTGCCGGAGCTGGTGAGCACGCTGACCAAGCGCCCGACGCCGCTGGTGCGCAACTTCACCGAGAACCTGATGGCCTATTCGCTCGGCCGCCGCGTCGAATACTACGACCAGCCGCTGATCCGCCAGATCACGAAGCAGGCCGAAGCGTCGAACTACAAGATCTCCACCTTCATCCTGGGCGTGGTCAAGAGCGACGCGTTCCGCATGCGCCGGGTGGAAGCCGAAACGTCAACGACCGATAACACCAAGGCAAGCGTTCAGTAGGAGATTGTGATGAACTTCATTACCGGCAAGCAGATGCCCCGTAGAACGTTCCTCCGCGGCGCCGCAGGCGCCACGGTGGCGCTGCCGTTCCTCGACGCGATGGTCGCGGCGAAGGGAATTGGCGGAGCGGCTCCGGCGGCGGAACGCACACGCTTCCTCGCGATCGAAGAGGTCCATGGCCTCGCCGGCTGCCAGAAGTGGGGCGCGTCGAAGTTCCTCTACGCCCCTGAACAGGTCGGCAACGACTTCACCATCCTGCCCGACAGCGCGCTGTCGTCGCTCGATCCCTACAAGAAGCACCTCACCATCGTGTCGAACACCGACGTGCGCATGGCCGAGGCGTTCACGGCGCCGGAAATCGGCGGCGACCACTTCCGCTCGAGCGCGGTGTTTCTGACCCAGTCGCATCCCAAGCAGACGCAGGGATCGGACATCTGGGCCGGCACGTCGTTCGACCAGTACTACGCGCAGCACATCGGCAAGGAGACGCCGCTGCCGTCGATGCAGTTCTGCATCGAGAACCTCGACCAGGCCGGTGGCTGCACCTACAACTACTCGTGCGCCTACACCGACTCGATCAGCTGGGCGTCACCGAACGAACCGCTGCCGATGATCCGCGACCCGCGCGTCGCGTTCGACATGCTGTTCGGCTCGGGCTCGTCGAAGGAAGATCGCGCCGCCCGCCGCGTCAGCCGCCGCAGCATCCTCGACTGGATCCAGGGCGAAGTGCAGTCGGTGCGCAAGGACCTCGGCACCTCGGATCGCACGCGCCTCGATCGCTACCTGACCTACGTTCGCGAGATCGAGCGCCGCATCGAGTCGATCGAAGCGCGCAACAGCTCCGGTGAAGAGCGCGCGCTGCCGGACGCGCCGGCCGGCGTGCCCGATTCGTTCTCGGAACACATGCGCCTGATGTTCGACCTGCAGGTGCTGGCGTTCCAGACGGACATGACCCGCATCATCACCTTCAAGACCGGCCGCGACTCGCAGAACCGCGTGTTCCCGGAAAGCGGCTCGTTGCAGCCGTTCCACCCGGCGTCGCACCACGGCGATCGCGAAGATCGCGTGATGGAGTTCAACAAGATCTGCAAGTACCGCGTCTCGCAGGTCACCTACCTGATCGATCGCCTCAAGGAGTCGATGGAAGGCGACAAGTCACTGCTCGACAAGACGATGGTGGTCTGGGGCTCGCCGATGGCGGATCCGAACGTCCACAATCATCGCCGCTGCCCGCTGTTCCTGCTCGGCCACGCCAACGGCGCGCTGAAGGGCAACCTGCACATCAAGGCCGCCGACAGCACCCCGATGGCCAATGCGTTCCTGTCGATGGGCCACATGCTCGGCATGAACGAGATGAAGCAGTTCGGCGATTCGACCGGCGAGCTGTCGCTCAACCAGGCATCGCCGACGACAGTCGCCTAGTGAGTGCGTAGTTGGTAGAGGCGGGTCCGTCAGACCCGCCTTCTTGATATCAGGCGGATTTCGGAGATCAGCGATGAAGCGTCAGTCACTTCTAGCTTTGATGGTTGCGGTCGGCATGGCGTCGGCGCTCAGCGCGCAGATGCCGACGCCGCCGCGCGTTGCAGACGCGGCCGAGCGCGGTGACATTGCCGCAGTAAAGGCGCTGCTCAAGGACGGCGCCGACGCCAACGCGGCGCAAGGCGACGGCATGAGCGCCTTGCACTGGGCGGCCGAGCGCGGCGACGCGGCGCTGGCAGAAGTGCTGATCGTTGCGGGTGCCAATATCCAGGCGCAGACCCGCATCGGCCAGTACACGCCGCTGCACCTCGCCGGCAAGAGCGGCAGCGCGGCGGTCGCGACGGCGCTGCTCAAGGCCGGCGCCGACGTCAACGTGCGCTCCACCAATAGCGGCGTGACGCCGCTGCACATGGCCGCCAGCTCGGGGAACGCCGCCACAGTGACGGTGCTGATCGACGCCAAGGCCGACCTCAACGCCAAGGAAAACGAAGCCGGCCAGACACCGTTGATCTTCGCCGCGGGTCTCAACCGCGTCGAAACGATCAAGGTGCTGCTGGCGCGTGGCGCCGACGCCAACATCACCACCAAGGTGATCGACGTCGCACGATTCAGCACCCTCGATCGCGCCGCGGCCGACCTCCAGCGCAAGGTGCTCGAAGGCTTCGTCGGCAAGGAATCGGAAGCGAAGGCGTCACCGAGCCAGGTGCAGGCCGCCATCCAGGCCGGCCGCGAAGTGGTCCGCACCGGCAAGATCCCGCCGCCGGATCCAAACGCCCCGCCAAACCCGCGCGGCAACTTCAATCCTGACGAGATCAACCCGCCGGTTCAGACCAAGGGCGGCATGACGGCGCTGCTCCACGCCTCGCGCCAGGGCTACATCGCCGCCGCTGAGGCACTGCTCGATGGCGGCGCGAAGATCGACCAGGCCAACGCCGGCGACGGCACCACCCCGCTGCTGACGGCGATCATCAACGGCCAGTTCGACATGGCGATGATGCTGATCAAGCGCGGCGCCAACCCAAACATCGGGGCCAAGAACAACGGCGTTGCGCCGCTGTGGGCCGCGGTCAACACGGTGTGGCAGCCACGCACGCGGTTCCCGCAGCCCCAGGAGATGGAGTTGCAGAAGGCGACTTACCTCGAGGTCATGAAGGCGCTCCTCGACAAGGGCGCCGACGTGAACGCGCGCATCGCGTCGCACCCGTGGTACCTCGTCTACACCGGCTGCGGCAACCGCAACTGCGGTCTCGCCGACACGACCGGGTCCACCGCGTTCTGGCGCGCCGCCTATGGCGTTGACGTCATGGCGATGAAGCTCCTGGTGGCCTACGGCGCCGACCCGAACATTGCGACGCTCGCTCCGCGCGAACGCGTTCGTCGTGGTCCGGAAGGTGCGCCACAGGGCGCCGGCGGCGCCATCATGCCGGAAGCCGAGAAGGGCATGGAGAAGTACGACGCCCCGACGATTCCGTACGGTGGTCCGGGCGCGTTCCCGATTCACGCGGCGACCGGCGTTGAATACGGCGAAGGCTTCGCCGGCAACGCTCATCGTCATGCCCCCGGTGCGTGGCTCGCGGCCGTGAAGTATCTCGTCGAGGAACTTGGTGCCAACGTCAACGAGCGCGACAACGACGGCTACACCCCGCTTCACCACGCCGCCGCACGCGGCGACAACGAGATGATCCTGTACCTGGTGAGCAAGGGCGCCGATCCGAAGGCGGTCGCGCGCAGCGGCCAGACGACGGTCGACATGGCCAACGGCCCTGTCCAGCGTCTGTCGGCCATTCCGGAGACGATCGCGCTGTTGATGAAGATGGGCGCGAAGAACAACAATCGTTGCGTCACGTGTTAGGCGAACAGGCAAACAGGCCTACGCGCTTACGGTAAGTTCAGAATTTCATAGAGGCGGGTCCGCAAGGCCCGCCTTTATTCATGTGAGGTAACAGTGGCTACAGACATGAACCGTCGTGACGTGATGAAGAGCGGCCTGGCGGCCGCGGCCATGGGCACGCTCGGAGCGTTTGAGTGGGTGCTGCCCGCCATGGCGCAGGGCGAAGTCATGGTGCCGTTCACCGACTCGCACGTGAACCCGCCGTTCAACGCGAACCCGGCGCCGGACCGGCGCCTGTTCGACACACGCGGGCTTGCCGGCGCGTTTACACCGAAGGATCAGTTCTTTACCACCCAACATTACGGTCATCCTGAGGTCGACCCGGTGGCGTTCCGCCTGAAAGTCGGCGGCCTCGTCAACACGACGCTCGCCTTGTCGCTCGACGAGCTCAAGAAGATGGGCAGCCAGGAGCTGATTGCCGGTTTCGAATGCTCAGGCAACCGCCGTCCGATCCAGGGCCTGATCGGCAACGGACGCTGGACCGGTGTGCCGCTGAAGACCGTGCTCGACAAGGCCGGCCTCAAGCCGAACGCCCGTGAGATCGTGTTCTTCGGCGCCGATCGCGGCAAGGAAGCCGTGAACTTCCGCGGCACCAACTTCGACGTTGAACAGCAGTACGGCCGCAGCATTCACCGCGAACGCGCCATGGGCAACGATCCGGCGCCGTTCCTGGCCTATGCGCTCAACGGCGAGCCGCTCACCAAGCACCAGGGCGCGCCGCTGCGCCTGATCATGCCGGGATGGTATGGCGCCCCGAACGTGAAGTGGCTGTCCGACATCTTCGTGCAGGAAGAGCCGTATCTCGGCAAGTTCCAGGCGAACTGGTATCGCACCCTGCGCGGCGAGATGATCAACGGCGAAGTGAAGTGGGTCGAGAAGGCGATCAGCCATCTCAACCTGAAGTCCTTCGTCGCCCGTGTCACCAAGAACGGCGCCGATCACAAGGTCACCGTGATCGTGCTGAATGACGGCACGCCGATCAAGAACGTCGAGGTGAAGGTGGACGAAGGGACGTGGGCGATGGCGACCGCGGATCCGTCGACCACCGCCAAGTACGGCTGGAAGCTGTATCACTACACCTGGAAGGGCGCGGCAGCCGGCGAACACACCCTGGTGTCGCGCGTCACCGACATCAACGGCATGGTGCAGCCGACCGAGAAGGACCTCGAGGGCAAGAAGACGTTCCTCGAGGACAACTCCCAGCATCCTCGAAAGGTGATGATCGGCTGATCAAGGTCCGGCCGAGGCCGAACCCTACTCTGATCTCAGGGCCACGACTGGATCGACCAGCGTGGCCCTTCGTGCTGGCAGCCAGCACGACACAGCGGCCACTCCCAACAGCACAATCGGAACCGCGATCAGGACCGTCAGCGCGCCGTCGGCGCCGCTGAACAGGTGCGTCTGCACGAGCGTGGCGAGCATCCACGCCAGCAGGACACCAGAGGAAGCCACGATCATCCCTTCCTTCACGATCTGCCGGACCACGCGGTCACTCGTGGCTCCCATCGCCACCCGAACGCCGATCTCCCGCGTTCGTTGCGAGACGGTGTAGCTGATCACGGCATAGATCCCGACCGCCACCAGCGCCAGCAACAGTGGCGCGATCACCGCGAACATCCGGGCGGGAATCTTCCTGAGGAACAGGTTGCGTTCGACATGTTCCGCCATGGTGCGGATGTTGTAGACCGGTAACGACGCATCGATCTCGCGAACCGCCCGCTGCACTTCCGAGGCAAGCAGCGTCTCCGATCCCGGCCTGGCCCGCAGATGAATCTCACCGAGATAGCGGGCCCGGTCGCGGTACGAGAAGAAGAACGCCGGTGTTGGCGGCTCCCCGAACACTTCGTAGGTTGAGTTCTTCACCACGCCCGCGATCGTGTACTCGACATCACCGTTGGTCAGTCGACGGCCGAGCGGATCGGCGGGTGCGATGTAGCGGCGCACGAATTCTTCGTTGACCACCACTTGCGCCGGCGCGGTGCGATCCTCAATGTCGGCAAAGCCTTCGCCGGCGACCATGGGAATACCCATGGTCTTGAAGTAGGTGGGCGACACAATGTTGGTGAGCGCCTGTTCCCGCTGTGTCGTGGTTTGCGCGCGCCCTTCGAGCGTGAATCCCCGCAGCGGCAGGCCGTGGATATCGAGGGGCATGGCGTTGGCGAGCGCGACGGATTCAATCGCCGGCACGCGCTGCAAGCGGTCGAGCAACTGCGTGGCGAATTGACGGGGATACTCGTCGTTGGTCACCGTCCCGCTGAGATCGTAGGTGGCAATCAGCAGACCGTCCGACTTGAACCCGGGGTCGGTGCCTTGCGTCTCGACGAAGCTCGCAAAGAACATCCCTGCCACCACCAGCACCAACAGCGCCAGTCCGCATTGTGCGGCCATCAGGGTGTCGCGCACGGCGCTGCGGCCGGTCGATTTCGCACCGCTGCGAAGTGCCTGCTGGGGGTTGACGCGTCCGAGCTGCAGCGCCGGCGCCGCCCCAAACAGCAAGCCGCTCAGGATGCCGAGCGCGACCGCGAAGGCCAGGCCCATGGCGTCGAGGCTGGTCTGGAAGCGGACCGGAAACGCGCCATACGGGGGCATGGCCCGAAGGGCCTCTGTCCCCCACCAGGCGATGACGATACCGACCGCCGCTCCGAAGATGCCGAGGAGCAGGTTTTCGACGAGCATCAGCGTCACGACTGCCAGCGGCCGGGCGCCGAGCGCCAGCCGCACGCCAACTTCCCGATAGCGGGCGCTGGCACGGGCTAGGACGAGGTTGGCGGTGTTGCCGCAGACGGCGAGTAGCACCAGCAGCATCACCCCCTGCAGGATGCCGAGGGCGGTGATGAACATCATCTGCGGGCCCCGCGTGGCCTTCCAGTACGGGAGCAGCTCGCCGCCGATGCGTCCGTTGCTATCGGGAAACGCCACCGCGAGTTCCCGCATGGCCGCTGACAGCTCTGCGCCGGCGCGCGCTTCCTCTGCGCCATCGCGCAGCCGCGCCAGGGCGGAGTAGCCGCGCTGATTGCGGTCGGTGAGTTCGGCCGATCCAGGAAACAGCGCCGGCGCGAGCGTCGCAGGCACCCACAGATCAAACTGCAGCGCCAGGATCGTGCCCTGGAAGTTCTCCGGTGCGACGCCGACGATCGTGAGCTGGTTGTCGTTGACGCGAATGGTCTGTCCGATTGCCGAAGGGGAGCCTGCGTAGTGCGTCTGCCAGTAGTCGTGAGAGATCACCGCGACCGGTTCACCGCCAGGACGATCAGCCTCATCGGCGCGAATGAATCGACCGGCGGCCGGCCGCAGGCGAAGCGCCGTAAAGAGGTTGCCCGAGACGAGCTGCGCGTAGGTGCGCTCCGTGCGACCGCTTTCGCCGACATTGAGCGGCGCCATTCGAGACACCACGAGTTCGTCGACCGACGTTAGCTTGGCCGCGAGGTCGCGATACTCGAGCCACGATATGCCCGGGTAGGTACCGGTGTCCGACTTCGCCTCGACGTGATAGAAGCGGCCGCTGTCGTCGACGCCGGGGATCGGCGTGAGGATGATGGCCTGGATCCACGAGAACACGGCGGTGTTGACGCCGATGCCGACGCCGAGCGAGAGAATGACGACCGCCGCCAGCCCGGGCATGCGGCTGATCGTGCGGAGCCCGTGCCGAATCAGCCCCACGAGAACGTCCCTTCACTGTCGCCAAAGCTCTTCAGCTCATCGTGGCCCAGCGCGTGAAGGAGGCTCAACATGACGCTCGACAGGGGCGTACCGTTCTTGGCCTTCAGGTGGACGCCGCCCTTGAGCGCGCCTCCGGCGTGGCCCGCGATCAGGAAAGGCACGCGCTTGTGATTGTGCTGGTTGGGATTGCCCATCGGCGACCCGTAGATCACGACCGAATTATCCAGCATTGTGCCGTCGCCGTCAGGCGTGTCTTTCAACTGCTGCAGCAGGTGAGGCAGCATGCTGACGTGATAGGTGTTGATGCGGGCCAGCTCGCGGATGCGGTCCGGGTTGTCGCCGTGGTGCGACACGATATGAAACGCCGACTTTGAGCCGCTGTCGGCGTAGACGCGGTTTGAGCCGTCACGGCCCATCTTCATCGAGAACACGCGGGTCACATCCGAGCGGAAGGCCAGCATCTGCAGGTCGAACATCAGCTTGACGTGTTCGGCAAACGAGTCCGGAATGCCCTTAGGCGCCGTCGGCAACTCTCGCGGCTCACCGCTGTCGTTGCGTTTCTCAACCGCCTGGATCCGCCGCTCGATCTCGCGAACGTTGTCGAGGTAGTCGGTGAGACGGACTCGATCCTGGGCGCCGAGCCGGCGTTCGAGGCGCTTGGCGGATGCTCGAACGAAGTCGAGAATACTGAGATCTTCCTGCCGGCGTTCGCGCCGCTCCGCGCCGGAGCCCGCGCCCATGACGCCAAACATCTGATCGAACACCACGCGAGGATCGCGGATCATCGGCAACGGGCTGGTCGGCGATCCCCAACTGATGGTGTCGGTGTAGACGCACGAGTAGCCGTAGCCGCACCCGCCGGATTGATCGACGCTCTCGATGCACAACTGCATCGACGGCACCGGCGTGTCCTGCCCGAAGCGCTGCGCGTGCAACTGATCGAGCGAGATGCCGCACTCGACGTCCGCGCCCTCGGTGCGCTTGGGATAGGTTTGCGTCAGGTAGGTCGCGCTGGATCGAAAGTGATCGCCGCCGATTTCGCGAGCCTCCGTCGGGTCGGCGCTCGGTACGTCGGTGTTGCTGACAATGGTGAGGTGCTGGCGGAACGCCTCGAGCGGCTTGAGACTGGTGGGCGTGAGGTCGAAATCCCGGCCGGTAACGGCTGGGGACCATAGGTTTTGTTGTTGGCCGTATGCCGAGCTGCCCGCCGCGCCATGGACCTGTTCGATGCAGATCAGGCGCACCGGCGCCTTACGAGGCTGCGCCATCGCTTCCAGGTAGGGGAGGGCGACGGATGCGCCCAGCCTCTTCAATACTTCGCGGCGGGACAGAAACATCTAGCCCTTCTTCCGCGTGCGCAGCTTTTCGCCGGTCCACTTGGCCGGCCCCATGTTGGTCATCATTTCGCCTTCAATGGTGCCGTCGTCCTTCAGCGTGACGGTGATCGGCTTTGCGGCGGGGGGTGGCGTGGCGCCCGCATGCGAGTCGCCGCCGGGCGGCGTGTGCAGCGTGTTGGCGTTGACTTCGGATTTCACGCCGCTCAACGTCAACGTGCGATCGACGAGTTCGCCCTTGAGCAACGTGTCGCGCCCCATCATCATCATCGTCGCCGTCACCTTGTTGCCGTCGGCGGGTTCGATGACGAGCGCGATTTGGTGGCTCATCAGCTCGATGTTCTAGGTGCCGGCGAAATCGGCGGTGGTCACTTTCTTGTCCTGCGCCGACGCCGTGACGGCGATCGCAGCGAATGCGAGAGCGAGCGAAACGGATTTCAACATGTGCTTACTGGCCTCCATGAAGGGCTTGCCCAAGCGCGCGCATGTGTTGCGGCGCGTAGAAGTGCAGGTAGGCGGCGAGGCCGAGAAGGGCAGCGCCACCGACCATCAGAACGGTCTTGAACCCGGTTGTCATGGCGACGATCGTAGTGAGCCATCGCTGAACGCGTCGTGAAGGACTCGTTCAGTTACTGTTAAGCGACCACGGTGAAGAGTGGTGGGGTGAGGGCCGAGGGGTGAGGATCCTGCTCGTCGAGGACGAAGTCCAACTGGCAGAACAACTTAGCGCCGCGCTGAGCGGGGCGGGGTACGCCGTGGACCACGCGTCTGATGGCGAGCGGGGAGAGTTTCTGGGACGAACCGAGGGCTACGACGCCGTGATCCTTGATCTGGGACTCCCGAAGGTCGACGGCCTCACGGTCCTCAAGCAATGGCGCGAGGCCGGTCATTCGATGCCGGTGCTGGTGCTGACCGCGCGCGGCAGCTGGCACGAGAAGGTGCAAGGCATCGATGGCGGCGCCGACGACTACGTTGCCAAGCCGTTTCAGATCGAAGAAGTGCTCGCGCGCCTGCGCGCGCTGATCCGTCGATCGTCCGGGCAAGTGACTCCCGAACTTCGCTGTGGGCCCGTGGTGCTCGATCCGCGAGGCGCGAGGGTCACCGTCGACGGTGTGCCCGTGAAGCTCACAAGCCATGAGTTTCGCGTGCTCTCGTATCTCATGCATCACCGCGGCCGCATCGTCTCGCAGTCGGAGTTGACCGAGCACATCTATTCGCAAGGATTCGATCGCGACTCGAACACGGTCGAGGTGTTCATCGCCAGGTTGCGACGAAAAGTCGGCGGCTCGCTGATCGAGACCGTGCGCGGCATGGGCTATCGGATCGAGGCGGACAAGCCGTGAAGACGCACCTGTCGCTGCGCGCGCGCGTGCTGCTTGGTGCCCTGCTCTGGAGCATTGGCCTGTTCCTCTTCAGCGGCCTGCTGCTGACGCACTACATGCTGTTCAATCCTGATGCGCCCGGCATCTTCCATCGATTCTTCATCCGCAACCTCTTCACCGCTTTTGCCGGGACCATCATCAGTCTCGTACTCGGGTTCTATCTCGTGCGCCAGGGTCTCGCGTCCTTCGACCAGCTTCGCGTGCGCCTGTTCGGTGTGCGAGAAGGCAAAGACAGCCGTCTTGATGGCGAATATCCAACTGAAGTGCAGCCACTCGTCACAGACCTCAATGCGTTGCTGTCGGATCGCGAGCAGCGCGTACATCGCGCGCTGACCAAGGCTGGCGATCTGGCGCACGGTCTCAAGACCCCGCTCACGCTCCTGAACCAGCAAGCGGAGCGGGCCCGCGCCTCGGGTCACACGGATCTCGCAGATGCGATCCATCAGCAGGTCGATCGGATGCGCAAGCAGATCGACTATCACCTCGCTCACGCCCGCGCCTCCGCCTCTGGAGCCGATCCGACAGCGAGGTGCCAGGTGCTCACGTCCGCCGAGGCACTGGCGCGGACGATGCAGACGATTCACGCCGACCGTCACCTGTCGATCGACGTGCGCGTCTCCGCCGAGCACTTCGTGCGCGGCCGCCGGGAGGACGTCGAGGAAATGCTCGGCAACCTTGTCGACAATGCCTGCAAGTGGGCGAATGCTCGCGTCGAGGTGCGCTCCTCCCTGCTGAATGGCTTAACCGTCATCACTGTTGATGACGACGGGCCCGGGTTCGATCCTCCGCTACGAGAGACCGTGTTGAAGCGCGGTGTACGCGCGGATGAAGCGGCGCCGGGATCCGGCCTCGGGTTGGCGATCGTCGCGGACCTCGTCGATCTTTATGGCGGCGCGATCGTGTGCTTAGCGCCTCGGAAGCCGAGGCGGCTATCGCTCACGAGCTTGGGCACGTATGGATCTACACGCACGAACCCTATGTGCAGACGGAGCGGCTCGCCAATGACGTGGCGATGCGCGTGATCAGCCGGTCAGTGTTCGTACCGGTCTACGAGAAGGTGTGGCAGCGGACGGGCGTGCGCGGCAACCTGATCGACGTTATTGGTCCCCCTCCGCAGCAGTAGTAGCTTTCCCGCGGCTACTGCTTCGGCGCCTTTCCAAACACTTCAACGATAGTCGCGGTCACCGTGCCGGTGTTCTTGAACGTGTGCATCGCGCCGCCCTTTAAGTCGATCGCATCGCCGGCTTTCACGTCCACCGGCGGCTGACCCTCAACCGTCAGAGTCAACTGACCCGTTAGCAACGTGAACACGTGATACGTCGCATCAGCATGGTTGTGCATGCGGCGCACGGCGCCTGGCTCGGCCCAATCGCGCAGCACACGGAACTCAGGGCGATCCATGACCACCATCGACGAAATGCCAGGATCGCCGGCAACCGGCCGGCCCTTTTCGGGTCCGCCGATCGCCTGGGCGCTCGCGGCTGGAGGCAGAGCCACAGTGACAGCGAGGGCAAGCAGGGCGGTGCGAATCATGCGCGCAGTATGCCGCAGATAGCTCAGGCGGCGGAGAAAATCGGATAGCCTTGCCGGATGCTCATGGCATGGCTGCTGGCGTTCGTGGTGACGCAGCAGGCGTTGCGCGCGCCGGATATCCATTTCACGCCAACCCGGCACAATGTCGCCGACGCGATGCTGCGGCTCGCCAACGTCGGCCCGGCCGACGTGGTTTACGACCTCGGATCCGGCGATGGCCGCATTCCGATCATTGCGGCGCAAAAATACGGAGCGCGCGGAGTCGGGATCGAGATCGATCCTGCATTGGTCGCCACCGCGAAGCAGATCGCCGTCGAAGCCGAGGTGGGAAACCGCGTCTCCTTCATTACGGGCGACCTGTTCGACGCTGACCTGAGCCCGGCCACCGTCGTCACGGCGTACCTTTCGACCACCATCATGCAGAGGCTCGAGCCGACGTTGCGCGCGCTGCCTCCAGGCACGCGCATCGTGTCTCACCAGTTCAGGATTCCCGGCTGGGCGCCCACCCGCACGGTCAAAGTGGACGAATCTGAACTACTGTTGTGGATTGTTCCGGGCAGGTAAAACATGGCGCTAGAGTTCAGGAAGACCGTCAAGACCGACTACCCAGATGTGATCACGCCCGACGCGATTCGGGCGCTCGAGGCCCTCGCGCAGTTTGATCTTGCTCGCAAGGCGATCATGGACGCGCGCATCAAGCGCCGCGCCGATCGCGCCGCCGCGAAGCAGCGCATCACCTTCCTCGATCCAGCGGCGGTGATCGGTCGCACGTCGATCACCGTGAGCGACGCGAGGGCGGGGAAGTTTGTCGGCAGCGCGATTCCGCGCGATCTGCAACGCCAGTGGATTCAAGGCACCGGCCCGGCTGCCCGGCCCGGGGCGGCCGTCGAGGTGGGACTGCGCAACGTCGCCTACGCACTGCTAAGCGGCGCCGACGGGTGGATGTTCGACGGCGAAGACGCGCTCGGTCAGGTGTCGACGATGTCGCTGGACAACCAGCGGAATCTGAAGCTCGCGATTCATGAAGATCCTGTGTTTCTCGGCGTCGCCGAGAAGGTCGCCCAGGAGATGAACGACTGGGCGACCGGGTTTCTCGGTCGAACGATCATCTCGGACTGGCGGCAGCAGTTGTCGTTCACAACGACGATCTACCGTGCCAGAGGACTGCACCTTGATGATCGGCAGATCCGCAATGGCAATGGCACCGGCTTCTCCGCCTCGATCGTCGACGCCGGGCTTTATGTCGTCAACAATCACCGCCAGCTGATCGACCGTGGATCGGCGGTCGTTCTGTATCTCCCGAAAATCCAGACCGCCGAAGAAGCGGCGCTGTGGAACGACATCCTGTCGGCGCTCGAGGAACACCTTGGCCTTGCGGTTGGCACGGTGAAAGCTTACGTGCTCGTCGAACAGGTGGAAGCCTGCTTCCAGTTGATGGAGATCCGCGCGGCGCTCGGCCGCCATTTTGTGGGCTTCAACACCGGCCGATGGGACTACATCAACAGCGTCTCCGACGCGCTGGCGTGGGACCCGTCTTTCGTGAATCCGAACATTGATGCCATCACGATGACCTACGGCTACATGCGCACCTACGAAGATCGGGTGCGAAGGGCTGTGAACACACCGGATGCGAATGGGCAGTGTGCCCTGTGGCAGGGCGGTATGGAGCCCAACATTCCCGTGGGCTCGGAAGCCGGCGTGGCCGCAGGCATGAAGCGGGCGACCGCTGGAGCGGAGCGCGAACAGCGCGAAGGCGCGAGCGGCAAGTGGGTCGCGCACTGGAAGATGGTCCACATTGTTCGACCCGTGTGGGAACGCGTTGGCGATGCGAATCAGCTCGGCCGATCGTTTCCCGCACTGACTTATACAGAGAAGGATGCGGCTGACCTGTCGCAGCTTGAGTCGGCGCCGCGGACGATCCGCGGTGCACGCGATCTGATGAGTGTGGCGATCCAATATGGCAACGCCTTTGGTCAGGGCATGCAGGCCGCGGCGCTCAAGCCTGCGGACTTCTTCGGTAACGACGACGTGTTGTATCTGATGGAAGACATGGCCACCGGCGAGATCCGCCTGAGCATCCTGTGGGAATGGCTGCACAAGGGTGCGACGCTGACGGCGGACGACCCAGAGACCGGCGCCAGGGAAGGCGACACCTTCACGCGCGAACTGATCGAGCGGCTGCTGCGCGAGGAATATGCGAAGCTGCTCGCGGCCGGCAATCGCGACGTCCACGACAACTCGAAGAAGACGACGCTACCGATTGCGAGGGAGATCGTCGAGACCTATCTGATGGACTCGACGAAACTGCCTTGGTACATCGATCTGCTCAACATCACGCTTGGCAATCACGACCTGACGGAAGCCAGGCGTCGTATTGCCCTCCTGGCGAATGCGTTCCGATCGGACGGCACGCGCCTGACGTCAAACCTGGATTTCTGAAGGTCCGGCCAAAGCCGGACGCCGCAGGGCCATGAGTTTGAATCCGTGGTTTAACCCGGATTCAACTCCGGCGCGTTACTGTCCCGGTGGCAGCAACAGAGCGTTGCCGACGTATTCGGTGATCGACAAGCGGCAGGCGTTGTCACCGATGAAGCGCGTGGCGTGCCAGGTGTTCGCAGGAACGTAGACCACGTCGCCTTCGCTGGCGATAAACGGCTGCTGTCCCTCGAACGCGTAGCGGATCTTGCCTGAGAACACGAGCCACATCTCTGCGCTCTCCGCGTGGAAGTGTCCCTTGTCGTTGGGATCGAGCGGCGGCATGTTCCTTTCGTGTCCGTAGATGATCAACATCTCGGACTTGTCGTCGCGGACAAAGCGGCCGCCTGAATACTTTTCGTTCTTCGCCGCCTCGGCGTGAATGTTCGTCTGCGGCTGATTGAATTCGTCGTACCGGCCCGGCGTGCGATTGATGCGCACTTCAGTCCACGCCGTTCCCGCCGGTGCGGTGGGTGGCGGCGAGTCCTTCAAGAACACCGTCTTGGCGCCAGAGACATTCAGCGAGAAGCGAAGGCTGGGTGTCGTGCCTGTTGTCTCGAGAGAGTAAACCGTCTGGCGCGGAATATTGACCAGCGAACCGCGCGTTGCTGTGAAGGGTTCCTGCCCTTCGATCTCGACCCGCACCTCGCCCTCGACGACGGCGAACCACTCACGCGTGTCCGGATGAAAGCGCTTCGACAGTTTCGCTCCTGGTGCGGCGGAGTGATACGCGGCTTCGAGTCGGCCATCGTCAGCAATCACTTCGCTCCAGTCCGCGCTCTTGTGCCTGGACTTGATGTCCGCAAGCTTCACCCACGGCTTCAGCCCCGCTTTGTAGGCCGGAGCCTTGAGTGGCTTCGGTGCCAGTGCGACCGTTGGAACCGGGCGTGGCGTTGCGGGCTGCTGCGCGAATGATGCGGCACTGCTGTTGAAAAGGATCAGAGCGGTAACAAGAAGCGTTCTGTTCATGAGCTTCGGCGACCTCGCCCGGGCATCTTACTCGCGACCGTGTAAGAAGTGCGTAGATGAACGGGCGAAGGCCGGTGAATTGCTCCGGAAACGAGTCCATTGGCCGCGGCATGGATATTGGACTACCAGCTCGCAGTGAGATTGATGGAGGTGAGAGATGAAAACCGGTAAAACCTCAGCCGCGACGCTCGGGCTGCTCGGTGGATTGGCACTCGGCGCCTGGATCGGAACGGAGGTCAAGATGAACCGCGACACCGCTCCTGAACCGGCACCCATCACTGCGGCAGCCGCTGAAGAGCCCGCGGCGACGACGGCGCCAGCCAGGCCCAAACGCGTCACGCGTGTCGTGCGCGCGGCTTCGAGCACCGCCGCCGAGACGCCGACATCGGAGAGCGCTCCCAAATTGGTGATGACGATTCCGGTGTCGGCGCCTGAACTGCACGAACGCATCAAGCCGGTGCTGGCTCCCGGGACCAAGTTGCCGCTGGCCGCAGAGGGCTTCGTGGATGCTGAGCAGTTCGCCACCCTCGCGCATGCGGCGCGCAACACGCAGGTGCCCTTCATCCTGCTGAAGCACCGCGTGCTGGCCGAGGGTCAGTCCCTGGAGGACGCGATCCGTGCCTCGAGACCGGAGCTGGACGCGCGGGTGGAGGCACTGAAGGCCAAGGGGATGGCCCGAGCCGACGTGCTGACGGTGCGCGGGACCATGGCGGCTAGCGAGTAGCAAGGGGCAACTAGCAAGAATACCTGCGGCTTGCTACTTCCTACTACCTATCGTTCAACCTCACCGATCGCACGACGCGTTCGAAAGCGACGCCATACGCGCCGACTTCACGATCAGGGACCACCGTCAGCAGGTAGAACAGATCGCCGTTGTTGAGCAGCGTGGTGTGGACTTCAACCCGCTCGGTGCCACCGAGTGCCGATCGGCCTTCGAGCGGCGTCACGATCGCCCGGCGACCGGACATTTGGAAGACTTCCTCCCGTCCGACGATTCGCATGCCGTCATTGCCTCGCAGGAAGCCCTCGATCAGCGTCTGTGTTGCCGCATCGAGATTGCGCGATGATGCGCGTGCGACGCCGAGTTCCACACCATGAGTCAGCGTGGTCTGGCCGTTGTAGTCGCCGTAGGCATTCATCGGCACGTATTTGATCGAGCTGTTCGACGTCACCGCTTGCCAGTTCGACGGCACACTCACGGTGAAGAGCTGACCGCCCTGAACCGTTCGATACTGACGCGACGGCGCGGGCACGGCCTCGCCGATGCGACCGACCGAGCCGGTGGATCGTCCGCCGGTGTTGCCGCCCATGCCGCCGTTACGTTCGATGTCGGCCATCGTGCGCGCGGCACCCATTTGCAACAGGCGCGTCTTGGTCTGCTGGAAGCCCTGATCGCTCGGGCGCGGAGCCACGCGCAACTGCGCCGCTTCCGCGTTGATGTACTGGGTGCGGTTCCCTGGATTTGGATGGCTGCTCAGCCACTGCGGTCCGCCATTGCCGCCCTGTTTGGCGATGGTCTCGAACATGCGGGCGAGCTCACGCGGGTCGTAGCCGGCGCGCGCCATGATCTGTGCGCCGACAAGATCGGCCTGCTTCTCGTAGTCGCGGCTGTACTTCATCAGCCAGGTCCCGAGACCAAACTGCGAGCCCTGTGAAATCAGCTCGCCCCAGCCGCCGCCGACGACCGCGCCGGCAATCGCGCCGGCGAGCGCGCCGATCTGAAACCCCTGGGCCTTGGTCGCGTTCGCCGTGCCGTGGCGCAGCAACACGTGCGCAAGCTCGTGCGCCATCACGCCGGCGACTTCGGCCTCGCTGCCGGCGGCCTCGATCATGCCGCGGTTCACGAACATCGGTCCGCCAGGCAGGGCGAAGGCGTTGATGTCCTTCAGGTTCACCGGCGTGAACGAGTAGTTGAACACCGGGTTGTTCAGTTCGCGCGGCGCGGCTTCCACGAGCCGGTCACCGAGGCGGTCGAGATAGCTCTCAACCTGATCGTCGGTGATGATCGGATACTCCTTCCGCACTTCGGCGGCGGCTTCCTGTCCGATCTGGACGTCCTGTTGTGGCGTGTACTTGTTCTTCGGTGGCGTCACCTTGGTCTGGGCAGCCACGGTTGTGGCGGTCAGGGTCATCACGAGCACCAGGCGGCTCAGCAATTTCATAAATCGAATCCTCGACCCACTGCATTTCAAGAACCTTGCCGCCCTAACGGTCGTGTTTGGGGTAGCCGACTCCACACAAACGGTAGACGGACGAGGTGGACTGCCAGTTTCTCATCGTTTTCGCCCGGCACAACCCTTGCTCTCCACATTGTCGATCGCGCGCATCAATGCGCGCTGGGGGTGAACGATGAAATTCGGATTGACGTTAGGCGCGCTCGTCCTTGCTTCGAGCGTGGCGTTCGCGCAGGTGGCGGTGGATATGGCGACGCTCGAGCGCCGCTACGACGATGCGCAGGCGGCCTACGATCGCAAACGGCCAGTCGATCACCGATCGGCAGGAGCTGAACGAGATTCGCGATGACCTGGGCTACCTGCGTGTGAAGCAGCGCCGAGGTGAGACGGTCACGCGCAGCGACCGCCAGCGCTTGAGCGACCGTATCGATCGCTACATGACCCGCATCGGCAATGGACAAACGTCCTCATACGGGGGCTACCGCGGCGATCGCACCGGCAGCCGTGGCAGCCGCGCCAACGATCGGATCGGATCCATTCAGGGCCGGCTCGAAATCCCGGCCGGCAGCGAAGTTGATGTCCGGCTCGTCACGGGGCTGACGTCAGACACGGCGCAGGTCGAGGATCGCGTCGAGGCAACGACGATGATCGATCTCTATCACGGCAATGACCTGCTGATCCCGGCGGGATCGAGACTGACCGGTTGGGTGACCTCGGTCGATCGCGCAAGCCGCACCGATCGCAAGGGCAGCCTGACGGTCGAGTTCAACCGCATCCAGATCAACGGCCGCACCTTCGATACGCGCGCCTATGTGACGCAGGCGCTCGAAAGCGAGGGGCTCAAGGGTGAAGCCGGACGCATCGGCGCGGGCTCCGCGGTGGGTGCCATCATCGGCGGCATTCTGGGCGGCGTGAAGGGCGCCATCGCTGGAGTGCTGATCGGTGGCGGTGGTGTGATTGCCGCGACCGAAGGCAAGGACGTCCATCTGCCGGAAGGAACCGTGCTTCGTGTTCGCTTTGACAGCAACGTTCCCCTGGGTTACTGATAGTGACGCCTGCGAGGCCGGGATCCTTGTCGATCCCGGTCTCGTCTGCGACGACTTTCCCATGGCCGCCGGCACAACGCAGATCCTGACGCAGCGGCTCCGCCATCAACACCTGATCGACGCCCCGTTGCGGCGCAAGCCCGCGCAGGTGGTGTCGTGGTTGTGCGCGGTGCAGGCGCAGGATTACCCCGGAGCCAAATGGGCGATCGGGCAGCGCATTCCGGGCAGCCAGGACGCGGACATCGAGCAGGCATTCAACGACGGGCTGATCCTGCGGACGCACCTGCTGCGTCCGACGTGGCACTTCGTAACCCCCGACGACATTCGGTGGCTGCTGGCGTTAAGCGCTCCGCGTGTGCACGCAGTCAACGCCTACTACTACCGGCAGGTGGGTCTTGACGACAGGATCTTCAAGAAGAGCAGCGCGCTCATACATCGCGTCCTCGAAGGCGGGAAGTTCCTGACGCGCGCGGAGATCGGTGAACATCTGAAGCGCGCGAAGATCCCCGCAGACGGGCTGAAGCTTGGCTACATCATGATGCACGCCGAACTCGAAGGCGTCATCTGCAGCGGCCCGCGCAGCGGCAAGCAGTTCACCTATGCGCTGCTCGACGAGCGCGCACCACGGGGGGCGGCGCTCGATCGTGACGAGGCCCTCGCGCGTCTGGCGTCCCGCTACTTTGCCAGTCACGGCCCGGCAACGGCGCGCGATTTTTCGTGGTGGTCGGGCTTCGCGCTGACCGACGCGCAGCGCGCCATCGATGCCGCCTGGCCGGCGCTCGACGCAACAAAGCTCGGCGGCCTGGTGTTCTGGAGTGGCGACGAGCCGCCGGCCCGCCCCGCGGGACGACTTCCGGTGATGTTGCTGCCGAACTTCGACGAATACCTGATCGCCTACAAGGATCGTGCGCTGGTCGTCGACGCGGATCGCGCCGCCAACATCGCGGCTCGCACCAACGGTGCGTTCGCCAATCACCTCATCGTGGATGGCCGCCTGGCCGGTGGATGGTCGCGCCGTATCGGGGGAAACAGCGTGACGATCGACGTGGCGCCGTACAAGAAGTTGAGTCCGCTGCACACCCGTGCGCTGTCACACGCGGCCGAGCAGTACGGCGAGTTCCTCGGCATGCCGTCGACCCTGGCGGTCGTATAAAATCTCCTGTCTGGTCCGCCGACGCGCATGACGCCAGGGGAGACCAGGGAGACCTAATTTATGAGACTGAAGTCGTATGTGACGCTGGCCGTGCTGACGTTGGCGGCGCCGGCGCTGGCGCAGACGCCGGTTGATCCTCGCCCGGCCAACAATCCCGAACAGAAACCGGCCTTCGCCGGCCAGACCGACGCCCCCGAACAGAAGCTGAACGTCGCGTTCGACGTCGTCACGGTCGTCGAGGGATTGCAGAATCCGTGGAGCGTTGCGTTCCTGCCTGGCGGCAAGATGCTCATTACGGAGCGCCCGGGCCGCCTGCGCGTGCTGAGCACCGACGGCAAGTTGTCGGCGCCGGTGACGGGTCTGCCGGAAGTGGCGGCACGCGGCCAGGGCGGATTGCTCGACGTCGCGCTCGATCCCGCGTTTGCCAAGAACGGGTTGATCTACTGGAGCTTCTCCGAGCCGAAGCCGAACAACGAGAACAACACTGCGGTGGCACGTGGCAAGTTCGTGGATGACGCGACGGCCCCGCGTGTCGATGACGTGCAGGTGATCTATCACCAGACGCCGTCGATGGCGTCGCCCCTGCACTTCGGCAGCCGCCTGGTATTCGGCCGTGACGGCACGCTGTTTGTGACGCAGGGCGATCGGTCGATCACGCCCGGCCGCATGCAGGCGCAGAAGCTGGAGAGCGGCCTGGGCAAGATCGTACGCATCAACACCGATGGCTCGATCCCCAAGGACAACCCGTTCGTCGGCAAGGAAGGCGTGCGACCGGAAATCTGGTCGTTCGGCCACCGCAACATCCAGTCGGCGGTGCTGAACCCGACGACCGGTGAGTTGTGGGAAGTCGAACACGGCACGCGCGGCGGCGATGAACTGAACATCTCCCGCAAGGGTAAGGACTACGGCTGGCCGACGATTGCCTACGGCATCGAGTACCAGGGCGGCGCGATCACCGGCGGCATCCAGCAGCAGGCCGGCATGGAACAGCCCATTTACTACTGGGACCCGATCATCGGGCCGAGCGGCATGACGTTCTACAGCGGCAAGCTGTTCCCGCAGTGGAACGGCAGCCTCTTCATCGGTGGGCACGGCACCCGCGATCTCGTGCGACTGACGGTGAACGGCGAAAAGATCACCGGCGAAGAGCGGCTACTGAAAGATCTGCAGCCAAAGCCGGAAGCCATTCGTGACGTTCGCACCGGGCCGGATGGCGCGCTCTATCTGCTGACCGACGGCGCCGCGGGCCGCCTACTTAAGTTGGTGCCGAAGAAGTAGCTGTTAGCCGGTAGCCAGTAGCCGGTGGCCAGAAGAAGTAGAATCCCCCAGCCCACTGTGATTGTGGGTCTGGGGGATTTTTCTTTATGAAACGATTCACGGTATTTATGGCGGCACTGGTTATCAGTGCGCCGGTGTTCGCGCAGGTTGGCAAGCCGGTAGCAGAACTCGTCGAGCTCGAACTGCTGACGTCCAGCGAAGTGGTCGAGAAGCAGAAGGCCGGCTTCATCAACGTCATCATCGCCAACGGCGGTACCGAAGCGCGCGGTCCGCACAACATCCTCGCCGGCCACACGATCATGTCGCAGCGCGCGGCCATCGACATCGCCAAGGCCGTGGGCCACACGCTGGTCGCACCCGTGATGCCGATCGACGTCGGTGCCACCGGCGTCAGTGACGGCAGCAACATCCCGGGCGGCATTACCGTCTCGCGCGAGATCTTCAAGGGTCTCAAGCTCGCTGAAATCGAAAGCCAGGTGTTCAACGGTTTCAAGAACATCTTCGTGATGGGCGATCACGGTGGCGGCCAGCAGATGATGAAGGAAGCCGCCGACGAGATGGACAAGAAGTACGAATCACGCGGCGTCAACGTCTACTACGTGCCCGACTTCTACACCAAGTACATGGACGACGTGCAGATGTACATGTACGAGAAAAAGCTGCCGATCGGCGGTCATGGCGCGATGATGGAAACGTCGAAGATGCTGTACCTGGAACCGGCGCCCGGCGTCTACGTGCGTCCGAACTACAAGACGGTGCCGTTCGACCCGACCGGTCAGACACCGGAACAGTGGAAGGCCGCGCGTGATGCGCGTCTCGCCCGTGAAGCCGCGATCGCTCGTGGTGAGAATCCGCCGCCCCCGCAGCGCGGCGGCGGTGGCGGTGGACGTCAGGCCGACCCGAACGCGCCGCCCCGCGTCAACAACGGGCTGAGCGGCGACCCGAGCCCGTCAACGAAGGCCATTGGCAAGGACATTCAGATGATCCAGGTCAACAACACGGTGGCCCAGATCAAGAAGATGCTCGCAGAGCAGAAGTAGCTACTTCCGCGCGCCGGTATCGACTTTCCCTACCAGGAGGGCGCCTTCTTCCATCGCGAACCGCGGTGCGACGATGTCGCCCTCCAGCTTTGCGGTCGACTTCAACTCGACTTTCGCGCTTCCCATCACACTGCCTTTGACGGTGCCGGCGATCGTCACCGACTTCGCCACGAGGTCTGCGACGACGATCGCACCGGCGCCGATCGTGAGACTGTGATTGCCAAGTTCGATCGTGCCTTCGACGCGCCCGTCGATGACGAGATCTTCGCTCGACACCACGGCGCCCTTGACCAGGACTGATCCACCGATCCACGCAGCATTACGACGTTCTTCCATCGAGGGATCTTAGCAGAGGGTTTAGGGACCAAGGGTTCCTGGAGCGTAGGATACGGCCGTGGCGATCGCGACCATCGGCCTGATGTACGCGGCGTTCGCGTTGATCGGCTGGCTGGCGTCCAGGCGAGCTCGCGGCGGCACGGACGAGTTCATGGTGGCCGGCCGCAACATGCCGCTGTGGCTGGCGACGTTCACCATGACAGCCACCTGGGTCGACGGCGGCTATCTGCTCGGCACCGCTGAAGGTGTCTACCGCTCCAGCCTCGCGAGCGGGCTTCAGGGCGGGGTCTGCTTCGGCCTCAGCCTGATCCTCGGCGGTCTCTTCTTCGCGCGCCGGATGCGCGCGCTCGAATACCACACGTTGATTGACCCGTTCGAAGCCCGCTACGGCGCTCGCTGGGCGGTTGTCCTGGCCGTGCCTGCCGTGCTGGCTGAAACATTCTGGAGCGCGGAATTGCTGGTGGCACTGGGCTCGACGTTTGGCGTGATCCTGGATCTGAACCTCGTCACCGGGATCGTGATCTCGGCCGTCGTCGTGACGCTGTACACGATGGCCGGCGGGATGTGGGCCGTGGCCTACACCGATGCGTTTCAGCTCGTGCTGGTGTGTGTCGGGCTCGCGGTGGCGGTCCCATTCGCCGTGTCGGCCGCCGGAGGCCTCGACTCGGTCTGGACCATCTATCAAGCCGCGCCCCACGACGTCTCGTTCTCGAGCGTCGGCTGGTGGGACGCCAGCATCATGCTGATGCTTGGCGGTGTGCCGTGGAACAGCTACTTCCAGCGCGTGTTGTCGTGCCGCACGCCAGACGCCGCGCGCGCGCATTCAGTGCTCTCGGGATTCTTCACGATCGCACTCACCATCCCACCCGTCCTGATCGGCCTCGCGGCGTTTGGTTACCCGTGGTCAGCTGAGCTCTCTGCCCGCCTTGCGTCTCAGCCTGCCGATGCGATGCCGATGATCTTCAAGCACGTGCTGCCTGGAGCGATCGGCATGCTGGGCCTGGCCGCCATCATCGGTGCGGTCACCTCAAGCTTCTCGTCGTCGATTCTCTCGGCGGGATCGATGGTCAGTTGGAACGTGTGCCTGCGGTTGCTCAAGCCGGGTCTTTCAAGCCGCGGTCTGACCGCGCTGATGCGCGCCTCGATCATCGTGATTGGCCTGATGGCGGTGTGGATGGCGATCAAGGTCCAGAGCGTGCAAGCGCTCTGGTTCTTCACCAGCGATCTGGTGTTTGTGTTGTTGTTTCCGCAGCTGGTCTACGCGCTCTACGATCCGAAGGCCAACTTCGCCGGATCCGTCGCGGCGTTCAGCGTGTCGTTGGTGCTGAGACTTGGTGGGGGAGAGCCGCTGTTCGATATTCCAGCGCTCATTCCGTATCCGGAGTGGATGCCGTTCAAGATGGTCGCGGCCGCGAGCGGCATGATGCTGTTGCCGCTCGTGTCACGCGTCTTCAGTAGCCGGTATCCAGTAGCCAGTAGTCAGAAGAACTCTTGAATTGCTGGCTACTGACTACTGGCATCTGGCTACCGGCGACTTCCTATTGCGGCTGGTAGTACAGCCACTGTTCAGGCATCGCGTCGTCCCACGAGCAGAGTGGGGGACGGGCGAGCCAGTTCTGCGGCATGTCGCCGATCGGCGCACCCGGAGGTGCGGGCGAGGCGGGCATGATGCGGCCACCCGCAGCGTCCACCATCGGGCGCTCGATGAAGCGCTTAATGTCGGCGGCGAGGAGCGCGCGATGCGCGCGTTCGGATTCGTTCATGCCGGCGGCCGCTGCCGCGGTCGTGGTCGAGCGCGCGCGGAGCCGCTCGAGCTTGAGCGACGCAATCGCGCGGACTTGCGCATTGGGCGCCGCCTGCGCGAGCCACATGATGCGGTCGACCAGCACGCGCTCGGTCGCACGGCGGACTTCCGCTTCGTAGTTGCCCGAGGTCGGCTGGTCGAAGGTCGCCCTGATCAGCCGATCGATCACTTCGCCGAGGCCTGGCAGCGCCTGGTCGACGGCGTTCTGCGCCACCATGCGCGCGGCGCGATCCGCCTGCAGGATGAAGCCGATCGTGACATCAGCCGCGATCGCCGCTGGATTGATCGGATCGAAACCTTCGCCCGTGGTGCGGGGGAAGAGTTCGCGATGCAGGCCGTAGCCTGGCGGACGGGGCGGCAGCAAGTCGAGAATGCGCTTGGGAATGGTCAGCTCTGACGGCTTCAGCGTGCGCGACAGCGAGTCGATTGCCTTGCGCTGCATTTCGCCGTTCACCCACTCGAGCGGCGCGCCGTGGCCGTCATCGCGCATCGCATAGGTGAAGTCCTGGCCGGCGATCATCGACGAGGCCGATTCGACCGCGTAGCGGTGATACATGTAGATCGGCACCAGCGGCTCTTCGATCATCACCGTCGGGACGTCCTTGCGGATGGTGTTCAGCCCGATGCGGCTCAGCGCCGCCCGGCGGACGTCCATCATGCGGGTGAGTTCATCGCCCTGGTTGACGCCGTTGGACCACTGTTCAACCTTGGGATGAATATCGGTGTCCTGGTTGGTGTAGTAGCGGATGTCCTGCTTCCATGCATCGCTGATGATCTTCTTCAGCTCCGCCTTCTCGTCGACGTTGGCAGCAAACTGGCGGTAGCCGTAGTTGATCGCCACCTTGTCCCAGTCACCGATTCGCGACTCGTAGGCCTTCGACAGGTCGATCGTGCCGTCGGCGTTCAGGACTTCCATCGGGTGCGGGTAGTCGAGCACCGAGATCCAGCCCTTGCTGCTGTCGTAGTAGTTGTGCCCGAGGCCCAGCGTGTGGCCGACTTCGTGCGCCGACAACTGCTTGATGCGCGCCAGTGCCGTCTCGTAAAGGATCTGCGGGCGTTCGTCGCCGTTGACGTACGGCGAGAGCAGGCCCTCGAAGATCATGTAGTCCTGCCGATCGCGCAGCGAGCCGAGCGTCACCGTGGCCTTGATGATCTCGCCGGTGCGCGGATCGGAGACCGATCCGCCGGTGCTCCAGCCGCGCGTCGAGCGGTGGACCCAGTTGATCATGTTGTAGCGAATGTCCATCGGGTCGGCGTCGGCCGGCATGATGTCGACCTTGAACGCGTTGCGGAACCCGGCCGCTTCGAAGGCCTGGTTCCACCACATGGCGCCTTCGACGAGCGCCTTCTGCACGTCTGCCGGCGCGCCGGCATCAACCCAGTACTGAATCGGCTTCACCGGTTCGCTGATGGCCGCCGTCGGATCCTTCTTCTCGAGGCGATGACGGCGGATGTAGCGGAACTGGATGTTCTCCGCGATCGGCACGCTGTAGTCGACAAACGTCGCCCCGCCGTAGCCTGCGCGGGGATCGTCGTGGCGCGGCTTGAACGTGCTGGCGTCCGGGAGTTCGACGAACGAGGCATGCTGGCGCAGCGTCACCGACTCCGGCGACGGCGTCACGCTGGCGACCGAACCGGAGAACAGGCCGCCGCCGAAGCCGCCGCCACCACCACCGCCAGTGGCGCCGATCTGCTGCGGACCCTGCGCGGGACCACCACCACCACCGCCACCGCCGCCGGTCTGGTTGTTGACCAGGGTGATGGTCACATCCACCTCGGTGTTCTTCGGGAAGTTCTTGGTGTTTGGCATGTAGAACGCGCTGCGGGTGCGGTCCACCTGGTAGTTGCCCGGGCGCAGGCTCTGGCCGGCGTTGGCAATGTCACGCAGCAGGAACGGCGTCGCGTCCACCAGCACGCGGCCACCGGTTTCTGCCGCGACCGGGAAGCCCCAGATGATCGAACGCGCAAAGGAGTCCTCGACGGACTTGCGTTCGCGCGGGTTCGGGCTGCTCGAGCGGAACGACTGGTTCGGCTGGGACAGGAACACCTGTGGGCCGACGCGCTGGAACTCGACGATGCGGCTGCCGCGGCCGGTGCCGCGATCGAGGCCGATGTCGTTCGACCCGAGGCCCGCCGACAGACCGTTCGAGTACAGGAACTCGACGTCAAAACGCGGGATCTCAAGGAACAAGCTGCCGGTGCGCTCATCCCAATACAGCGGGAAGTACCCGTCCATCTTCTTCATCCCCGCCGTTCGGTCCTCGATCGACCGAATCGGAGCGGGAGTCTGCGCCTGCTGTCCGGGCTGACGGGCTTCAGCCAACGGACTCACAAGCAGCAGGGTACCCAAAAGCAAAACTGATGGTTTCAAAAGCATGACCACTCCTGGAGAATGGTCATTCTAACGTGCGTTGCCGAAACCGAATGTAAGAACGTGTCTGTGCCAGCTACACTGCTAGCCCGGTGACGTCGCGGCTGTTTCTGATTGCCTACGCCTGCTCGGGCCTGGCGGGTCTCGTCTACGAGGTGACCTGGACCCGGCTGCTCACGCTCTACATCGGTCACACCACCGCAGCGGCCAGCGCTGTCGTTGCCGCGTTTCTGGGCGGATTGGCGATCGGCGCCGCGGTCGGGGGCAGGGCTGCCTCGAAATTGACGCCACGCACCTGCCTGAAGGCGTACGTCGCCCTCGAAATCGCGGTTGTCGTGTGTGCACTGCTGTTGCCGGTCGAGCTGCAGTTACTGCGGCCCCTGCTCAGCGCCACCTATGAGAACGGCGCCGGTCCACTCTTTCCGCTGGTGCGCGTGCTCAGCTGCATCGTGATGGTGATGCTCCCGGCGCTGGCGCTGGGCGCGACATTCCCGATGGCGATTCGGTGGTTCTCGCGGTCGTCGGATCGCCCAGCCGCTGAGAGCGGCACGCTGTATTTCGTCAACACGATCGGCGCCGCGGTGGGATCGATGCTCGCGGGATTCGTCTTGATCCCATCAATCGGCATGCAGGCCACCACCTATGTGGCCATGGCGGGGACGTTGCTCGCAGCCGCATGCGTGACCGCGGTGCTGCGGGTGAATGTTGGAGAGGGCACGATCGCCAAGCCCGCGCCGGGCGACCCGTCGTCGGACAGTCGCGCTCCGGGGCTGGTGATCGCCATTCTTGGTGTCACCGGCTTTGCGGCACTCGTCCACGAAATCGCGTGGACCCGCATCTTGTCGCTGATCCTTGGCCCGACGACGTATGCGTTTGCCGCAACGCTGGCCGCGGTCATTGCCGGCGTTGCGATCGGATCCGGGATTGGTGCCTGGCTGGTGTCCCGGCGAGGCGCCAACGCCGCAAGCATGCTGGTCGGAGCGCTCTCGCTGGCGGCCGTCACCGCGGGATGGACGTACTCGATCGCCGCTACGAGCGTGCCGCTGCTGGTAGCCAAGTACGTCGCCGATCTCGCCGACTTCAACCAGTTGCTCGCGCGCGGCGTGTTGCTGACGCTTGGCCTGATCCTGCCGACGTCGGCGTGCCTCGGTGCGGCGTTCCCCCTGGCGCTCGCGCTCGCCGGCGATCGCACCACGCCAGCGGCCGGACGATTTGGCGTCGTCTATGCCGTGAATACGATCGGATCGGTGGCCGGCTCGCTTGCGGCCGGGTTCCTGTTCATTCCCGCGCTTGGCGTGCAGGCCACGCTGTGGATTGCCAGCGGCAGCCTGATCGTCTGCGTCGTGGTCCTGGCGCTTCGTGGTGGCCTGCCTTCCCGAGCGCGCGTTGCCGGCTTGTCGACAGCAGCCGCTGCCGCCCTCCTCGTTGTCACCAGCCCGCAATGGGATCGTGAACTGCTTGCCTCGGGCGCCTACATGTATGCGCCGTATGTGCCGAAGGATCTCGACCTCGAAACCCAATTGAAGGCGGGCGAGCTGTTGTTCTACGAGGAAGGCGCATCGGCCACCGTGTCCGTCAAGAAACTGACCGGCACGACCACGCTTGCCGTCGACGGCAAGACCGATGCGTCGAATCGGGGCGACATGCTGACGCAAAAACTGATCGCGCACCTGCCGCTGTTGCTGCACGACGATCCGAAGGACGTCTTCATCATCGGGTTGGGCAGCGGCATGACGGCCGGGGCGGCGCTGACCCATCCCATTCAGCGCGCTGACGTGATCGAAATCTCTCCCGAGGTGATCAAGGCGTCGGCGTTCTTCAAGACGGAAAACCTTGACGCTCTCGCCAATCCGAAGACCAACCTGATCGTCGGAGACGGCCGTTCGCACCTGGCGCTGACCGATCGGCAATACGACGTGATCGTCTCCGAACCGTCGAACCCGTGGATTGCCGGCGTGTCGTCGCTGTTCACGCGCGAGTTCTTCGCAAGCGCGAAAGCGCGTCTCACGCCTGGCGGCATCTTCTGCCAGTGGGCGAATGCCTACAACATCAGCGAACCTGACCTGAAGTCGATCCTCAAGACATTCTTCGAGGTCTTCCCGAACGGCACGGTCTGGCTGGTCGGCAGTGACGACGTGCTGCTGCTCGGGACCGACGCGCCACTCGCCAACGTCAGCGCGAAGATCGCCACCAACATGCAGCGGCCCGATGCGGCGAAGGACCTGGCGTCAGTTGGCGTCGTGGACGCGTTCTCGATCGAGTCGTTGTTCGTGGCAGACGCGGCGCCACTGAACGCGTACGCCGGTAACGCCCCGGTCTTCGTCGACGACCGCATCACGCTGGAGTTCACGGCGCCACGGGAGCTGCACAATCGCAACGCCGGCAAGAATGGCGCGGCGCTGCGCGGGCAGGCGAAACCTCGACCGGCAGCCAGCGCGTCGCAGTGGCGGAACCGCGCCGCCATGCTCGCCAAGGCCGATCATTTCCAGTTGGCGTATGAGGTCTACATTCGCGCCGTATCGGCAGGCGACGGCCTGGCTGAGGAGGGGTTGGTGAAGACCGCCCTGATCCTGAAGAAGGCTGGCGAGGCGCTTGAGAAGGTGCCCGGCGCCGGCAAGGTGGCTCGCTCGCAGTTGCTGGCGGCAGCAGGGCGCCGCGAAGAGGCGCGAGCCATTTTCAGCGAGGACGACCTGCTGAGCGCATCCGCCCTGATGCAGGTGGCGGCACTGCAGGCGGACGCCGCCGACACGGTGCAGCTTGATGCCACGGTGACGAAGCTCCGGACAATCGCTCCGCAGCAGGCGGCGAGCGAATACTACGCGGCCGTTGCGTCGTTTCTGCATGGTGACGCGGACGGCGCGGTCGCAGCGGCGCAGCGGGCGATTGCGCTCGACCCGAATTACGCGCCGACCTACGACCTGATTGGCGCGGCGTACACCAGGCTCGGCCAGCTCGATCCGGCGCGACAGGCCTTCCTGCGATCCTTGTCGTTCGAGGCGCATGACAGCACCGCCTACGAGAATCTTGGCGTGCTCGAGCTGGGTGCAGGGAATCGCCGGCTGGCGGCGCGCTACTTCGCGGAAGCGCTCTGGCTGGTGCCGGATTCGCCGGTCGCGCGCCAGGGACTCGCCCAGGCGAGGTGAGCGGCGGGTGCTAAACCCGCCTTCTCGCCGCTACTTGATGATCGCCGTCGGCTTGTTGTTCTGGTAGAGCAGCGTGATGTGCGACGCGGCGCACAGATCCAAGCTGTCCCACTCGATTTCGTCGCCGCCTTCGTCCTTGATCATCAGGTCCCAGTCGCACGATTTTTCCGAGCGCGAAAAGGTGATGTCGACCGATTCGTTGTGCTTCAAGACATCGCGTCCGAGCACATCTTCCTCCCAGTCGTCTGCTTCGTCGGGCGAGACATACAGCTCCTGGATAACGACGCCGGTGCGATTCAGCAGCGTGAAATCGAGCTTGCTCTGCTGCGCCACGATCGGCGACGAGAGGGCGGTGACAAGAGCGGCCAGGGACAGCGCGGCAATACGCATAAGAGGATTCCTCAACAGGGAATGGTTAGACGTGGCCGAAGCGACCAGCCGTCGACGGCGCTGGTCCCAGTAGTAATCGGCAATTGCGTCAACGTCTATAGTAGGCGATTTCCTCGAACATCGGGAGCCCGGCCACGCGGATGATTTCCAGCAGGCCTGACCGTTCGTGGAACTCCTTGCTGTCACGGTCGATCAGAATCGTGTTCGGGTACGACGGCGCAAGGCGACGGAATTCCGCGTCGATCAGGCGGAAGCGGCGCACCATGTTCTCGACGTCTTCGTGATCGCGATTGCGTTGACGAATGTGCTTTTCGATCGTGTCCGTGCTCGAGGTCAGCACGATCGTGGTGTCCGGATTCCACGCATCGCCGATCGACAACACGTCGCGCAGCGCCGCGTGACCTTCGGGCGGATACTCCGCCATGTGTGCTTCGAGCGTCAGGCGGGAGCCCTCAAAAAAGATCACCCGACGCGGACCGTCGTGCAGCGCTGCATCCCGGTAATTGGCGTCGTAGAGGCGCGCGAAGTACTCCGTGACGCCAATCGCATTCACGCCGTTGGCGATGTCTTCGAGCACGCGCGGATCCCACACGCCCTTCTCGCCCTCGCCGTACGATCCGTTGTGATAGAGGTCGGCCAACTGGCGAACCAGGGTACTTTTGCCGACGCCGGGACCGCCGACGATTGCCACGCGCACGTGGCTATCTTACTAACGACTTACCGGCTCGGCGCAGCGTCCGTTTGGCCGGAGGCCGGGTCCTGGCCTCAGCATCACGGTCGCGAGCGGCCTGCCAAAGCAGCATGACCGCGTAGGCGCGCCAGGGCCGCCAGCGTTCCGAGAGCCGATCGAGGTCTCGAGCGCTGCAGTCACCGGCCATTTTGCGCAACACCAGGTCGCCCGACGGAAACGCGTCGCTGGTCTTCAGCGCGCGCATGGCGATGTATTGCGCGGTCCAGTCTCCGATGCCGGGAATCGCGCGCAAAGAGTCGATCGTGCTGGCGCCATCGTAGCGAACGCGGCCGTCGCGCACGGCGCCAGCCAGGGCACGCAACGTGGCGGCGCGTGTTCGGATGATGCCGACTTCTTCGAAAGGCGCGGCCGCCAGTTGATCCGCAGTGGGGAACAGCACCGAGGCCGGCTCGCCATCGAGCGGTGTGCCCCACCGCCCTGCGACCCTGCCGGCAATTGTCGTGGCTGCGGCAACCGAGACCTGTTGTCCGAGGATGGCGCGCACCGACAATTCAAACGGGTCCCACGCTCCAGGCGTCCGAATGCCCGGATGTGCCGTCAGGGTCGCACCCAGCAGCGGATCGCGTCCAAGCGCCTGCCCGATGACCACTGGATCAGCGTCGACGTCGAACATCAACCGGACACGCTCGACGATGGCCTCGAGGTCGAGCGAATTGTCGAGGTCGACGTCGACGTTTAGTCTGAGCGCTGCTTCCTCTGCCAGTGGCTCGACCGTGAGCCTGCCGCAACGGCCGTGCATCGATATGGTTCGCAGATATCGATCGCCGGTGACCTGCTCGACTCCCGGCGTTGCCCTAACAGCCAGGAACGACATGATGGCGTCCCAGTCGTACGGCGGCCGATAGGCGATTCGGAACTGGGGCACAATAGGAATTGTGAGCCAGTTTGCCGCCGCATTCATTCTGCTTCTTGCGTTTCTCCAGACGCCGACCTTCAAGTCCGATCCGCCGCACAAGTGCGATGACTGCGACGCGTGGAACAAGCCGCGAGAGCCGTTCAAGCTGTTCGGTAACAGCTATTACGTCGGCACGGATGGGCTTTCAGCGATCCTGATCTTAGGCGACAACGGATTGATCCTGCTCGACGGCGGTCTCGAACAATCGGCGGCAGTGATCGACGCCAACATCCGCAAGCTGGGATTCAAGACCGAGGACGTCAAGTTGATCGTCAATTCGCACGGACATTACGACCACGCGGGCGGCATTGCGGCGCTGCAGCGCGCAAGCGGCGCGACGGTGGCCGCCAGCCCGGCCGGCGCCCGCGCGTTACAGCGCGGCGAGAACACCCCTGACGATCCGCAGTACGGCTTCGGGCGGGCCGCAAACGCGTATCCGCCGGTGAAGAACGTCAAGATCATCAAGGACAACGAGGTGCTGCGTGTGGGCAACCTGGCGATCACGGCGGTGTTCATGCCAGGCCACACGCCGGGCAGCACTACGTGGACCTGGCGGTCGTGCGAAGGCAAGACGTGCTACGACATGGTCTACGCCGACAGCGTCAGTGCCGCGGTCGCACCGGGCTTCAAGTACACCGCCGAACCCGAGCGTGTGAACCTGTTTCGGCGCAGCATTTCCCGCCTCGCCGAAATGCCCTGTGACATCGTCGTGTCGACGCATCCCCAGGCGACAAACCTCGATGGCAAGCTGAAAAAGCGGGCCGAGATGAAGGGCGCCGGGCCTGACCCGTTCGTCGATCACGGCTGCAAGGCGCTTGCAGCCAACGCGCTGAAAGGACTCGAAGCGCGCATCGCCGAGGAGAAGAAGTAATGGCGTCCATTCGTGCGCTCGCTGCGGCTGCCACACTCGCACTCACGGTCGCCTGTTCGAGCGGTCCTCTGGAACTGGCCAACATCCAGACCGGACGGTCGCTCAACCAGGATCGCAGCATTGCCAGCATTACGACGCTGTTCAAGCCGAACGAGACGGTCTACGTGTCGGTGCAGACGAAAGCCGCCGGCAAGGGCACGATATCGGTTCGATGGAAGTACGGCTCCCGCCTGATCGATGAGCCAAGTAAGCCCGTGTCGTTCGATGGCCCGGCGTCCACCGAGTTCCATTTGCAGAACTCCGGTGGATTTCCGCCGGGCGACTACAGCGTGGACGTGATGATCGACGGCGTACAGGTCGGCACGCGCGCGTTCAAGGTCGACAGGTATTACGAGTAGTAGCTACTCATACCGAAGCGCAAGAATCGGATCGATCTGGCTCGCTCTCCTCGCGGGAATCAGTCCGGCAGCCACCGACACCAGCGCCAGCAGCACCACGGTCGCGACGGCCATCCACGGATCGTTCGCCTGGATGCCGTACAGCTGCGACGACACATAGCGACCAAGACCGATCGCGGAAGGCACGCCCACGACGAGTCCGATCGTCAGCAGGATCAGTACTTCCCGCATCACGATCCACAGCACGCCTGAGGGTTCAGCACCAAGAGCGAGCCGGAGACCCAGTTCCTTCCGCCGTCGCGCGACGATGAACGCCCGCCTCGAGATCATCGATCTCGCGCTGCACCTCGAACAACGCGCCGTTGCCGCTGTCGCCCCTGCCACGACGGTCGTAGTGGTAGACGGTGAACTGTTGGGCCAGCTCCTTTGCGAGTGCGGGCATCGGGCCGAAGCGGCGCGAGCACATGGCTCCATCAACAAGGATGAGCGCCGGGCCGCTGCCAATGCGATCGACGGCGATCGCCGTGCCGTCCTTCGAAGTCACCTTATTCCACCGTGTTTGGTCTCCTGTCTACACGTCGAATGACGGACGGAGGAATCGACAGCTGCGTAACCTGTTGCCAGCAGGCTATTTAGCCGGCGTGCTCGCCGAACAGTTCCGAATGAGCCCGGGAGCGTTCGCGGTCGATCTGCTCGGCCGTGGCGCCGAGCCGGGCGAGCAGGTCTTCGACAAACGCGAGCGCCACTTCGCCTTCTCCTGTGTAGACGGTGTCGGCTCCGGCCTGGCGGATGCCGGCCAGGTCACGCAGGTAGGCGGCGCGAGCCAGTACGCGAATCTTCGGATTGGCTTCGCGCGCGGCGCGGATGACCTCCGTGCTATTGGCCATGCCCGCTGACGTGAGGATCAGGTTGTCGGCATTCGAGATCCCGGCTTCAATCAGCGTTTCCGGACGCGTGGCATCGCCGTAGACGGCGTCGCACCCGGAGTCGCGAATCGCGCGGACCGTTTCGATATTCAGCTCGACGATGGTTGGTTCGATGCCCGCTTCTTTCAGCAGGCGTGCGACGGTCTTCCCGGTGGGACCAAACCCGATCAAGACGGCGCGATGTATCTTCCTGGCGGCACGCATTTCCCGCGAGATCTCGCCGCCGTCGATCGGCGCTGATCGGTCCAGGAATCCGCGCAACGCCGGAACGCCGTTCACCCAGGCGAGGATCGGCTCGATCGTGCGATACAGGACGGGATTCACCACGATCGACACGATCGACGCCGCGACAATGGTGTTGGTCGCCTCCATCGTGAAGAGCCCAAGATCGCGCCCCAGCGTGGACAGGATGAACGAGAACTCACCGATCTGCGCGAGCGAGACCGCGACCGTCAAAGACTCCCGCAGCGGCTGACGCACCGCCCACATGAAGACGAACGTCGCAACCGGGCTGCCGATCAGGACAATGGCCAGGGTGCCGGCGAACAACAGCGGCGAGTCGAGCAGCGACGCCGGGTCGAGCAACAAGCCAACCGATACGAAGAACAGGACCGCAAACGCATCGCGCATGGGCAGCGCGTCCGATGCGGCGCGCATGCTGTAGTCGGAACGGCCGACGATCATCCCTGCGAGGAAGGCGCCAAGCGCCATCGACACCCCGAAGACAAACGCCGACCCGACGGCAATGCCAAGGGCGATGGCCAGCACGGTGAGCGTGAACAACTCGCGGGACTTGGTCATCGCGACGTGATCGAGCACCCACGGAATGACGCGCGCGCCGACAAATCCGGTGAACGCGATCAAGCCGGAGACCTTGAGGATCGTGAATGCGAGGGTGATCCAGAGTGGCTGGCCGGACTCCGATCCGCCGAACAGGGCGGGCAGCATCACGATGGCCAGGACCGAGAACACGTCTTCGACCACCAGCCATCCGACCGCGATGTGGCCGCCTGGAGTGTGAAGGAAATTGTGATCCGAGAGTACGCGGATCACCACGACCGTACTGGCAACCGCCAGCGCGATCCCGAAGATGGTGCCGGACGCCCAGCTCCACCCAACCGCGTGGGCCAGCCACACGCCGAGCAGTGTCGACACCGCGCATTGCACGAGTGCACCGGGGACCGCGATGCCGCGAACGGCCAGTAGTTCGTCGAGATGAAACTGCAGCCCGACGCCGAACATCAGCAGAATGACGCCGATTTCAGCGAGCTGCTCGGCAATAGCGGCGTCGACGGTCAGGCCTGGCGTGTTGGGACCAAGCAGCGTTCCGGCCAGGAGGTACCCGACGATCGGCGACAGCCCAAGGCGCTGGGTGATGTAGCCGAGGAACAAGGCCGCGCCGAACCCGGCTGTAAGCGTGACAATCAGGTCGTATTCATGCATCGGCCCACCCAGTCTACGTGCAAGCCGCTCAACCGATCGATCGCGTAATTCGTTCGATTTGTGAGAGGTGCGCGAGGTCGTGGCCGGCGTAGAGGCGGACCATGTAGCCGGCGCTCTCTTCGCCTCGCTCGGTGTGGACGCCGACCCGCTGAAGATCTTCGTCGGTGGCGCGCTCGATCAAGCGCAGATTGTCTCGACGCAATACCGCGAATGTCTCGAGTGACTCATTCGGATCGGCGTTGGCATAGTCAAGCCGCTCAGCCCACAAGTCCTGGTCGAACCCGGTGATCGGCGGCCGATCCTGCGCGAGGATCAACCGCATCCGCCATCCCCACACGACGTCGGTGTCCGCAAGATGGCGCAGCACGCTGGCGATCGACCACTTGCCGGCGGCCTCCGGCGTCTTCAGTTGCTGCGGCGTCAGCGTGGCTACGGCCCGTGCCACGGCTCCTGGGGTGTCGCGCAGGATGTCGACCGGATTCCGATCGGCCACGAGCCCAAGCACGGCCCTGGCATACTGCGCGCGCAGCTCCGGCGCATCGTTCGAAGTGTTACTGAACACAGACATGGTTCAGCTCCGTGCCGCCCGCTCCTTGTCGACGAGGAGACGTCGCAGGATCTTGCCGGACGGCGATTTTGGAATCGCGTCGACGAACGCGACGTGCTTGACGCACTTGTAGTGCGCCACCTTTGGCTTCAGGAACTCGATCACGTCCTCGGCCGTCAGCGTGTCGCGCATGACGACGATGGCTTTGGGGACTTCGCCGCTGTGCTCGTCCGGCACCGGGATCACGGCGACGTCGGCGATCTTCGGATGCTTGAGCAGCACCGACTCGAGTTCTGCCGGCGCAACCTGGAAACCTTTGACCTTGATCAGCTCCTTCAACCGATCGACGACGGTGAGATATCCCTCATCGTCGGCGATGCCAATGTCTCCGGTGTGCAGCCAGCCGTCGGCGTCAACGGTCTTTGCCGTCGCATCCGGGTTGTTCAGGTAGCCCTTCATCACGTTGGGCCCGCGCACCCACACTTCACCCGGTGTTCCGCTCGGCACGTCCTCGCCCGTCTCCGGGCTGATCATGCGCATCTCGATGCTGGGCATGAGGCGGCCGGCCGTACCCGAGCGCTCCGTTCCCGCCACGGTGTAATGCGTGGCCGGACTCGCCTCGGTCATGCCGTATCCCTGCCTGATCTTGACGTTGAGCCGCTTCTCGACGGCGTCCGTCAGCTCGGGTCCGAGCGGAGCAGCGCCGGAGAACAGGAACTTCAAGTGTGGAAACTTGTAGTTGTCGACCGCTGGGTGCTTGCCAAGTCCGACGACGATTGGCGGCACGATGTGCGCGGTGACTATGGGCCAGTCCTGCAGCACCTTGAGGAACGGCTCGAACTCGAACTTGGGCATCGTGACGATGGTTGATCGCCGCATCAACCCGTGCATCACGAGAATCACCATGCCGTAGATGTGGAAGAACGGCAGCACGCCAAGCAGCGCCGGCGTGGCGACGCTTTCAATTGAATCGATCTGAGTGAGCTGCGCCACCAGGTTGCGATGCGTCAGCATCACGCCTTTCGGCATGCCCGTGGTGCCCGACGAATACGGCAGCACGCACAGGTCGTTGGCCGGATCAATCGTCACAGCCGGCGGATCGGCGTCGATGGCCAGTGAGGCCAGCGACGGCAGCCCGGGTGTGTCGTCGATGGTGAAGAGTTCGATGGCGCGCCCGGATTCCGCGATGGCCTGCTTCGCTTTGTCGGCCAGCGCGCCAACGGTGAACAGGATCTTCACCCCGCCGTCGGTGAGTTGATAGGCCAGCTCGTCTGGTGTGCTGACGGGATTCGAGGTGTGCACGATCGCCCCGAGCCTGATCACCCCGAAGAACACCACCGGCCACTCCGGCACGTTGGGTGACCAGAGCGACACGACGTCGCCCTTCTTGATGCCGCGCGCGGCAAGACCAGCGGCGGTGCGCCTGATCTGCTCGAGCAACGAGCCGTAGGTGATCGTCCTGCCAGTCAGGCCGTCGGCCATTGCAATGGCATCAGGCCAGTTGGACGCGTTGCCGAAGACCTGTTCCGTCAGGTTGATGGTCGGGACCGTGATGTCCGGGTAGGGACTGCGATACGCCATGGCGGGCGGGATTATAGTGTAGCGATGGCTAGAACCCTTGCGATTGTTGCCCTGACCCTGATTGGCGGAGCGCAGCTCCTTGGTCAGTCCCCACTCCGTTCCGCGCAGCACGACTACCGTGTCGTGCCGTATGCCGAGGCGCTTGTCCAACCTTGGTCGATTGCGTTCCTGCCCGGTGGCGACACGCTGATCACCGAGCGGCCCGGCCGGTTGCGCATCGTGCGCAACGGCAAGCTGTTACCGAACGCCGTTGAAGGCGTGCCGGCTGTCGTGCACAGCGGCCAGGGCGGTTTGCTCGAGGTCGCAGTGCACCCCAACTTTGCGACCAACAAGCTGCTGTATCTCACCTATTCGAAGAAGGTCGGCGAACCGGCTACGCCGAAAGACGTCGTGCCCGCGACGACGGCCTTGATTCGTGGCCGGTTCGAGAACGATCGCCTCACCAACGTCGAGCAGCTGTTCCAGTCGGAATCGAAGGGCCTCGGCCACTTCGGCGGCAAGATCGCCTTCGACAACAGAGGTTTCCTCTACCTGACGCTTGGCGATCGCCAGGTGCCGCCCGAGGGCAAGCTCGAAGCGCATCCCGCGCAGGACCTGAGCAACCACCACGGCAAATTGATTCGCCTGCATGACGACGGCCGCGTGCCCGCGGACAATCCGTTTGTGAAGACCGCCGGCGCCAAGCCGGAGATCTTCAGCTACGGTCACCGCAACGTGCAGGGAATCGCGATCCATCCAGAAACGGGTGAGGTGTGGGCCGACGAGCACGGTCCGCAGGGCGGCGACGAGCTGAACCTGATCAAGCCGATGGTGAACTACGGCTGGCCGGTGATTGGCTTCGGCGTGAACTACCGCACCGGTCTGGCGATCCACACGGGCACGCATCGCGAGGGCATGCAGCAGCCGATGCAGGTGTGGGTGCCGTCGATCGGCATTTCCGGCTTGATGATCTACACCGGCGACAAGTTCCCGATGTGGAAGGGCAGCTTCTTTGTCGGCGGCATGGCCGGCCAGCAGGTCGTCCGCCTCACGCACGACGCCAAGCGCGGTTTCACGAGTCGCGAATTGCTCGCGACCGACATGGGCCGCATTCGCGACATCAAGCAGGGTCTCGACGGCTACATCTATCTCGTCACCGACGATCGGGATGGGAAGCCGACGCCGGTGCTGCGAATGGAGCCGGTCGAGCGGTCGCAGACGAAGTAGCGCGTCGGCGGTCAGCACCCTGATCCCCAGGATCGGGATCAGGGCAGAATATTCCTGAATCAGCGCACGAGAATGCGGCCGGGGCGGGCGTGGGTGAGCTTGCCGCCATCGACCATGGCGGTGCCGTTCACGAACACGTAGTCGATGCCTTCGGAGTGTTGATGCGGTTCGAAGAAGGTGGCCTTGTCGCGAATGGTCGCAAGATCGAAGACCACAAGATCGGCGGCAAAGCCCTCTCGGATCTGGCCGCGATCCTTCAGGTCCATGATCCGCGCCGGCAGCGATGTCGATGATCGGATCGCATGCTCAAGCGAGATCGCGCCGCGATCGAGCGCGTAGTGGCGGATCTTGCGCGTGAAGCTGCCGTAGAAGCGCGCGTGCGTAGATGGACCATCGGCCGGCATGGCGATGCCGCCGTCAGTCGACGTGGCGACCCACGGTTGCTTCGCGATCGTCTCCATGTCGATCTCGGCCATCGAGAAGCCGCGCATGCGCGCGCCGCCGTTGCGGTCGCGCAGGCCGTCCATCTGGATCTTGATTGCCGTCTCGACGGGAGCGAGCTTCCACAAGCGGGCAATGTCCGCCAGTGACTTCCCGTACAGCGTCTTGTCCGTGAACTCGTAGACGGTGATGTTCTCCGCACCGCCGCGCCGGCGAATTTCGTGGGCGATATCGGATCGCACGAGTTTTGCGGACGGCGGATCGCCCAGCACGCGCTTGAGCACGGTCGCGCGATCGGTCGGCGGTTGATTCGGACCGGCCCCTGGTGGCCGCGTCGCCCAGGCCGGAATCAACACGGTCGATCCATCAGTGCCGCTTGTCGGATACGGATACTGATCCGCCCACACGTCGACGCCGCGATCGCGAGCGCGCTGGATCAGCGTCACCGCGGCCGCGCTCGACCCCCAGTAATGCTCGCCCTTGGCCTTCAGGTGCGAGGCGACGACGCGCGCGCCGGTTTTCTCGCCGATCTCGATGGTCTCGCGCACCGCGTCGAGCAGCGTCGGCGGGGGCGTGGCGCCATCCTTGCTCGGCACGTACCACATTGGATCGGTGCCTTCGCTGCGTTCATGCGAAATGTAGACGCCGTTGAACGCGGGCAACTCGCGCGCGAGTTCGACGACTTCGTCGGTCGTGCTCCACCGTCCGGGCTCGTACTCGAGCCCAGCCGACAGACCGACCGCCCCTTCCTGCAACGCCTGCCGCACCAGCGCGCGCATGCGGGTGATCTCATCGGGCCTCGCGGGCCGCTTCACGTCGTCACCCATCACGCTGCGGCGAACCGTGCCGTGACCGACCAGCAACATCGCATTCGGGCCGATGCCGGTTTTCTCGATCAAGGCACGCTGCTCCGCGACCGGCCACGGCGATCGGCCGTCCTGGTTGACGACCACGGTGGTGATGCCCTGCGATACGAGGTTGGGCGCCGATCGCCGGATGGGATCGGCGTCGCGAAAGCCACCACGCGGCCCTGAGCCGTCGTCGGCATGGGAGTGAATGTCGATGAAGCCTGGCGAGATGTACTTGCCGCTCGCGTTGATCACGCGCGCGGCGTCGGCGTTGCCCAGCTTGCCGATCGCGACGATGCGTCCACCATGGACGGCGATGTCAGCCGGGAACCACGGATTGCCGGAGCCGTCGAAGACCCGGCCGTTCCTGATCAACAACTCATAGCGTGGCTGTTGCGCATGGGGTGTGACGACAACGGTGAGAACAAACGCGAGGATCGAGACGGTGTATTTCATGATCGTGCTCAGTTCGATGCGCGGGTGGCGGGTGCGTTGCGGGACGTCGCGTAAACGAGCGAGGCCACGACGACGAGCATGGCGAACGCCGCCCACTCTTCGATCGCGAGCCCGGTGAGCAGCCAGCAGATCACGAGGCACGCGAGGATCGGAACCAGGGGCTTCTGCCCGAGTTTCCACGCCGCGCTGGCGCACCCGAGGTAG